>JAHBAN010000047.1 GCA_018500075.1 Flavobacteriia bacterium | reverse complement strand
GGCTGAGTTGCATATTGTTGTTTTTTTTTTCAAGCAGAAGACGCCATACGATATCTAGTCCGTTCTCGTGGCCTCGGAGATGTGTATAAGAAACAGCACCCCCCCCGCCTCGGTCGCCACCCCGCTCACAGCGCCAGCGCCGCGCAACAGGCCGCGCACAGCGACACCCTCGCAGATCATGGCCCCCGCGCGCACGGCAGCCCGCGCAATCGCCGGCACCGCCTCAAACGGCTCCGCCACCATGTCGCTTGGCGTGTGCATGGCCCCGCCCCAGGGGTCTTGCGCGTCGGGCAACAGCGCCGCCACCTCGGCCCGGCTCAGCATCACCGTGCCCGCCGCCGCGCCAAATTCGCGCTGCCATGCCTCATATTTCGCCAGTTGCGCAGCACTCTTGGGCAGAAAGGTCACGCCCGCGCGCCTCAGGCCAAAGTCGTCGCACTCCGCCGCCAGCTCTTCCCAGCGCGCCTGCGCCTCGATCACAATCGGCAGCTCGGCATAATCGCGCCCCGTCTTGCGGATCCAGCCCCAGTTGCGCCCGCTCTGCTCGGCGGCAACCCGCCCCTTTTCCAGCACAAGCGGCTTGAGGCCGAGCTTGGCAAGGTAATAGGCGGCACAAATCCCGATGATCCCGCCGCCGATGATCACCGCATCCGCCTCGCGCGGCAGCGCGCCGGCGTGCGCGCGCGCCCCCTGCATCCCCAGAGGGATCCCCCGCGTCACGCCGCCAGCTCCTCAAGCAAACGCTCCATAAAGCGCTGCCCCGCCTCAAACTCGGCCACCGCGATAAACTCGTCGGGCTGATGCGCCTGCTCGATGCTGCCGGGGCCACAAATCACCGCCGAATACCCCGCCTCCTGAAACTGCCCCGCCTCGGTGCCATAGCTCACCACATGGCTGGCGTTGTCGCCGGTGAGACGGCGCACAAGTGCCTCGGCGGCGCCGTTGTCTTCCGGCTCAAGCGCAGGCACATCAAAACTCGGCACAAGATCAATGCGCGCCTCGGGATGCACCGCCTGCATCTCGGCCTCCACCGCGCGCACCCGCGCGGTGTAGCGCGCCACCCAGTCTTCCTTGCGCTCCCCCGGCACAACCCGAAACCCCATGACAAACCGGCAGTCCTTGGCGGTGATGTTATTGGCCGTGCCGCCCTCGATCGTGCCGACATGGGCGTTGGTCCAGGGCGGATCAAACATCGCCGCCAGCGCTGTGGGCGCGGCCGCCATCGCCTCGGCATTGGCCCTATTGGCCCAGTCCAGAAGCTTGGCCGCCTCCATCACAGCACTCACCCCCCGGTGCATGATGGAAGAATGCACCTCAAAGCCCACAACATGGGTCGCAATCCCGACCCCGCCCTTGTGGCCATTGACACATTTCATAAGGCTCGGCTCGCCAATGATGGCGAGCGCGGCCTTGGGCAAAACCCTTTGCATCGCCTCAATCATCGCCGGCGCGCCGGTGCAGCCGACCTCCTCGTCATAACTCAGCGCAATCTGCAAAGGCCGCGCCACTCCGCGCCGCTTGGCCTCCACCAAAGCCCAGATCGCCAGCGCATCAAAACCCTTCATGTCACAGGTCCCGCGCCCGTAATACTTCCCGTCCCGCTCGGTCACAGTATAGGGGTCAGATGTCCAGGGCTGCCCGTCCACAGGCACAACATCCGTATGGCCCGAGAGCACAACACCCCCCGCAACCTCGGGGCCGACATGGGCAAACAAAGCACAATGGGTGCGCCCCCCGTCGCGCCAATGGCGATGGCTCACAATCCCGTGGCCTGCCAGATAGCCCTCCACCCAATCAATCAGATCGGTGTTCGGCGCGCGGCTCACAGTCGGAAAGCTGACCAGCTTCTCCATGATTTCAAATGGCGTCAAACCTGTCATGCCCGTCTCCCAAGCCTCTTCTGTAAACCCGCCAAACCGCGCTCTCACGCCGCCAACACCCGCCTCCAACCCAAAACACCCAGCTCAAACACACCCACCGCGCGCCCCCCTTTTTCTTTCCAGAAATATTCCGGGGGTGTGGGGGCTGGCCCCCACTAAAACCTGTGTGTGGGGGCTGGCCCCCACCGGGTCGCCTGCGCCAGCAGGCGATCCCCCTCTCAATACCCGCTGTCCGTGGTCAAGATAAAATGCCCCGGGCTGACTTCCCGATAGGCGCTCGGTGCCGCCTCATAGCCCACAGGGTGGATCGGCGAGGGGATCGGCTTGAAATTCAGCTCGCGCTCGTCCTTGCGCCGGCGCGGATCGGCGATCGGCACCGCCTTCATCAGGGCCTGCGTGTAGGGGTGCTGGGGGTTCTCAAACACCGCCGCGCGCGGTCCCATCTCCACAATCCGCCCCAGATACATCACCCCCACATCATGGCTCACCCGCTCCACCACCGCCATATCATGGCTGATGAAGAGATAAGACAGCCCCAGCTCGGCCTGCAATTCCATCATCAGGTTGAGCACCTGCGCCTGCACGCTCACATCAAGCGCGCTGACGGCCTCATCGGCCACAATCAGCTTGGGGTTCAGCGCCAAAGCCCGCGCAATGGCGACGCGCTGGCGCTGCCCGCCCGAAAGCTCATGCGGAAAGCGCCGCAAAAAAGAGCGCGGCAGCTCGACACGGTCAAACAGCGCCGCAATCCGGTCCTGAAGCGCCTGCCCCTTGGCCACCCCGTAGTTTTGCAAAGGCTCCGCCACCTGGCTCATCAGGTTCATCTGCGGGTTCAGGCTGGCAAACGGGTCCTGAAAAATCATCTGCATATCCAGACGGGCGGCGCGCAGATCATCGCTGCCCAGCGCCATGATATCCTTGCCGTCCAGATGGACCTCGCCCGATTGCGGCTCCACCAGCCGCAACAGCGAGCGCCCGGCGGTGGATTTGCCACAGCCGCTTTCCCCCACAAGACTCAGCGTGCGCCCCTTGTTGATCGTGAATGAAATATCCTCCACCGCATGAACATTGGCGACAGTGCGGCGAAAGAAGCCGCCCTTGACAGGAAACCGCGTGGTGAGGTGCTTCACCTCCAGCAAAACATCGTCACTGCCCTTGATCGGGTCGAGATTCTGGTCGGTCTTGCCCAAGAGCTTCATCGGCTCGGGATAGGCCTTGCCCCGCATCTCGCCCAGCTTAGGCACAGCCGCCAGAAGCGCCTTGGTATAATTGTGCTGCGGGCGCTCGAAAATATCCTCAACCGCGCCCTCCTCGACCTTCTTGCCGCGAAACATCACAACAACACGGTCCGCCATCTGCGCCACCACGGCCATATCATGGGTGATAAACATCACAGCGGTGCCCGTCTCGCGCTTGAGGCGGTCCATCAGCGCCAGAATCTCGGCCTGAATGGTCACATCCAGCGCCGTGGTCGGCTCATCCGCAATCAGCAAGCGCGGCTCACAAGCCAGCGCCATGGCAATCACGACCCGCTGGCGCATCCCGCCCGACAATTCGTGCGGATATTGGACAAGCCGCCGCTCAGGCTCGGGAATGCGCACCTGCCTGAGCAGCTCAAGCGCCCGCGCCTCGGCCTCGGCCTTGCTCAGCCCCTTGTGCATCCGCAAACCCTCGGTGAGCTGGCGGCCCACGGTAAAGACCGGGTTGAGCGCCGTCATCGGCTCCTGAAAGATCATACCGATCTCATTGCCGCGAATCGTGCGCATCAGGCTCTGGTCGCTCTGGGCCAGATCAATCTCTGAGCCGTTGCCACGATCAAACAGCAGTTTGCCCGCCGCGATATCGCCCCCGCCATATTCGATCAGCCGCATCAGCGAGAGCGAGGACACAGACTTGCCCGAGCCGGATTCCCCAACAATACAAACCGTTTCGCCGGCGCGGATTTCAAAAGAAACATCCTCCACCCCGACAACCGGGCCGTCTTTGGTCTGAAATTCAACGCGCAGATTTTCGATGGTCGCAAGGGGGTGATCAAGCATCAGAGAGAGATTCCTTCAAAGCAGATTGGCCCACGCTACAGAGCAGATGGTCGCACTGTCAAACCCTGCAAGCCGCCCTTGGACAGTTCCGCAAGGTTTACCCCACCGGCCCGTCGCCGGCCCGTCAAAGGACTTGCAATTTTGCGAATCTCTGTTTCGTATGGTCTGCATTGCGGGGCACAGTCAGATCAACTGGCTGAGGTCGATTGTCAGGCCCCCCGCCCCGACAAAACCGCAAAAAGCGCGGTCAAAGATCCGGCGCTGCGCAAGCCGCGTCCAACATGGAGAGAAAAATGAAAGTCAAAACCCTTCTGCTCGGTGCAGCAGCAGCCTTTGTGATGGCCCCCGCGGCCATGGCCGAGCGCGGCTCTGACGGCCAAGTCAACGTGATCTACTGGCAGGCGCCATCGATCATGAACCCCTATCTGTCCGGCGGCACAAAAGATGTCGAAGCCGCCTCACTGGTGATCGAACCCCTCGCGCGCTATGACGAAAACGGCGCGCTTGTGCCCTTCGTGGCCGCCGAAGTGCCAACAGTCGCCAATGGCGGCGTGAGCGCGGATCTCACCTCGATCACATGGAAAATCCGTCCCGGAATCCTCTGGTCAGACGGCACCCCCGTAACCTCCAATGACGCCAAGTTCACCGCCGAATATTGTATGAACCCCGAGGGCGGCTGCGCCCAGGCGGCGTTCTTTGATGGCGTGAAAAGCATCGAAACACCCGATGACATGACCCTTGTCATCACCTTCAACGAACCCAAGCCAAACCCCTATGGCCCGCTCGTGGGCGGCCAGTCGCCGGTGATCCAGGCGGCGCAGTTTGCCGATTGCACAGGCGCCAAAGCGCCCGAATGCACCGAAGCAAACTTCAACCCGATCGGCACAGGCGCATTCGTGGTAGACGAATTCAAGCCCAATGACGTGATCACGCTGTCGGCCAACCCGAACTACCGGGACGCCGACAAGCCCAAGTTTGCCAAAATGGTTCTCAAAGGCGGCGGCGATGCGGTGGCCTCGGCCCGCGCGGTGTTTGAAACCGGCGAAATGGACTACGCTTGGAACCTGCAGCTCGCGCCCGACGTGATCGCCAAGTTCGAAGAAGGCGGCAAAGGCAAAGCCGTGACAGGCTTCGGCCCGCTGGTGGAACGTCTCGAAATGAACATGACAGACCCCTCGCCCGACCTTCCCGAAGGCGAGCGCTCGACGGTTGCCCATCCTCACCCGATCCTCTCCGACATCCGGGTGCGCGAAGCGCTGTCGATCTCGATTGACCGCGAGCTGCTCGTTGAAGTCGGCTATGGCAAAGCGGGCAAACCGACCTGTGATCTCGTGCCATCGCCTGCAAACTACGCATCGATGAACACCTTCTGCCTGACGCAGGATATGGACCGAGCCAAAGCCCTGCTTGAGGAGGCCGGCTGGACAGACACAGACGGCGACGGCGTGCGCGACAAGGACGGCAAGAAACTCTCGCTGCTCTATCAAACATCAACCAACGCCGTGCGTCAGGACTTCCAAGCTCTGATCAAACAGTGGTGGGAAGAAATCGGCGTGGAAACAGAGCTGCGCAACCTTGACGCCTCGGTCTTCTTCGGTGGCGACCCCGGTTCGCCCGACACTTTCCAGAAGTTCTATGCCGACATCGAGATGTATGCCAACACCTTCAACGGCACAGACCCGCAGCAATATCTTGCGGCCTACCGGTGTGGCGGCGAGCCTAAGCCCTCAAGCCAGTGGCAGGGTGAAAACATCAACCGCTTCTGCGATCCGGCCTATGACGCTCTGATCGACGAACTCGGTCGCACCGGCGACATCGCCAAGCGCGGCGAAATCGCCAAGAAGATGAACGATATGCTGACCAAAGACAGCCACACCATCGTGGGCCTTGTGCACCGTGGTCGTGTCTCGGGCCAAGCCAATAGCTTGGGCGGCCACGTCCTCAACGTGTGGGATTCCGAGCTGTGGGATGCCGCCGAGTGGTATCGCATCGACTGATAGCCCTGTGCTACTCGGGCGCTCCGCAGTTGCGGGGCGCCCACCTCTTTCGCCTCTTTCGTCCAGACCCATAAACCAAGGCCCCGCTTCATGCTGACCTATACGCTACGCCGGCTCCTTCTCTCCGTTCCGGTGCTTTTGTTTATCGCTCTGATTATTTTCCTGCTGCTCCAGCTCGCCCCCGGCGACCCTATGGCACAGGTGCCCCTCACAGTGCCCCCCGAAGTCAAACAGAAGATGCGCGAAGCCCTCGGCCTCGGCGCGCCCTGGTATATCCAGTTCTGGAAATGGCTGGTGCAGATGTTCTGGATCGAGCCGATGGTGCTGATCGACTGGCTCACCAATCACAGCGCGCTGCTCGGCTGGCTCCCCGACACCGATCTCTACACAGCCTGCGGCCCTTCTGTTGACGGCCCCTGCGATCTGCGCGTCATCAGCTGGCAGACCCGCTCCCCCGTGATGGACATCATCATCCAGCGGATGCCCCAGACGCTCTGGGTCGTCGGCCTCGCCTATGTGGTCGCCTTCCTGATCGCCATTCCGATCGGCATTTACTCGGCCTACAAACAATACTCCGCCTTTGACCAGGCCGGCACATTCATCACAATGATCGGCTTTTCCGTGCCGCCCTTCTTCACAGGCCCGCTGCTGATCGTGATCTTTTCGGTCTATCTCGGCTGGTTCCCCTCGATCTATGACACAACCCATGTGGTCAACGACTGGGACAGCTTCGTCTATCAACTCAAACAGATGATCATGCCCGTTATGGTCCTTGCGCTTCAGGTCACAGCCCAGATCAGCCGCTTCATGCGCGCCTCGATGCTGGACAACCTCAAGCAGGATTATGTGCGCACCGCCCGCGCCAAGGGCCTGCCGGAGCGCGTCGTGCTGCTCGTTCATGTGCTGCGCAACTCGATGATCGCAGTGGTCACAGTGATCGCCCTCGCCATCCCCGGCATCTTCGGCGGCTCGATCATCACCGAGCGGGTCTTCAAAGTGAACGGCATCGGCGACGCTCTGATCGGGGCGCTCTTTGCCTCCGATATGCCCATGGTTATGACACTCACCTTTATCTTCGCCTTTCTGATTGTCATGGCAAATATCATTGCCGATGTGCTCTATGGCGTGCTTGATCCGAGGATCCGCTATGACTGACCAAATCCAAGCCATCGAGGCGCTTCAGGACAACGCACCGCTCAAGCCGCACCGCTCCCAATGGGGCGAAGTCTGGCTACAGTTCCGCCAGCACAAAGGCGCCATGATCGGCGGCAGCTTTTTGCTGTTCATCACATTGGCCGTGCTCTTTGGCTCGCTGATCTGGCAGGTTGATCCGGGCAAACTCGACATCCGCGCCAAAGATTACCGCCCGATCTATACCGCCCTCTGGGATTCTGAGGCCAAAACCGGCTGGAACCACCCCTTCGGCACCGATCAACTTGGCCGCGACGGTCTCGCCAATATGCTCGCAGGCGGGCGCACCTCGATGGCCGTGGGCTGGGCCGCCATGCTGCTCTCGCTGTTTCTCGGCGCGATGATCGGCGTCATGGCCGGGTATTTCAAGAAATTCGACGGCCCGCTGATGCGCCTGACCGATCTCTTTCTCTCCCTGCCGATCCTGCCGCTTCTGCTGGTGGCGGTGACACTCTTCCGCCAGCCGCTGCGCGCGAACTTTGGCCCCGAAGGCGGGATGTTTATTCTCATTGTCGGGGTGATCGGGATCACCTCGTGGATGCACACCGCGCGGATCGTGCGGGGCGATGTTCTGGCGCTGAAAGAGCGCGAGTTTGTCCTCGCCGCCCGCGCCTCGGGCACAACCTCGCGCGGCATCATCACCCGCCACCTTTTGCCCAATGTGGTCTCCCCGATCGTGGTCTCGGCCACCTTCGGCCTCGCCACCGCCATCATCACGGAAAGCTCGCTCTCCTTTCTCGGGGTCGGCTTCCCCTCCGATTTCCCGACATGGGGCAAAATGCTCGCGGATTCTGTGCCGCGCATGACAGAATACCCCGAGCGGGTCGTGCTGCCGGGGGTTGCGATCTCGCTGACCGTCCTCGCCGTAAACTTCCTCGGCGACGGGCTGCGCGACGCGCTTGACCCCCGGATCCGGGGCCGCTGAGCCGCACCAAAGCCCAAAGCTTAAAATAAAAACGCGCGTCCCGTATCGGGGCGCGCCTTTGGTCTTTTGTTCCACCGCGCCAGCGCGCCCGGAACAACGCCCCAAAGCCCGCCCGCGCACAGAACACCTGCTGTCTCTTATACACATCT
>JAHBAN010000193.1 GCA_018500075.1 Flavobacteriia bacterium | reverse complement strand
GCGCCAGCCGTCAAGCCACTTCTGCAAGCGGCTCTTGCGCGCATCAAAGCCGTCTTCCAGAGCATCAAGCGTCGGATCGACCGTGCGCTCCAAAAACTGCCGCCACATGGCCCGCGCAAAGAAAAACCCGAGCATCAGACAGACAAAGAAAATCACGTTAAACCACGGAAATGGCCGATGGTCCGGCCCGCTGACCGGGCGGATCGTGACCGCATTGGGATAGATCGACAAAAACCGCAGCCGCCAGCCATAATGGGTGATCGACACCCACTGCTCCTTGCCCGCCAGCGCGGCGGCTTCGGCCTCCAGATCGGAACTGTCAAACTTGAAATAGGGCGGATAGACGCCGGTATCCTCGTTGCGATAGACCATAACCTCCTCGCCACCGCGCCAAAGCCCGAAAAACCATGTGTTGACCCGCACCGTGTTGATCAGCCGCAAATCACGCATCTCGCTCTGATCGGCGCCCAAATCTCCCTGATTGTAAAACGGCCGCTGGATCCAGGACAGCCGCTCCAACCGGTCCGATATGCCTGTCACCTTGGCAATATCATGCTGGGGCAGCGTGTAATGGAAATACAGCCCAACCAGCACAAACAAGACCCCGCGTATTACCCGTCTCACATTGCGCATCGCGCATCCTCTCAGTTGATCACATAAATCAGCACAGCCACCGCAAGGGTGGGTATCACATAAACCAGCAGAATCAACTTCCTGCGAAAGCCGTTCTGGTAGCGCTCCAGCCCCTCCATCACAAATCTGTCACGCGAAGTCTGCGCCTGTTCGGCCTTCTCAAGCGCCTCCCAAGCGTCCTCAAGCCGCTCCCGCCTGACAGAGCGCGAATAGATCGAAACAAGCCAATAAAGACCTGTCAGCAGGCCAAACCCAACCACAGCAAACCGAATAAACTGCATCCTATCTCCCTGCCCTGACGCGGCGCCCGCCCTAGCCTGACCCTAGCCTGCCCACAGCATAGGCGCGCAAAAGCTGCGCGACCAGAGCTTTGCCCGCTCATTCATCGCGGCGCCTGTCCAGAAGATAGGCCAGCCCGCCAACCGCAGAAAACAGGATCAGCCCGACCCCGACCGGCAAGGCCGAAAGACCCAGCGCATCAAACCGCGCCCAAGCCTCAAAGCCGAGCAGATCGCCCAAGCTGAGAACCACGGCAAAGGCCACACAAAGCCCGACGATAAAAACCACAGCTTTTCTGATCATGCTTTGGTGCCTCCTGTAGCCTCTTGCGGCCTTCTGTGGCCGCTCAGGGCCATCACAGCGCCAAGACTACGCGATTTTGGCGTGAGGTTCGACACTCTTTTGACCCTGCCCCCAGACCGCAGGCCACGCTCGGGGGGGCAGCCCCCCGGTTCATAAGCCAAAGGGCTTATGAACTCCCCCCGGGATATTTCGGGAAAGAAAAAGGGGGGGCGGCGGTCAGAGCGGGTCGATATCGCCTTGGGCGCGGGTGCTGTGGAAGTCGCGCTCGAAGGCGGCGAAGCGGTCTTGGGCGATGGCGGCGCGCATCCCGGCCATGAGGTCCTGATAATACTGCAGGTTGTGCCATGTGAGCAGCATGGACGAGATGATCTCTTGTGAGCGGAACACATGGTGCAGATAGGCGCGGCTGTAGTTTTTGCAGGCCGGGCAGCTGCAGTTTTCATCAAGCGGGCGCGGGTCGTTCTGGTGACGGGCGTTTTTGATGTTGAGCACGCCGAGGCGGGTAAAGACCTGCCCGGTGCGGCCCGAGCGGGAGGGCAGGACGCAATCCATCATATCAATACCGCGCGCGACCGCGCCGACGATATCGTCGGGCTTGCCCACGCCCATAAGGTAGCGCGGCTTGTCTGTCGGGAGCTGGTCGGGGGCGAACTCAAGGCAGCCGAACATGGCCTCCTGCCCCTCGCCCACCGCGAGGCCGCCAACCGCATAGCCCTCAAAGCCGATCTCTTGCAGGGCCTCGGCGGAGGCTTTGCGCAGGTCTTCTTCGAGACCGCCTTGCTGGATGCCGAAGAGTGCATAGCCGGGGCGCGCGCCAAAGGCATCGCGCGAGCGGCGCGCCCAACGCATGGACAGCTCCATGGATTTGGCAATGTCATCCCGCGTGGCGGGCAGGGCGGGGCATTCGTCAAAACACATGACAATATCGGAGCCGAGCAGGCGCTGGATTTCCATGCTGCGTTCGGGAGAAAGCATATGGCGCGAGCCGTCGATATGGGATTTGAAGGCAACGCCCTCTTCGGTAAGCTTGCGCAGGTCCGCAAGAGACATGACCTGAAAGCCGCCCGAATCGGTGAGAATCGGACGCTCCCAGTTCATGAATTTGTGCAAACCGCCCAGAGCGGCGATGCGCTCGGCGGTGGGGCGCAGCATCAGATGATAGGTGTTGCCAAGGAGGATATCGGCCCCTGTGGCGCGCACGCTTTCGGGCATCATCGCCTTGACGGTGGCGGCGGTTCCGACCGGCATGAAAGCAGGTGTGCGGATGTCGCCCCTCGGGGTGCTGATTGTGCCGGTGCGGGCTTTGCCCGAGGTCGCCGCGAGGGAGAAGGAGAATGCTTGTGTCATAGCTCTGTCTCTTGGCGCAAATAAAGCCGATTGCCAAGAGAGAAGCCGATGCACTTAAGGGCTGGCCCTGTGCGAGAAACTATGCGAAAGGCGGCGCGTTGGTCTTTGAGCCTGATTGCGGTAGGCTCGGCACCAGCCGTTTTCAAACATTGGATTGCAGCGCATGAGTCTTGAGAAGAGTGGTTCTATTTTGTCGTTTGGCTGGGAGGAGTGGGTGGCTTTGCCCCAGCTCGGCTTGCCCGCCATTCAGGCCAAGGTCGACACCGGGGCCAAGACCTCGGCGCTTCATGCCTATGACATCGAGGTCTTCGGGGCCTCTGCCAAGCCCAAGGTGCGCTTTATGGTGCATCCTGTGCCGGGGCGTGAGGATATTGTCTTTGCCTGCTCAGCCGAGATCAAAGACCGCCGCGAAGTCACCTCCTCCAACGGGGAAAGCGAAAACCGCTATGTGATCGAAACCAACCTGCTGGTGAACGGCCACCGCTGGCCGATCGAGATCACCCTGAGCAACCGCGCCACCATGAGCAACCGGATGTTGCTCGGGCGGCAGGCGCTCAAGGATCACATCAGCATTGTGGCGACAGAGCGGTTTTTGCAGCCCGAGCTGAGCTATGATGTCTATCACTCCAAGCGGGTGCGGGAGGCAGCACCCGAGCGGGCGCTGCGTGTGGCTGTTTTGAGCCGCGAGGACAATTACTCGACCCGCCGTCTTGTTCAGGAAGGCGAGAAGCGGGGCCATGTTGTGGAAGTGATCGACACCACGCGCTGTTATATGGCGCTCAATGCGCTGGCCCCCGAGGTGCATTATGACGGCAAGCGACTCGCGCGCTATGACGCGGTGATCCCGCGGATCGGCGCCTCGATCACCTCTTACGGCACAGCCGTGGTGCGCCAGTTCGAAACCATCGGGACGTTTTGTGTCAACTCCTCGGGCGGGATCACGGCGAGCCGTGACAAGCTTCACGCCCATCAGCTGATGGCGCGCCACAAGATCGGGATGCCCAACACCGCCTTTGCCGCCAGCCCCAAGGACACCAATTCGATTGTCGGGCTTGTCGGCACAGCGCCTCTGATTGTGAAGCTGTTGGAAAGCACACAGGGCAAGGGCGTTGTTCTGGCAGAAACCAAAAAGGCGGCAGAATCAGTTATTGATGCCTTTCGCGGGCTGAAGGCCAATTTTCTGGTGCAGAATTTTGTCAAAGAAGCCGCG
>JAHBAN010000260.1 GCA_018500075.1 Flavobacteriia bacterium | reverse complement strand
TGGAGGCGAGTACCGGAATCGAACCGGTGTACACGGATTTGCAATCCGCTGCGTAACCACTCCGCCAACTCGCCGCCTGTGGTTCGTGACGCGGATTAGCCCATTCGCCCCCCCCGCGCAAGGGGCGACGTGCGGCTTTGGATTGAAGGGGCGCAGGGAATGTGTCAGAACCACGTCAGAGATTCTGAACGAACGGGTTCACTTATGACAAATTTTGCCGACAGACGCCGTATGATGGTGGACAATCAGGTGCGTCCTTCCGATGTCACCAAATATCCGATTATCGAAGCCTTGCTGAGTGTGGAGCGCGAGAAATTCGTGCCGCAGGCCCTGCGGGAAGCGGCGTATCTTGGCGAAAACCTTATGGTTTCCAAAGATCGTGTGCTTCTGGAGCCGCGTACATTGGCCAAGATGCTGGATGCGCTGGACATCACATCAGACGAGCTTGTTCTCGATCTGGGCGCAGGCATGGGCTATTCGACAGCGGTGATTGCGCAGATGGCGCAGGCCGTGATTGCGGTTGAGGAAAACGAGGCGCTGGCCGCTGATGCCGAGGCGCTTCTGGCCGAAATCGGCCTTGTCAATGCGGTGGTCGAGCAGGGACCAATCGCCGCAGGCGCGCCCCAGCATGGCCCCTATGACGTGATCACGCTGCAAGGCGCGGTCGAGGTTGTGCCGCAAGCGATCACGGACCAGCTCAAAGAGGGTGGCCGTATGGCGGCTATTTTTGCCGACCGAAATCTCGGGACCGTGCGTATCGGTCTTAAGGTCAATGGCCAGATGAACTGGCAATTTGCCTTCAACGCGGGCGCGCCCGTGATGAAAGGTTTTGAACAGGAAGAGGCCTTTAGCCTCTAGGCCGTCACTGGACGGATCAAGCAATAACGTGGAGTGCGCCCGATGCGGCTTGGAATAGTGAAAAAAGCGTTGCGTGGAGTGGTTGCGGCCTCGGCCCTTATGGCGGGTCTGACGGCAGGAGCGCAAACCGCCGGGGCCGAGACGCTCGCGGATGCCCTTGTCGGGGCCTATAAAAACAGCGGCCTGATCGAGAAAAACCGCGCCGTCTTGCGCGCGGCGGATGAGGATGTCGCGGTGGCGATGTCGGCCCTGCGCCCGATCATCGGCTGGAGCAGCTCTGTCGCCTATGGCTATGTGGACAGTGCGACATTGGGCACCGTCAGCGAGTCTGTGTCTACCACAGTGGGTCTGGCCGCCGAGCTGATGCTCTATGACGGCGGCGCAAACCGTCTGGGCCTTGATATTGCCAAAGAAACCGTCCTCGCCACACGCGAAACCCTCGTGTCTGTCGAGCAGCAGGTTCTGATGTCTGCGGTCGATGCCTATCTTAATGTGCGCCGCGCGACAGAGTTCGTCCGCCTGCGCAAAAACAACCTGCGCGTGATCTCCGAGGAGCTGCGCGCCGCGCGTGACCGGTTCGAAGTGGGCGAAGTCACCCGGACAGATGTTGCGATTGCCGAGGCCCGCCTCGCAGCGACCCGTGCACAGCTGGCCGCCGCCGAAGGCGATCTGGCCCGCGGTGTGGAAAGTTACCGTGCGGTTGTTGGCCGCGCGCCAAGCAATCTGAGCGCGCCCAAAGCGATCAGATCTCCCGCCAAAACGCTCGACAGCGCCAAGGCGCAGGCCATGCGCGCCCACCCCGATCTGAAGCGTGTTCAGCATCAGGTGAGCGCCGCCGAAGCCGGTATTCTCGTGGCCCAGGCGGCCAAAAAGCCGAAGCTCAAACTCACCAGCAGCATCAGCGTTGCGGATGTGGTCGATTCCAGAAACGGAAGCGACAGTGCGAGCTTGGGGGTCACAGCCAGCGCACCGATCTATCAAGGCGGCCGCCTGAGCGCGCTGGAGCGCAAAGCCCGCTCCCAGCGGGACGCGGTGCGTGCCGATCTTCACGTGGCACAGCTCCAGATCGCGCAGACGGTTGGCACAGCCTGGGCGCAGCTTGGTGTCGCGCGCGCGACATCTGCCGCCAGCACAGAGCAAGTGAGCGCCGCCGAAGTGGCCTTCCGGGGTGTGCGCGAAGAAGCCACCCTTGGCGCGCGCACAACGCTGGATGTGCTGGATGCCGAGCAAGAGCTTCTGGACGCCCGCACAAGCCTTTTGTCGGCCCAGATCGACGAGCTGCGCGCAGGGTATTTCCTGCTCTCAACCATGGGGCTTCTCACCGCAGAGAAACTCAATCTCAACGTGCCAAGCTATGATCCTGCGGCCTATTACAATCTGGTCAAATCGGCGCCGACCAACACATCCCAGCAGGGGCAGAAGCTCGATCGCGTGCTGAAATCACTCGGTAAAGAGTAAAATCGTTCATATCTGTTGTGAGAATCCCGGCCGCGCGTTACTATCAGAGCGAGGCAAGAGTGGTATAAAGTTATGTCAGATCCCGTCACGAACGTGGAAATAGAAGACGTGTTATCGTCGATCCGTCGGCTGGTTTCCGAAAGCGGCGGGTCAGCCAGCCGCTCAAGCGCCGAGGCGCAGCAGCCGGCCCCGCGCGCCGAAGCAACCCCAAAGACAGAGGCAGAGACAAAGGCAGAGCGCCCCGCGCCAGCGCCCGCGCCGCAGGCCGCCGCCGGCATGGACAAACTGGTGCTCACACCGGCGCTGCGGATCGCCGAGACAGGCGCCGCCCAACCCGAGGAAGAGGCCGCGCCGCAAGAGCCAGAGGCGCAGACCGCGCCAGCCGAGGCCCCGTCAGACCCACCGCAAGAGCCTGAGACCACTGTTGCGCCGGATGCCGCATCTGATGATGCGCCCGATGCTGGCCCTGTCTCTGAGGGTGATACGCCTGCCGCCGAAAACGACAGCCTCAAGCGCCGCATAGAGCAGCTTGAGGCCGCGGTTTCCACACAGGATGAAAGCTGGGACGAAGACGAGAGCCACGACGACAGCGACAGCGACAGCGCAGAGGCCCTGCCATGGGAAGATCACGACAGCGGCGCGTTGGAGCCTGAGGCGGCGACATATTTTTCGCAAGTCGACGAGGCGGGCGAAACCGAAGCCGAAGATCTGGCCGAAGACCTGACTGAGCAGGCCATAAAGCAGGCCACAGAGCACGCCACAGACCACACCGAAGATCATCCGACAGAGGCCCCCACAGACGCCGCCTCACAGGACAGCGCTGCGCAGGCGGCCTATGATTACCTTGCCGGCGAGGAGACGCTGATCGACGAAGAGGCGCTGCGTGAGATGGTGGCAGAAATCGTGCGTCAAGAGCTGCAAGGCGCTCTGGGCGAGCGGATCACCCGCAATGTGCGCAAACTTGTGCGCCGCGAAATTCACCGCGCGTTAATGGCCCAAGAGTTCGACTGACTCAGCCCTGCGCGGCAATCTCTAAAATTTTATCTATATCAAGATGCGTTTCCAGATGTGCCGCCAGCGCGTCCAGAACAGCGTCCACATCCGCATCATAGCTCAGCTTCGAGCTGGCGTCATAGCTCTGCAAAAAGGCCGCGCGGTAGCTGTCGGAGCGAAACAGCCCATGCAAATAACAGCCCTTGATCCGCCCGTTGGCGCTTGCTGCGCCATGCGCTGCGCCCTCCACCGTCAGCCAGCCGCGCGCACAATCTGCGCCGCGCGTCTGCCCGAGGTGGATTTCATAGCCGCTGATCGGCGCGCCCGTGGCCCTGTCGGCGGCCTGCGTCAGCTGCACCCGCTTTTCAGGGTGCATCACAGTCGCCACATCCAGAAGCCCGAGGCCCGCGACAGCGCTGGCTGTGCCTTCCAGCCCCTCCGGATCGGCAATCTCGCGCCCGAGCATCTGGTAGCCCCCGCAAATGCCCAAAACGTGCCCACCGCGGCGGATATGCGCCGCAAGATCAATATCCCAGCCCTGCGCGCGCAAAAAGGCGAGGTCGGCAATCGTGGATTTGCTCCCCGGCAAAATCACAAGCCTTGCATCCGCGGGCAGGGGCTGTCCGGGTGGAACCATCACAAGGCTCACATCAGGCTCGCTGGCCAGCGGGTCAAAATCGTCAAAATTGGCAATCCGCGACAGAAGCGGCACCGCAATCTTGAGCGCGCCGTCGCCGCCCAGCCCGAGTTCTGGCGCGTCTTCTGCCGGCAGGCGGCAAGCCTCAAAAAACCACGGCACAACGCCCATAGACGGCCAGCCGGTAAACGCCTCGGTGGCCTTCAGCCCGTTGTCAAACAGCCGCACATCACCACGAAACTTGTTGATCACAAAGGCTTTGATATGGGCCGCGTCCTCGGGCGGCAAAACAGCCTGCGTGCCCACGATCTGCGCAATCACCCCGCCCTTGTTGATGTCTCCCGCCAAAATCACAGGCACGTTCGCCACCTCGGCAAAGCCCATATTGGCAATATCGCCTGCGCGCAGATTGATTTCGGCAGGGCTGCCCGCGCCCTCGACAATCACCAGATCATACTGCGCTTTGAGGCGCTCAAAGCTCTCCATCACAGGGCCGATCAGGCTCTGCTTTTTCTTGCCAAAGTCGCGCGCCGCCTGCGTTCCCACGCGTTTGCCCTGCACAATCACTTGCGCGCCGGTCTCGCTCTCGGGCTTGAGCAGCACAGGGTTCATATCGGTGTGGGGCAGAAGACGACAGGCCAGCGCCTGAAGCGCCTGCGCCCGGCCGATCTCGCCGCCGTCGTCCGTCACGGCGGCATTGTTTGACATATTCTGCGGCTTGAACGGCGCAACGCTGAGGCCACGGTTGGCCGCCGCGCGGCACAGCCCTGCCACCAGAAGAGACTTGCCCACATCAGAGCCGGTGCCCTGTATCATCACTGCTTTGGTCATCTGCGGTTTCCATATGCCAGACACAAAAAAGGCCCCCGAGGGAGGGCCGATTTTGCAAAAAAGAACGGAGCGATCAGGCGGCTTCGGCCTGTGCAGCAGCGTTCCGGCGCTCGCTTTCTTCGCGCGACAGCGCAACAGAGGTGCGAACCCCTTTGGACACAAAGTCCATCAAACCCGTTACAACGCGTTCGTTCGGGTCAATCCCGGCGCAAGACAGCACTTCACGGCCATCGCGCGAGCGGGCCCAGCGCGCAATTTGCTCGGGGCCGTTGCCATATTTCTTGTCATCGGCGATAGCATCGTCGAGGGCAGCCAGTACCACGGCTGCAAATAGTTTACGCGCACGGTTGCCTTGCTCATTATTGAAGGCCGTGCCGTCAACGAAATCTCTCATGATCCGTCCTTTGTTTTTTGCTCTTGTCTTTTTCGGCGTGAGGCTCGTTATGACCGCTTTATTC
>JAHBAN010000229.1 GCA_018500075.1 Flavobacteriia bacterium | reverse complement strand
GGGGGGTGATATGCGTGCACAACCCGTGCACAATGCGTGCACCGGCTGACTCTGCTTTGGGCCGGCATTAACCTTTGAAAAAAAATATTAACCGTTTGGTAACGGTGCGCAGAGATTGCGCACCCTACGGGCTGTGCGCGTGTTGAGGCGACGAGCGCTCTCGACTTTCAGGGCTGGCGTGATTATCTGGCAGGCATGGCACAAGGTAAGACAAAATCAGACCCGAACTACAAGGTGATCGCCGAGAACCGGCGGGCGCGGTATGATTACGCGATCGAGGATGATCTGGAGTGCGGGATCATGCTTGAGGGGTCGGAAGTGAAGTCGCTCCGCGAGGGCGGCTCCAATATTGCCGAAAGTTATGCGACGGTGGAAGACGGCGAGCTTTGGCTCGTGAACGGCTATATCGCGCCTTACAAACAGGCGCGGCAATTCAAGCATGAAGAGCGCCGCCGCCGCAAACTTCTTGTCTCGCGCAAAGAGCTTTCCAATCTTTGGAGCGCGACCAACCGCAAGGGCATGACCCTTGTGCCGCTGGTGATGTATTTCAACCATCGCGGCATGGTGAAGCTCAAGATCGGGATCGCCAAGGGCAAAAAGAACCACGACAAGCGCGCCACCGACGCCAAGCGCGACTGGAGCCGCCAGAAGCAGCGTCTTTTGCGGCACGGCGACTAGCGGCGACCAGAAGGGCGCGGGGCGCATGGGAAAGCGCTGTGGTATTTCCCATTCTGAAAAATCACCGACCTGACATAGGGTGAGCTTGCGTGAACAGGCCATTGTGGCCTGTGGGTAACGAGTATTCCCTTGGGAGGGGTGACACTATGGAACTGATTATTGGCCTGATTTCAGGCGCAGTGGGCGGCAATGTTGCGGGCGGGGTTTTGAAAAGCCTCAATCAAGGACCGCTGATCAACTCGATCTCCGGCATTGTCGGGGGTGGCATTGGCGGCTCGCTTCTCGGGATGATCGGCGCGCCGGATATGGCGGGGATGGCTGGCGAGGCGGCGGGCCTTGATATTGGCGCGATCATTGGCCAAGTGGCTGGCGGCGGTGTGGGCGGCGGCGTTGTGCTCGCGCTTGTCGGCTTTCTGCGCAAGATGATTGGCAAATAGGCACATCCGAGAGACTTGAGACGGGGCCGGGCGCAGGAGACTGTGCGCGGCCTTGCTCCTTTGGGCCTTGCGCGCTAGAGGTTTGACAGACGTATGATGAGGGCGATGATGGCGCAAGATGATCCCAAGACCTTGGTGAGCACAGAGTGGCTTGCTGCACATTTGAAGAACCCCGATTTGAGGGTTTTGGACGCAACATGGGTTTTGCCACAGGTCGAGCTTGACGCTGTGGCCGGCTATACTGCGGCGCATATTCCGGGCGCGCGGTTTTTTGATATTGATGACATCTCAGATCATCGCTCGGAGCTGCCGCATATGGCGCCGCCTGTCGAGAAATTCATGAGCCGTTTGCGGGCGATGGGCGTGGGCGACGGGCATCAGGTTGTTGTTTATGACCAGATCGGGATCAGCTCGGCGCCGCGGGTCTGGTGGCTTTTCAAGCTGATGGGGCAGGAGAATGTTGCTGTGCTGGATGGCGGCCTGCCCAAATGGGTTGCTGAGGGGCGCAAGACCGAAGATCTCGCGCCGATTGTGCGCGACCGGCATATGACTGTGCGGGTTCAGAACCATCTTGTGAAAGATGTCACGCAGGTTTCTTCGGCGGCCAAGCTCGGCGATTACGAGATTGTGGATGCGCGCTCGCGCGGGCGCTTTGCGGGGCGCGAGCCTGAGCCACGCGCCGGTCTGCGCGGCGGGCATATTCCGAACTCCAAGAATGTGCCGTTTGGCGAGCTTCTGACCGAGGCGGGCACGCTCAAGGCGCCAGAGGCGCTGCGCGCGGAATTCGAGGGCGCCGGGGTGGACCTTGGCAAGCCTGTGATCACCACCTGCGGATCGGGGATTACGGCGGCGGTCCTGTCGCTGGCTTTGGAGCGGATCGGCAAGACCGATCATGCGGTATATGACGGCTCTTGGGCCGAGTGGGGCGCGTTTGGAACGCTGCCTGTTGCAACGGGAGACGCCTGATGTTTGCGAATTTGAAGACCCAGCCTGTGGACAAGATTATGCAGGTGATGGGCAAGTATAGAGCCGATCCGCGACCTGATAAGATCGATCTCGGGGTCGGGGTTTATAAGAACGCGCTGGGCGTGACGCCTGTGATGCGCGCGATCAAGGCGGCCGAGCACAAGCTCTGGGAAGAGCAGGAGACCAAGGCCTATGTCGGGCTTGTTGGCGATCCGGCTTTTGCGGACAGTATGATCAAGCTGGTGCTGGGCGACACTGTGGCGCGCGACCATATTGGCGCGGCGGCGACACCGGGCGGCACCGGCGCTGTGCGGCAGGCGTTTGAGATGATCCGCATGGCCACGCCCGAGGCGCGGGTTTTTGTGAGCAATCCGACCTGGCCGAACCACATCAGCATTCTGGAGTATGTCGGGCTGGAGTCTGTGCCCTATCGCTACTTTGATGCGGCGAGCCGGAGTGTCGATTTTGACGGGATGCTGGCGGATCTTGAGGGGCTGCGCGCCGGCGATGTTGTGCTGTTGCATGGCTGTTGCCACAACCCGACGGGCGCGAACCTGACGCTTGAGCAGTTTCAGCAGGTGATTGATGTGATGAATGCCAAGGGCGCGATCCCGATGGTGGATATTGCCTATCAGGGCTTTGGCGACGGGCTGGAGGAAGACGCGGCGGCCACGCGGCTTGTGGCTTCAAGCGTGCCGGAATGTCTGATTGCGGCGAGCTGCTCCAAGAACTTCGGGATTTACCGCGAGCGCACCGGGCTTTTGATGTGTGTTTCCCAAGACGCCGCCAAGACGCCGCTGACGCAGGAGAACCTCGCCTTTCTCAACCGTCAGAACTACAGCTTTCCGCCCGATCACGGCGCGCGGCTGGTGAGTATGATTTTGACCGATGAGGCGCTGCGCGCCGATTGGATGGCCGAGCTGGAAGAGGTGCGGCTTGGAATGCTCGGGCTGCGCGAGCAGCTTGCGGGCGAGCTGGCGCGGCTGACGAATTCGGACCGTTTCAACTTTTTGCGCGAGCATCGCGGGATGTTTTCGCTTTTGGGCACAAGTGCCGAGATGGTGGAACGGATGCGCGAAAAGAACGGGATTTATATGATCCCTGACAGCCGGATGAATATTGCCGGATTGAACCGCGAGACTGTGCCGCTGTTGGCGAAAGCGATTGTCGAGGCCGGGCTTTAGGCCAAACTTCAGGATCGGATTTTCGCACAGCGAAAACCCGACCGAAGCGAGGGGGCTTTGCCCCCCTGTCTCTTATACACATCT
>JAHBAN010000015.1 GCA_018500075.1 Flavobacteriia bacterium | reverse complement strand
AGATGTGTATAAGAGACAGAGCGGGGCGCGTGGAGAGGGAAAGCGACCTCTGGCCTTGGAGCGGGGCTGCGAGCGCGGCGGCGAGTTTGAGTATCTCGGTCAGGCTCATGCCTGCGGCCTCCGTGACGGCGGGGAAGGGATCATCGCCGCCGCACAATTAGCGGGCCGAACGTATGACAAGCGGACAAGTCATGGCTGCTTGTTGGTCCTTCAATCTGTTCAATTTAACCAGAAAAAAGCAGCCAAGGAAACAAGACAAAGGCAGAATACGCAAGTTGTCAGCCAGTCGAAGACGGTCAGGCGAGATTTTAAGAGGCTGCGGCTCCAGTCAATCAGCGCGCTCAGATAGAGTAGGGCTGATACAAGCAGGCTGTTTTGGCGGAGCAAAGTCGAAGTTTGCACACCGAAAGGGTCGGTCAGTGTCCATACTGTCCAGAGGAGCGCCGCAAGAAGGCCGACGTAGACGTAGGTTTGGGTCTGCTTTTTGACGAGACGGTAGGTAAGCGCAAGAGCGATGAGCATTGGAACCGCATAGAGCAATGCCAGAAAGGCCAAAAAAGCTTAGACCTCGGCTGATAAGGGCGATGCACTGACTAGGCCCATGCCTTCCATGGCGCTTGAAAGTGTCTCTTCGTTGCCCTGTTCCATTCAGCGCAGGGCTTCGATGGGCCCTTCGGCGCGGCCATGGATGAACTGGTCAAGGTAGGGATCACCCGAGCTGTCGAGCTGCGCGACCGGGCCGCTCCATTGGATCACCCCGTCATGGAGCATGGCGATGGTGTCGGCGATGGCGCGCACGGAGCTCATGTCATGGGTGATGGTCATGGCGGTGGCGCCCATTTCGGTGACGATTTCGCGGATGAGTTCGTTGATGACGCCGGACATGATCGGGTCGAGGCCTGTTGTCGGCTCGTCAAAGAAGATGATCTCGGGGTTTGCGGCGATGGCGCGGGCGAGGCCGACGCGCTTTTGCATTCCGCCTGACAGCTCGGAGGGGAAGAGATCGGCGGTTTCGGGCGCAAGACCGACGCGGCGCAGCTTTTCGATGGCCAGCTCACGCGCCTCGGCTTTGGGACGCTTGAGCGCGCCGCGCAGCAGGCGGAAGGCGACATTTTGCCAGACCGGGAGGCTGTCAAACAGCGCGCCGCCCTGAAAGAGCATTCCGAAGCGGGCGAGAAAGGCGTCGCGCTCGCCGGTTGTGACGTCCTGGCCATCGAGGGTGATCTGGCCGCTGTCGGGCGTCACAAGGCCGAGGACCGACTTCAGCAGCACCGATTTGCCTGTGCCCGAGCCGCCGATGATGACCATGGAGGTGCCTTTTTCGACCGTCAGGTTGACGCCTTGCAGCACGGGCTTGGCGCCGAAGGATTTATGAACGTTTGCGAGGGTGATCATGAGGTAAAGAAAGCCTCTGTGAGCAGGTAATTGGCGGCGAGGATCATCACGCTGGCGGCGACCACGGCGGCTTTGGTGGCGCGGCCCACGCCCTGCGCGCCGCGGCCCGAGTGCATCCCGTAGTAGCAGCCCATGGTGGCGATGATGAAGCCGAAGGCGGCGCCTTTGATCAGGCCGGAGGTGACATCCCAGAGTTCGAGGAAATCGACCGTGTTCTTGAGGTAGGCGGCCTCATTGAAGCCAAGGCGCGTGACGCCGACGGCATAACCCCCGAGGATGCCGATGGCGTCGCCCACCGCCACAAGCACCGGCACCGCCAGAGTGGCGGCGAGCACGCGCGGCAGGGTGAGGTATTTCATCGGGTGGGTGGAGAGCGTTGTCAGCGCATCGATCTGCTCGGTGACTTTCATGGTGCCGATTTCGGCGGCGATCGAGCTGGCGACGCGGGCGGCGACCATGAGACCGCCCAGAACGGGGCCGAGCTCGCGCACCATGCCGATGGCGACAATCGAGGGCACCACCTCTTCGGCATTGAAGCGCGCGCCGCCCGAGTAGATCTGAAGCGCCAGCGCGCCGCCTGTGAAGAGCGCGGTCAGCCCGACAACCGGCAGCGAGAGCCAGCCGATCTGCACCAGCGCCGTGAGCAGCTCGCGGCCATAAAACGGCGGGCGAAAGAGATGTGTCACCGTGTCAAAGGCAAAGAGCGCCACACGGCCTGTCGCGGCGAGGGCTGCGAGAACCGCAGCGCCAAGGGCGGCGAGGGGGGACAGAAAACGGCCCATGCGCCTCTATCCGCCCGTATAGCGGCGCGTGTAGCGCGCGCCCAGAGAGGTAAGAATCTCGTATCCGATGGTGCCGGCGGCTGTGGCCAGCGTATCGACACCCTGCTGGCGGCCCAGAAGCGTGAGCGACCTCGGGATCTCGGACAGATGGCTGATGTCGACGGTGATCAGATCCATCGAGACGCGCCCCAAGAGCGCGCAATCGCGCGGGCCTGCGTAGAGCTTGGCCTTGCCCGAGAGGGCGCGGATCAGCCCGTCGGCATAGCCTGCGGCGAGGGTGGCGACGCGCTTGGGCTGGCGGGCGACATAGCCCATATTATAGCCGACACTTTCGCCGGCCTGCACATCGCGCACCTGCACCACGGGCAGATCAAGATAGGCCACCGGCTGCGCCGCTGTATAGGGCGCGCCGCCGTAGAGGCCGACGCCCGGGCGCACCATGTCAAAGTGATACGCGGCCCCGAGCAGGGTGCCGCCTGTGGCGGCGAGCGAGCGGGGCACGTCAAGCCCGTCAGTCATCTCTTTGAACACCCGAAGCTGGAGCGCATTCATGGCCGATTGCGGCTCGTCGGCGCAGGCCAGATGGGACATCAGCAGCTTGGGGCCTTGGGCGAGCACAACATCACGCAGCGCGCCCCATTCGGCCGGCTCCATGCCAAGGCGGTTCATCCCGGTGTCAAGCTGGACGCCAAAGGGCGCTTGCGGCAGGGCCTCGAAGTGTCGCTGGAGCTGTTCGATCGAGTTGAGCAGGGGCACAAGGCCGAGATCGGCGATCATATCGGTGTCGCCGGCCATATGGCCCGAGAAGATATAGATTGTGGGGCCTTCGCCCAGCGTGTGGCGCAGGCTGGCGGCCTCTTCTGTTGTGGCGACAAAGAAGCTGCGCGCGCCGGCTTTGGCCAGAGCGCGGGCCACGGGGCCGGCGCCCAGCCCGTAGGCGTCGGCTTTGACCACCGCGCCGGCCTCGGCCTCTGTGAGGGCTTTCAGGGCGCGCCAGTTTTGCACGAGGGCGTCAAGATCGACTGTGAGGGTTCCGCTTGCCATGGGGGTTTGTCGGCAGAGGGGCCGCCAAGGTCAAGGGGGAAACTGCTGTGGGGTGCGCAAAACAGGGCGTTTGGCGCAGGGTGGCGACGCCCGATTGGGGCGCTGCCCCAAACCCCTGTCTCTTATACACATCT
>JAHBAN010000214.1 GCA_018500075.1 Flavobacteriia bacterium | reverse complement strand
GCGGGCTGCTTGTTCTGGCGGGCAATGACGCCGGCCTTGCCGCCTTCACAGAGCAGGCCGAACCACAAGGCCAGTTCCCTCTCCGGCTGCCCAACCACGCGGCGTTTCACACAGCGCTGCAAGCGCCTGTCGCATTGGCCGCCCAAAACCGCTTTGACCCGACATTTTTCGCCCAGCCCAAACGCCCGATGATCGACGGGCGCGGCGCAATCTGGTGGCCCCATGCCACCGACACAGAGGCGCTCCACCGCTACACGCTCGGCCATCAGGTCACAGCGCCCTATGATTTTGCCAAAGCCATCAGCTGCGCAGCACGCGAATTTGCCCCCGATGTCTTCATTGTCCTCGGCCCCGGCACAACCCTCGGCGGCGCAGTGGCCCAATCGCTCATACAGGCAGGCTGGCTGGGAATGCGCTCAAAACAGGACTTTCAGACCCGCCAATCCGAAACAACCCTGCTCACCGCCATGGGCCGCCCGGACCAACGCCCCCTCGTCACAGGCAACAGCCCCCCGGCAGATGCGATCCGCCCACTCTAGGAGAGCTGTGTGGCGGAGCAACCCCGCGCCGTTGTATGTTGTGACGGGCGCTCCCGGCTCAACAGCCCGCATTTACTCAAATGTGCGCTGAATATTTTCGCTGGTGTCGATCAGAGCCAGCTCAATTATCTTTTTTTATTCGGCAAAGCGGGTTGAGGGCACAGGAACCGATATGGAGTGCAGCTCTCCCGCCCAATCCTGAAAGGCAAACCCTATTGCCGAGACGCCGCAGGCGTGTTCGTCAAGATCATAGGCCAGCCCACATTTTTTGATGTTTTCAAGCTGCTTGAGAAATTCTGCCAAATCCCGCTTCACGCCGTTACGGTCCCATTCGTTGCGGATCAGCTTGATCGCCTCCTGTTGTTCCAGTTTGGCAAGGCAGGCTTTGCCATTGGCTGTTGTGGTCAGGGGAAAGACCTCACCAACCTTGGAAACTGTCATCAGCCGGTGTGATCCGGGCACCTGATCCAGAAACACCATGCCGATGCCGCGCATTACGGCCAGATCGGGTGTCTCCCCTGTCTTCTGGGTTAACTCGGTGAGCAGCAGGCGGCAGTGTTCAACACTATTGTATCGCGCGGCGCCCGCCTGACAGGGCCGCGTCGGAGCGCCTTCAGACCGCGGCTTTTCTGCGTCCCTATCCTTTTTCTTTCCAGAAATATCCCGGGGGTGTGGGGGCTGGCCCCCACATAAACCTGTGTGTGGGGGCTGGCCCCCACATAAACCTACGTTTCAGGGATCAGCCCGCCCAAACCCTGCGCGCGGGGGGCAGCCCGCTCTCACGCGCCGTAAAGCGCGCCCCAGCGCTCGATCAGGTCTTGCTGGAGGCCCTTGGCGCGTCTGTTCCAGCTGCGCGCCCCCTTTGGCCGTTCCCGCTCGCTGCGCGGGATGCGCGCCCGCCGCCCTGCATCGGCAGCAAAAATCGCAAAGCTCAGAACATGGCCCTCGCCCGTCTCTGCATAGCCCGCCAGCGCACTGACAAAATTGAGCGTGCCGGTCTTGGCATAAACCGTGACCGGATGCCCCTTCATCACCCGCCCCTTGGCATCGCGCAGCGCGACAGGCTTCAGGATCGGTGCGATCACGGGCCGCGCCGCGACCAAGGCTTTGGTCATATCTTGCGCCGTGGTGCGCGACGCCTCGCCAAGCCCGGAATGGTCGACAAAAACGCTCGCGCCCATGCCAAGACGCGCCCCCGCCCAACGGCTCATCTCGCGCGCGCTCGCCCTAAGGCTCGCAGGCCGCCCGCTGCGCGCCCCCGTCGCCGCAAGCCCGACCATCTCGGCCATCAGGTTATTGGAATATTTCAGAAACTCCTGACACAGGCTCTTTAAATCCGCGCTCTGCTGGCTCAGCAAAACCGCCTCATCGCCCCGCGCCCGGCCCTTTTGCGGCGCAGGCAGGCGCACCCCCTCGGCCCGCGCCAGCGCGCGCAAGACCTCGCCCGCATAAAGCTCGGGCTGGCGCACCGGAAGCCAGCGTGAGCCGCCCTTGCCCAAGGCCCGCAGCGAAACGCTCCAGCGCTCCTCTTCGCCCTGACGCGCGTAGCTATAGACCGGCGCATCGCGCTGCACGAGGGTCATCGTCGCAAACTGCACAGCCGGGCGGTGGCGCCGCGAGCGCGCCTCCATCGTGGTGGCCCATTTGCCGCCAACCCGCGCCCATTCAAAGTGAACACGGTTATAATTGAGCGCCAGCCCGGAAATCGCAGGGTTATAGCCGACGTGCTCGGGCTGTTCGCGATCGATCTCGTTGAAAGCGGGCAGCGCCGTGCCATCGACAACAAACCGGCCCCGCAGCTCGCGCAGCCCGCTGGCCTTCAGCGCCCGCGCAAACGCGGCCAAACGGTCGGTGTCCAGCGTCGGATCGCCACCCCCCTTGAGGATCAGATCGCCCTGCAAAACCCCGTCCCGGATCGCCGCGGTGGCACAAATCTCGGTGGAAAACCGGTGCGCCCCGCCCAGAACCTCCAGCGCATAAAGCGCCGTCACCGCCTTGGTCACACTCGCGGGCGGCAGCCCCTTGCGCCCGTTGCCACTCTCAAGCACAAGCCCCGTCTGCGCATCCGCCACCGCAAAGCCGACCTCTCCGCCAAGCCCGGCCTGCGCAATCAGCGCCTCCGCACTGGCCACGCTGGCCTCGCTGGCCACGCTGGCCTCGCTGGGCGCGGTGGCCTCACCCGAGGGGCGGCTCCGGGGCCGCAAAGACCGCTCGGGCGCGCGCGCCAAACCCGCCGAAGCCATGGCCGACAGCCCCGCCGTGAGAAAAAACCGCTTGGAAACCATACCCGTCATCGGGCCAGACTAAGCGCAAATCCAGCGCGCAAACAAGCGCTACACAGCGTCGCGCGCGCGAATTTCGCTGGAGGAAATATCGCGCATCGGCACGTTCACAAAACACCAAGCCGGCGCCGCCCGGCGGCCCAGCCCGTGGCTGTCGCGCGCCGCAAGCCGAAACGCGCGGTATATATCCGCCGCCTTCGCGCCGCGCGCCCGCAAGCGCTCCTCGGGGCGCGCCAGAATGCCAAGCGGTACCGCCTCGATAATCCAGCGCCAATCGCGCCATTGGTCAAACTGCGCCAGATTGTCCGCCCCCATCAGCCAGACAAACCGCACCTTGGGATAGACCGCCATCAGCGCCCGCAGGGTCTCGGCGGTATAGCGCGTCCCCGCCCGCGCCTCAAAATCGCTGATCCTCACCCGCGGATGCACCATGACAGCCCGCGCCTGCGCCATCCGCTGCGCCATGGGCGCCGGCCCCTCGGCCTTCAAAGGGTTGCCCGGCGACACAAGCCACCAGACCTCATCAAGGCCAAAGCGCTTGAGCGCCTCGCGCGTAATATGGCTATGCCCCTGATGCGCCGGATCAAACGAGCCGCCCAAAAGCCCGATCACCCGCCCGTCCGGCACATATGGCAAACCCTGTGTCATACGCCCGTTCTCGCCAGCCCGCGCCGCTAAGTCAACTCGCTCAACGCCGTCACGGCGCACAGGGCGCACAGGGCGCTCTTTCTTTTTGCTCAAAATATCCCTCGGTCTCCACGTCGCGAGCGCCAAACTAGCGGATTGCCCCCGCGCCCGCCAAAGGCTATCACCCCTCCCAACATATCCCAGTCAGCGCAAAAGGGTTCCCACATGGCCGCTTATCAATACGTCTACCATATGCAGGGCGTCTCCAAGACCTACCCCGGTGGCAAGAAATGCTTTGAAAACATCCACCTGAACTTCCTCCCCGGCGTCAAAATCGGCGTCGTGGGCGTCAACGGCTCGGGGAAATCGACCCTGATGAAAATCATGGCGGGCCTGGACAAAGACTTTCAGGGCGAAGCCTGGCACGCCGAGGGCGCGCGCGTCGGCTACCTGCCTCAGGAGCCGAAACTTGACGAAACCCTCGATGTGCGCGGCAATGTCATGCTCGGCGTCGCCGCCAAACAAGCCAAGCTCGAGCGCTACAACGAACTGGCGATGAACTATTCCGATGAAACCGCCGAGGAAATGGCCGAGCTGCAAGACCAGATCGACGCCGAAAACCTCTGGGATCTGGACAGCCAGATCGATGTTGCCATGGAAGCCCTGCGCTGCCCGCCCGATGATGCGGCCGTGGCCTCGCTCTCCGGCGGGGAGGCGCGCCGTGTCGCGCTCTGCAAGCTCTTGCTCGAAGCGCCCGATATGCTGCTGCTCGATGAGCCGACAAACCACCTTGACGCCGAAACCATCGCCTGGCTCCAGCAGCACCTGATCGAGTATCAAGGCACCATCCTCTGCGTCACCCACGACCGCTACTTCCTTGATGATATCACAAGCTGGATTCTCGAGCTGGACCGTGGCCGCGGCATCCCCTATGAGGGCAATTACTCCGCATGGCTTGAGCAAAAGGCCAAGCGCCTCTCCCAAGAGGCCAAAGAAGACAAATCCAAGCAAAAGACCCTTGAGCGCGAGCTTGAGTGGATGCGTCAGGGCCAAAAAGCCCGCCAAGCCAAGCAAAAGGCCCGCATCAACGCCTATAACGAGCTGGCCAGCCAGTCGGAGCGCGAAAAAGTCGGCCGCGCCCAGATCATCATTCCCAATGGCCCACGCCTTGGCGGCAAGGTGATCGAGGTCGAGGGGCTGAAAAAAGCGATGGGCGACAAGCTCCTCGTTGAAGGGCTGTCCTTTGCCCTGCCCCCCGGCGGAATCGTGGGCGTGATCGGCCCCAACGGCGCGGGCAAATCGACACTGTTCAAGATGCTCACAGGCCAAGAACAGCCCGACGAAGGCACCGTGACCTATGGCGATACGGTGCAGCTCTCCTATGTCGACCAGTCCCGCGACGATCTGGACGATGGCGCGACCGTTTGGGAGGCCATTTCGGGCGGCAACGACATCATCCAGCTCGGCGACGCCGAGGTCAACTCCCGCGCCTATTGCTCAAGCTTCAACTTCAAGGGCGGCGATCAGCAGAAAAAGCTCAGCCTGCTCTCGGGCGGCGAGCGCAACCGCGTTCACATGGCGCGCTTGCTCAAAGAAGGCGGCAACGTGCTCTTGCTCGACGAACCGACAAACGACCTCGATGTCGAGACCCTGCGCGCGCTCGAAGACGCCCTCACCGACTTTGCCGGCTGCGCCGTGGTCATCTCCCACGACCGCTTCTTCCTTGATCGCATCTGCACCCATATGCTCGCCTTTGAAGGCGAAGCCCATGTCGAGTGGTTTGAAGGCAATTTCGAGGACTACGAAGAAGACAAAAAGCGCCGCCTTGGAGCCGATGCTCTGGAACCGAAGCGCTTGAAGCATAAAAAATTCAGCCGGTAACCGTAGGGTGCGCATTTATTGCGCACCTAAAACTCCACCAAGCCAACCGTAGGCTGCGCATTCACGGCGCACCTCAAACTCCACCAAGCAAACCGTAGGGTGCGCATTCATTGCGCACCTTCAGCTCCCAACAGCGGTGCGCAATAAATGCGCACCCTACGCCACCCAGCGGCCGGCTCTGATATCGCGGTGCACCGTGGAAAACGCCCAATCCTGCGGAGCCTCAACATACCCGTGCTTCACCGGGTTCATGTAGCAGTAGCGCACAGCCTGTGCGTAGTCCTCTGGCCCGCGAATATGGTGCTCCCAAAACCGGCGCTGCCAAACCGCCCGTTCCCGGCGCAAGATATGGCTGGCCCTCTGAGATCCCTTCGGCACCTGCCGCGAAAACCGCGCCTTTATCACGCCCCAGCGCGTTGAAAAGTCGTGGTCTCCCGAGGGCAATGTCCAAACAGCATGAATGTGATCGGGCAACACCACCCAAGCCTCTATGTGAAAGGGGCGCTCCTCTTTGGTCTGCAAAACCGCCGCGCGCAAAAGATCGACCTTCTCGGTCAACAGAGCGGACCCCCGCTCTGCCAAGTTCACCGTGAAAAAAATCGTCGCCCCTGCTGCGCGGGGCCGCGTGTAACTGGACATACATCACTGCTATCCAATCAAGGTTAACACACTCTCAACGCTGTAGGCTGCGCATCCCCTGCGCACCCCCCCACCAATCCTCACCCAACCCAACTCACAATATCCCCGGCGCGCATCGCGCCGCTCTGCCGCTTCTTTTCCTTCCCGCCCTCAAAGCGCACCATCGTCGGGATGCCGCGGATCCCGTAGGCCTGCCCCGCTTTCGGTTCGGCCTCGGTGTTCAGCTTCACAAGCCGCGCGCGGCCCGCCAGCACATCGGCGGCTTTGGCAAATTCCGGTCCCATCATCTTGCACGGCCCACACCACGGCGCCCAGAAATCGACCACAAGAGGCAGCTCGTCGTTGCGGGCGGCCTTTTGCAGCGTGCCAAAATCGACCTCCACAGCCTTGGTCGCCACAAGCTTTGCCCCGCAGGTTCCACATTTGGCCTCCATGAGCCGCTCCTCGGGCACGCGGTTGACCTGCGCGCAGTCAAAACACGTCAGTTTCTTTCCAGCCATCTTGACCTCCACCATATTCAACTTTCAATATACAACAGCCCCCCGCCCAAACAAGAGCACCGCACGCTGCGTTAGCTAATTTTGTCTTAACAAAAACAGAAATCAGCCGGTGCACGCTTTGTGCACGGGTTGTGCACAGATATCACCCCCCTGTTTTGAGCAGGGTTTTGCCCGTTAACCCGACCGCGCGCTGCCCCTCTTGTAACGAATCCCGATCAATGCCATATAGCGCTTGCTACGATCTTCTACTCGACCCCTGTTTTCCGACCAACGGCTCACAGTTCTAGACGACGACGACGTGATAAGCCGGGTTGCTGCACTTTCGCGGGCAACATGATCTAAGGAAAACACTGATGGCTACTGGCACAGTAAAATGGTTCAACTCAACCAAAGGCTTCGGCTTTATCGCTCCCGATGGCGGCTCAAAAGACGTGTTCGTTCACATCTCAGCCGTTGAGCGCGCAGGCCTCACAGGTCTCGCCGACAACCAAAAAGTTAGCTTCGACATCGAAGCAGGCCGCGATGGCCGCGAAGCAGCGTCAAACATCGAATTGATGTAAGCTCTTTGCACAGACCAATGAAAGGCGCATCCCTCGGGGTGCGCCTTTTGCGTTTGGGCCGCCTCTGGCCCGCCTCCAGCCCCCTCTTGCCCGTGTCTTGCCCGTCTTTGCCGACGCCCGATGCTGCGCCCTCTTCCCATCGGCGCAAGCCTCCCCTAGGGTCGCCAAATCATTGAAAAGGAGCGCCCCATGGCCGAGATCACCCGTCACCACAGCAACACCCGCATGAGCCAGATCGTCACCCATGGCGACACGATCTATCTGGCCGGCCAGGTCGGCAGCCCGCAGGCCGATGTCACCCAACAAACCAAAGACTGCCTTGCCCAGATCGACAGCCTTCTGGCCGAAGTCGGCTCGGACAAAACCAAGATCCTGCAATGCACGATCTGGCTCGCCGATATGGCCGATTTCGCCACCATGAACGCCGTCTGGGACGCTTGGGTTCCCCAAGGCCACACCCCCGCGCGCGCCTGTGGCGAGGCCAAGCTCGCCACGCCCGACTACAAAGTCGAGTTCCTGATTACTGCTGCAAAATAAAGCGCTTAGCGCGCGGCCCTGCCAGTTTCCGGCACGGGCCGCGGGCGTCCTGTGTCGTCAATCGCGACATAGGTAAACAGCCCCTCGGTGACTTTTTCGCGCAGCCCCCTGTGCCGGCGCAGCGCCCAGGCCTCAAGCCCGATCGCCATAGAGGTAGTGCCGACACGCTCGATCCAGGCATAGACACACAGCACATCCCCGACCTGCACAGGGCTGATAAACTTCATCGCATCCACCGCCACAGTCGCCACCCGCCCCGCCGCGCGTTCGGCGGCCACGATCCCGCTGGCAATATCCATCTGCGACAGGACCCAGCCGCCAAAAATATCGCCATTCACATTCACATCCGCCGGCATCGCCAGAGTGCGCAATGTCAGATCGCCCTTAGGCTCGATTTTGGTCATGATCCTGTCCCTTTCACGGTCTCGGCCCCAAGCTTAACCGCTTGGTAATCATTGAGCCATAGTCTGCAACAAATTGTGCCCGTCCTTTTCCCAAGTGACGCCACAGTCTCGCCGCTTTGCCGCGCCACACTGGCAGCACAGCTTAACTCAAAGGTCACAAGATGCTCCTCGTCGCCCTCATCTCAGGAAGTTTCATCGGGCTTCTCGCCTCCGTCTTTGCCCATTTCGCGCTCGGGCTTGGGGCTTTGGCGGCGGTCTCGCTCTATCTGGCCTGCGCGCTGGTGCCCACGCTGCTCATGGTCGTGCTGGCCCTCCTGCAAGCGCTGGCGCAGCGCGCCCTTCCGGACCGGCTGCGCGCGGGCTAAACGCGCTCACCGCTCGGGCGCCGCCATATCCGCAAGCTCAAGCACACGCGGCCCGAGCGCCTCGACAATTTTCAAGACACCTTCTTCATTCGGGTGGATCCCGTCCTGCTGCATCCACACCAGCGCCTCGGTTGGCGTCTGCCCCAAAGCGCCCAGAAACTGCGGCTCATAAAGCGTGCCATAGTCCTGCGCCAGCTCTGCATATAGCCCCTCAAACTGCGCCTTATACGCGGCGCCATAATTGCCCGGCGCCTGCATCCCGATCAAAAGCAATGGCAAATCAGCGCCTTGCACCGCCTCGATGATCTTTGCCAAATTTGCTTTGGCCTCGCTCGGGGCCAGCCCGCGCAGCATATCATTGCCCCCCAATGTCACAATCACCGCGCCAATGTCAGGGCTAAGGCTCCAGGCAATCCGCGCCGCACCGCCAGCCGTTGTATCGCCCGACACCCCGCCATTGACCACCGTCACCTCGGCCTCGCGCCGCTCAAGCCAGCGCTGAAGCTGGGGCACAAAGCCGTCCGCCTCCATAAGCCCGTAGCCCTGCGTGAGACTGTCGCCAAAGGCCAGAATGCGCAAAGACCCCGCAAAAGCCCCCTGCGCCCCAAGACAAATCAGCGCAAAAGCCATTGCCGCCTTGCGCATCGCCCGCGCGCCCCCATATGAAAAAGGCAAGTGCTCCAACAGGTTATTTCTCATGACGTCTCCAATTATGCAGCTTTCCCAAGCCGGTCTCTCTCTGTCAGGCAACGCAGGCCCCGTCACCATTCTGTCGGGCATCACCCTCGCCGTAAACCCGTCCGAGACACTCGCCCTCACAGGCCCCTCCGGCTCGGGCAAGTCCTCCCTGCTGATGCTCATGGGCGGGCTTGAGCGCGCGACCAGCGGTCAGGTTAAGGCCCTCGGCCAAGACCTCGGCCAGATGGACGAAGACGCTTTGGCGCAGTTCCGTCTTGCCCATATGGGCATTGTCTTCCAGTCTTTCCACCTCATCGCGACCCTCACCGCGCTGGAAAATGTCGCGCTGCCGCTCGAGCTTGCCGGCGCGCCCGATCCCAAAGGGCAGGCGCGCGCCGGGCTGGACGCTGTCGGGCTGGGCGCGCGCGCCGATCACTTCCCGGCGCAGCTCTCTGGCGGAGAGCAACAGCGCGTCGCCCTCGCCCGCGCTCTGGCCCCCAAGCCCAAGATACTTTTGGCCGACGAGCCGACAGGCAATCTGGACAGTGCCACAGGCGCGGCCGTGGCCGATCTGATCTTTGATCTCTGCGCCGCCGCGGGCACCACGCTGATCTTGGTCACCCATGACACCAGCCTCGCCAAGCGTTGCCGCCGCGTCATCCGCCTCTCTGGCGGTGCCCTACTGGCCGAAGAGGCCGCCGCATGAGCCTCTCCACCTCGCTGCGCCTCGCCCGCGCCGAACTCAAAGGCGGCGCGCGGGGCTTTTATGTCTTTCTGATCTGCCTCGCCCTCGGCGTCGCCGCCATTGCCGCCATCGGCACGATCCGCGCAGCGCTCGAGCGCGGGCTGTCCGAAAATGGCGCTGTGCTTCTGGGCGGCGATGCACAGGTTTCGCTGACCTATCGCTTTGCCAGCCCGCAAGAGCGCGCGGCTCTGGAGGCCCGCGCCACACGGCTCTCCGAAATCGCCGATTTCCGCTCTCTCGCCGCCGTTGGCGACCTGCGCGTGCTCACACAGGTCAAGGCCGTCGATACAGCCTACCCCCTGACGGGCGCCGTCACGCTCGCGCCGGCGATGCCCTTGGCCGAAGCCCTCGCCCCGCGCAACGGCGTTTATGGCCTAGTCATGGATCCCCAGCTGATTGCCCGTCTCGGGCTTGAAATCGGCCAGAGCGTCTCGCTCGGCGAGGCCAGCTTTACCCTGCGCGCCGCCCTGACCCACGAGCCAGACAGCGTTGCCGCCGGCTTCTCTCTTGGTCCCCGCACCCTGCTCTACCGCAGCGCGCTGGACGGCTCGGGCCTGCTCTCCTCCGGCACGCTGTTTGACAGTTCCTACCGGCTCGATCTGCCCGCCGGAACCGACCTTGACGCGCTCGAAGCCGAGCTGCGCCGCGCCCTGCCCGACAGCGGCCTGCGCTGGACAGACGCGCGCAACGCCGCCCCGCAGGCCTCGGCCTTTATCGAACGGCTGGCCGCCTTTCTCGTGCTCGTCGGCTTTTCGGGCCTCGCCATGGGCGGCATTGGGGTCTCGATCGCCGTGGGCGCCTATCTTGCGCGCAAGACCCGCGTCATCGCCACCCTGCGCAGCATCGGCGCCTCGCGCGCCACCATTCTCACAAGCTACGCCGTCCAAATCGCCGTGATGGCCCTGCTCGGCATCGGCCTCGGCCTGCTCCTCGGCGGCGGCGGGCCGCTGCTCCTGGGGCCATGGCTCAGCGCCTTGCTTCCCGTGCCCGCGCAGTTCGGCTTTGCGCCGGAGCCGCTGTTTGAAGCGGCGCTCTATGGCTTGCTCACAGCCGCGATCTTTACGATCCTGCCTCTGGCGCGCAGCGAAACCGTGCGCGCCGCCACGCTCTTTCGGGAAAGTGACGCCGGCGCAGGCGGCTGGCCCCGCTGGCCCTACCTGATCGTGCTGCTCGCCCTCTCTTCAGCCCTGATCGCGGCAGCCGTCTGGTTCTCGGGCAGCGCCCGACTGACCCTATACACAAGCTTCGGCCTCGGCGCCGCGCTGGCCGTGCTGGCGCTCGCCGCGCTGGGCCTGCGCGCCCTCGCCCGCCGCCTGCGCCCACGGGTGAGGCGGCCCATGCACCGCCTCGCGCTGGCGGCCATCGGCGGCGCACGCCCGGAGGCGCTCACAACAGTGCTCTCGCTCGGCCTCGGCCTCGCTGTGCTCTCCACCGTGGGCCAGATAGATGGCAACCTGCGCCGCGCCATCACAGGCGATCTCCCCGAAATCGCCCCGTCGTTTTTCTTCATCGACATCCAGAAAGACCAGATCGGCCCGTTTGAAGCCGCCCTGAGAGACACCCCCGCCGTCAGCCGGATCGAAACAGCGCCCATGCTGCGCGGCATCCTCTCCAAGATCAATGGTATCCCCGCCACAGAGGTCGCCCCCGGACATTGGGTCGTGGAGGGCGACCGCGGCATCACCTACTATGACGCGCTGCCCGAAAACTGGAGCATCCTTGAGGGCGCGCATTGGCCGCTCGGGGCCAACGGCCCGCCCCAAATCAGCTTTGCCGCCGAAGAAGCCGAGGAAATCGGCCTAAAGCTCGGTGATATCCTCACGATCAACATTCTCGGCCGCCCCATTGAAGCCCCGATCACCAGCCTGCGCGACGTGGATTTCTCCACCGCAGGCATCGGCTTTGTCATGGCGCTCAATCCCGGAGCCGTAGCAGGCGCACCGCATAGCTTTATCGCCACAGTCTATGCCGCCCCTGAGGCCGAAGCCGCCATCCTGCGCGATATGTCGCGCGCCTACCCCAATATCACAGGCGTGCCCGTCGGCGAGGCGATTGCGCGGGTCTCTGACGTGCTGGGCGCGCTCGCGGGCGCAACACGCTGGGGTGCCGCCGCCGCCATTCTCGCGGGCTTTGTCGTGCT
>JAHBAN010000014.1 GCA_018500075.1 Flavobacteriia bacterium | reverse complement strand
GTGGGTGGGTGAGCCTTCCCCCACTGCCGCAACCTCTTCTTTCGCGGGGCCCTCGCGCCAGCACCCGGCCGGCCGCCCTGCGCCTGATCGGGCCATCCGTTCCCCCAGCCAAGTGGAGCACCCGCCGCCCGCGGCGCCAGCCGCCCACTCCGGAGGGGGGCCCGCTGGACCCCCCCCCGCGTGAGCTTTTTGCACGGCGGGGGGGGGGTCCGCCACCGCCGCATCATAAGCCGCCTGTGTGGTCGCAAACCCTGCCTTGTAGACGCCGTTGTTCAGGGTGTCATAGATCCGCGCATTCACCTCTTCAATCTCACTGCGCACCGGCTCAGCCCCGTAGTCGTCCCTATTCCCTGTCAGCCCGTCAAACGCAGAGTTCAGCATACGGATGATCTCTGAGCTTTCGTTGCTCACGATCGTCTCGCGCTCTTTGTCCCACAATATCGGCACGGTCACCCGCCCTGATATCTGCGGATCAGCCTTCAGATAAATGTCCCGCGCAAAAGGCAGCCCATAGAGCGTATCACCCGTGGCCCCATGCGCATCTGTCTCAAAAGTCCAGCCCTCCGAGAGCATATCAGGATGCACTGCGGATATGCTGATATGCGCCTCCAGCCCCTTCAGTGCCCGAAAAATCAACGTGCGGTGCGCCCACGGGCAGGCATAGGACACATAGAGATGATACCGCCCGCTCACCGCAGGAAAGCCGCCCTCACCAGTCGGTCCCGCCGCGCCATCAGCCGTGATCCAGTTGCGAAACTTGGCCGTGGTCCGCTCAAACGCACCGCCCGTTGACGTCGTATCATACCAAACATCATGCCATGTGCCGTCTACCAACTGTCCCATCAGGGCCTCCTCGTTTCTGTCTTGCCCCTTCCTAACTGCACTGATCCTGACGATAAACACTCGCTCCCGCGCAGCGCCCCTGCGCTGATGCACAGAGAGAGCGTTACACAGGTGCAACATTTAGCGCTTAGAACGAATTCATTACTTGTTTCTCAACCAAACCGTGCAAATCTATTAGGCACAGGAAAGGCGCACACAATGACTGATTATCTATCCCCCGAGATCGAGGCTGCTCTCAAGGCTGCCCGCAAAGCCGCTATGAAAAAGTCCTCGCGTCTGCGCGTGCAGATGGGCGAGACACAATATCCAATCCTCAAGTTGTGGGACAAAGGCTTTGCGCTTGATGTCTCAGGCGCGCCTAAGCTGCGAGGGCTGGTGGATATTTACGATGGCACCAAACATTTGATGAACGGATTGATCATCGCCACCGAGGCTGAAGGCGATATGATGCACTATGAGTTCAAGCGCGCCACTCAAGCGCAAGACAAAGCCCCGCTGGATTACGAGCGTGACGAAAACGCGCCCGTGGCCCTTATCGGCAAGGCGGCACCCTCACTCCATTGATCACTGCAGATCAGCAAAAGCTTTCTGAAGCCGCTCCACGGCCTGCTCAACATAGGCGCGTGGTGTGGCCAAGTTAAAGCGCATGAAACTCTCCCCACCTGTGCCAAAAGTTGGCCCGTGGTTGGCCGCGATCTTGGCATCTTCCTCGACACGGCGGGTAAACTCTTCACGGCTCATGCCTGTGTCTTCAAAATCAACCCACGCCAGATAGGTTGCCTCAAGCGGCATCGACTTCAGGCCCGGAATGCTGTTGATCCCCGCATCAAATATCTCACGATTCCCGTTGATATAAGCCACAAGCGCATCAACCCACTCCGCACCCTCTGGGCTATAGGCAGCCTCGGCCATCTCAAGCCCAAAAGAGTTTGCCGAAATGCCCAGCGCCATCATCTTCGCGCCAAACTCAGCGCGCAACGTCTCGTTCGGGATAATCACATTCCCCGAATGCCCACCTGCGATATTAAAGGTCTTGGTTGTCGCCGTCATCATAACAAGGCGGTCCTCAATCCCCTCAATATTGGCCATTGCGATATGCTTGGCCTCAGGCATCACAAGATCATGGTGGATTTCATCAGACACCAAAATCAGATCATGCGTCTTGGCAAACTCAGCCACCTGCTTCAACTCAGCCTCACTCCAGACACGTCCGCCAGGGTTATGAGGTGAGCACAGAATAACCATCTTCTCTGAGCCATCCAGCAGCGCATCATAGTTATCAAAGTCCATTTCGTAGCGCCCGTTCTCAAGCACCAAGGGGCATTCAACAACGCGCCGACCATTGGCCTTAATCACCTTGGCAAAAGCATGGTAGACGGGCGTGAAGAGCACGACCCCGTCACCCTTTTCGGTCCATGTGTCCACACAAAGCGCCGTACCATTGACGAGCCCGTGGGTCGTAAAGATCGCAGCGGGATCAACCTCCCAGCCATGACGGGTTTTCATCCACCAGCAGATCGCCGCACGGTATTCTGTATCGCCGCCATAATAGCCGTAAATCCCGTGATCCAGCATCCCCTGCAGCGCGTTCTGCACACAAGCGGGTGGACGAAAATCCATATCTGCAACCCACATGGCGATCCCGTCTTCCGCAGGCACATTATAGAGCTTGTCCATCATGTCCCATTTCGCAGAATGGGTGCCCTTGCGGTCGATAATCTCGTCAAAATTCATGGGGTGCTCTCCAGTGTTGGGCCCGTGGTCGGCCAATGTTTGGCCTGCGCAAAAGCTAGCCGATTAAAAAACGAGTGCAAGGCCATGTTGCACAGCGTGTTGCAGTGCCCCGCCGCATCGCCTAAATGAGCCCTATGAAAAGGCCTATTCTGATACACCCCTGTCTCTTATACACATCT
>JAHBAN010000080.1 GCA_018500075.1 Flavobacteriia bacterium | reverse complement strand
GCACGAAGCGCCTGATCGACGTTATTGTCGCGAACACTAACCTGCATGTGGTTTTCACCACCTTTCTAGTTTGAAGTTGCAAGGATTTGCAGGAAGGTGCCGTATAGCAAAGCCCTTTTGTTTTGTCTAGACTGGTGGCCAGACGGGTGGCTAGACGGGTGGCCCCACTGCGCAGGGCGCGCGAAACAGGAGGCGAGTATGGCCGATTTGAAAGACAGATTGCTTGATGCGGCGCTGGCTCATGTGCCGTTTGACGGCTGGAGCGCTATGAGTTTTGACGCGGCGGTTGCGGATGCGGGGCTTGAGCCTGTGCTCGCGCGGGGGCTGTGTCCGCGCGGCGCGGTTGATCTGGCTGTGGCCTATCACAAGCGCGGCGATGCGCGGATGCTGGCGCGGCTGGCCCAGACCGATCTGGAGGAGATGCGCTATTCTGCGCGGGTGGTGGCGGCGGTCCGCTACCGGCTGGAAGCGGTGGAAGACAAAGAGCTGGTCCGCCGTGGTCTGACGCTGTTTGCGCTGCCGCAGTTTGCGCCCGAGGGCGCGCGGCTGATTTGGGGCACCTGCGATGCGATCTGGGCGGCGCTGGGCGACAGCTCGCAGGATCTCAACTGGTATACAAAGCGCGCCACGCTCTCGGGGGTCTATTCTTCGGCGGTTCTCTATTGGCTTGGCGATGGCAGCGAAGGCCATGAGGCGACATGGGCCTTTCTGGACCGCAGGATTGATGATGTGATGAAGATCGAGAAGGCCAAGCACGCGCTGGGGCAGAACAGGCTTTTGGGCGATATTCTGGGCCGTGTGACAGCGGGGGTTCGCGCGCCAAAAGCTGCGGGCGATATGCCGGGCACCGCAAGTAAGACACCGTAAGCAAAACACCGTAAGCAATACACAAGGACGAGACCGGCGCACAGACCCCGGCGAAGACATAGGACAAGCCCATGAAAGTGATCGAAATAACCGAGGCGGGCGCGCCCGAGGTGCTCAAGCTGGCCGAACGGGAGGTGCCCGAGCCGCGCCATGGCGAAATCCTGATCAAAGTGGCCTATGCCGGGGTCAATCGCCCCGATGCGCTTCAGCGCGCGGGGGCCTATGCGCCCCCCAAGGGCGCGAGCGATCTGCCCGGGCTTGAGGCGAGTGGCGAGGTGGTCGCTCTGGGCGCGGGCGTGAGCCGCTGGGCGGTCGGCGATAAGGTCTGCGCGTTGCTACCCGGTGGCGGTTATGCCGAATATGTCACAACCCCCGCCGCCCATGCGCTGCCTGTGCCGGGGGGCATGAGCCTCAAGCAGGCGGCCTGTTTGCCCGAAACCTTCTTTACCGTCTGGACCAATGTGTTCCAGCGCGGTGGCCTCAAGGCTGGCGAGCGCTTTCTGGTCCATGGCGGCTCGTCGGGAATCGGCACAACCGCAATCCAGCTCGCCAAGGCGTTTGGCGCGCGGGTGTTCACCACGGTGGGCAACGCGGCAAAGGCCGAGGCCTGCCGCGCGCTGGGCGCGGAGCGGGTGATCTCCTATCGCGAGGAAGACTTCGTTGAGGTGCTCAAAGCCGAGGGTGGCGCGCATTTGATCCTTGATATGGTCGGGGGCGACTATATCCCGCGCAATATCCGCGCGCTGGCCGATGATGGCCGCCTCGTGCAGATCGCCTTTCTGAGCGGGCCGAAGGTCGAGCTGAACTTCGCCCAGATCATGGCGCGCCGCCTGACGCTGACCGGAAGCACATTGCGCCCGCAGTCCGATCTGGCCAAATCGCGGATCGCCGAGGAGCTGCGCAAACAGGTCTGGCCGCTGCTCGAGGCTGGCCGGATCGCACCGGTGATGGATCAGGAATTTGCGCTGGCCGAGGCCGCCAAGGCCCATGCCCGCATGGAAAGCAGCACCCATATCGGCAAAATCGTCTTGAAAGTGGCCTAGCCTTTTTTCTTTCTAAAAATATCCTGGGGAGAGCGCGAGAGGGGCAAAGCCCCTCTCGCCAAGGCGACGCGGCGCAGCCGCGGCGCAACCCTGTCTCACCTGATCGGCTCAAACACCGCATCCCTCAAAGCACAGTCCCGCACGACATCCCGCCCGCAGGGCACGGGGGAGAGATCCTTGCCAAGACAAATCCGCGCCTCCTGAATGTGGCCTTTGCGGCAGGTGATGGTGATCATCTCGCGGCTCAAGGCGGGGTTGGCCTTGAGAAATGCGTCCTCGACCACAGAGGCGGGGAGCGTCACGGCTTTGTCGAGCTTGCGAAAGACAGCCGGGCGCACCACGCTGTCATAGGCTTTGCGCGACAGCTCGTAATAGGCGCGGGCCGGCAGGCCCGAGCAGACGCCGTGTTTTTTCCACTGATACCAGGCGAGGCCGGAGGTGCCCATGATGTCGGCCATGGTCCGGGTCAGGCTGCGCGGCGGGTGAGGCTCTGTTGTGGGGCAGAAGGAGGGCCAGCCTTGGTGGTATTGTGGCCAAAGCCCGTGCAGCACCCAGCCATGGCCTTGCCCGATGTTGCATTGAGGTGAGGCCACGGCTGCGCCTTCCAGGGCGCACCAGTTGGGCGACCAGGACAGCGCCATGACATAATAATCAAACACGCCGGCCCGCTCGCCTTTGGCCTGCGCGCCCCCCGCCAGACCGAGAAGCAAGACAAAACCGAGAACACGCAGCACCAACATTCACTCTTTCCTTATGTTTCATGGGCCAGTATACAGCGCGCAAGTTCCCCGACAACGGTAACCTGGGCCTCTCCAAAGGCTCGCCCCTTCAAGGGCACGGGACAGTTGTATGGGACACGTGTTTATTGATGGAGGCACCTATGTCTGACAAACCGATTATGGCAAAAGCCACAGCCGTCTGGCTGGTGGACAACACAACGATCAGCTTCAAGCAAATTGCTGATTTTGTAGGGATGCACGAGCTGGAAGTGCAAGGCATTGCCGATGGTGATGTGGCGGCGGGCGTGAAGGGTTTTGACCCGATTGCCAACAACCAGCTGACCCAAGACGAGATCGACAAGGCCCAGGAGAGCGTGACCCATAAGCTCAAGCTCAAGTTTTACGCCTCTGCCGTGGGCGAGGAAAAACGCCGCGGGCCGCGCTATACCCCCCTGTCCAAGCGTCAGGACCGGCCCGCCTCGATCCTCTGGCTGGTCAAGTTTCACCCCGAGCTGACCGATGGTCAGGTGTCAAAGCTTGTTGGCACAACCAAGCCGACCATTCAGGCGATCCGGGAGCGCACGCATTGGAACATTGCCAATATTGATCCGATCGATCCTGTGGCGCTTGGCCTTTGCAAACAGTCCGAGCTTGATGCTGCCGTGCAAAAAGCAGCGGCCAAGAAAGCGGCGAGCGGTGAAGTCATGTCTGATGACGAGCGCCGCAAGCTTGTCAGCACCGAGCAGAGCCTTGGAATGGACGCAGAGCCGAGAATGCCGACCGCGATTGAAGGTCTTGAGACCTTCACGCTGGGCGGGCATGGCGACGAGGACGAAGACAAGCACGACAGCACGCGTGACGCGGACAGCTTCTTCAACCTGCCCGATGATGACGGTGACGACGAAGACGAGCGCAACTGAGTGTAGCACTTTGCCAACCCCTGCCCTGTCGGGGCGGGGGCTGGCCCGGGGCGCTGGCCCCTGACAGCGCGGTCTGGTTCGGGTCTGCTCTTCCTTGTTCCGCCCTGTCCTGATCCTATCCTGCCTATTTGCCTTGATTTGAAGCCCCAGTGTCGCGCGCCTGTGCAGTGAACCTGTGCTGCGCGGTGCATTGCTGCTTTGGCAGAGGAGCGGCGGCTCGGAGCGGCTGTGGGGAGATGTGTTGGAGCGGACCCTCTCGGGAGGGAGCGATGCGCCACGGTGCGCCGGTCTGGTTTTGCGTCACATTTCTTTGCGTGCGTTGAGGGCGGCTGTGATGGTGCCGTCGTCCAGATAGTCAAGCTCGCCGCCGATCGGCACGCCTTGGGCCAGAGAGGTGAGGCGCACGCGGCCTTGCAGCTGGTCGGCGATGTAATGGGCGGTGGTTTGCCCGTCGATTGTTGCGCCGACGGCGAGGATCACTTCTGTTATGTTTTCGCTGTGAAGCCGGGTGACGAGTTCTGGGATGCGCAGGTCTTCCGGGCCGACGCTGTCAAGGGCCGACAGGGTTCCGCCGAGCACATGGTAGCGCCCTTTGAAGACGCCCGAGCGCTCCATGGCCCAGAGGTCGGCCACATCTTCGACGACGCAGATTTCGCCTGTGGCGCGTTTGGGAGAGCTGCAGATATCGCAGATATCTGTGGTGCCGATATTGCCGCAGCGCAGGCATTCGCGGGCGGTGACGGCGACGCTGTGCATCATATCCGCGAGCGGCATCAGCAGGAGCGCGCGCTTGCGGATGAGATGCAGCACGGCGCGGCGGGCCGAGCGCGGGCCAAGGCCCGGCAGCTTTGCCATCAGCTCGATGAGCGCGTCGATATCGCGGGTGGAGTTGCTCATGGCCGGCTTTCTATTGGGGCGAGGCTGGGGGGCCAGCCCCCCAGACCCCCCGGGATATTTCTGGCAATAAAAAAGGGGAGGGGCGTCAGAATGGCAGTTTCATATCTTTGGGCAGGCCGAGGCTTTCGGTGATGCGGGCCATTTCATCCTGGGCTTTTTCGCTGGCTTTGGTCTGGGCGTCTTTGATTGCGGCGAGGATCAGGTCTTCGACGACTTCTTTTTCGTCGGGATTGAAGATCGACGGGTCGATATCAAGGCCTTTCAGCTCGCCTTTGGCCGAGCAGGTGGCTGTGACGAGGCCGGCGCCGCTCTGGCCTGTGACCATGAGGGTGTGCAGCTCGTCTTGCAGCTCTTCCATTTGCTTTTGCATGGCTTGTGCTTTTTTCATCATGCCCGCCATGTCGCCGAGCTGGCCTAGTCCTTTAAGCATTTCTGTCTCCTTGGGATCGCTGTTGTCTTTAGATAGGCGGCATTTGGGGGCGGGGCAAGCTACCAGCCGAATTCGGACGCCTGTCTGCCGGCCGCGATATGATCGAGGGCGGCGCGGATGTAGGGAATTGTGGTCTTCGGGAGGGCCGATCGGGGCTGCCAGAGGAGGGCGGCGCATTTGTCGGGCTCCATGTTTTGCGGTGTGCCGGCGGCTGCATCGGTTGTGAAGAACAGCGAGACGCGCTCGCTGTCTGATTTGCGGTGCATGATATGGGCGAGCTTCAGCGCCTCGGGGGCGAGGTCGAGGCCGGCTTCTTCGGCGGCTTCGCGCGCCATGGCCTCGCGGAAGGTTTCGCCGGCATCGACATGGCCGGCGACGAGGCCCCAGTGGCCATCCATAT
>JAHBAN010000239.1 GCA_018500075.1 Flavobacteriia bacterium | reverse complement strand
GGCTCGGAGATGTGTATAAGAGACAGCCGCCTGACAGTCCAACAGATTGCGCTGTTTCAAGCGTGGTAAACCGCTCGTTCAACATCCGCTTCGCCTGCCCAAGCTGCAAATGCTGCTGATAGCGCTTGGGAGACACACCCCCCCATGCGGAAAAGCCCCTTTGAAAATGTGCCGTACTCATCTGCATCTCACCCGCCAGAGCCTCAAGCGAAAGCGGCACCTCAGACGCGTCAATCGCCTCCAAAGCACGGCGCATAAGTTGGTAATGATAGCGCCCTTCGGGCTGATCCATCTTCATCATATATCTCCTTAGCTGATACCCTAGCCTCCAGAACGCCCCCCCGCGACCCGTTTCCTGCGCAAATCAATATCTTGCCTGTCGCCCCTCTCGCGGGCATACCTTCCCCATGGCCAAGCAACTCAATTATCAAACGCTCCGAGAGATTTTCACCCGCTTTCACGCAGCAGATCCCGCCCCCGTGGGCGAGCTCGATCATGTGAATGTCTATACCCTTGTCGTCGCCGTGGCGCTCTCCGCCCAAGCCACAGATGTAGGCGTGAACAAAGCCACAAAAGAACTGTTCAAAATTGCCGATACACCTGAAAAAATGCTGGCTCTGGGCGAAGAGGGTCTGATTGAGCACATCAAGACAATCGGCCTCTTCCGTAACAAAGCCAAAAACGTCATCAAGCTCAGCCGTATCTTGGTTGAGGACTATGGCGGCGAAGTCCCCAATTCCCGCGCAGCGCTTGTCTCGCTCCCAGGCGTGGGCCGCAAGACAGCCAATGTCGTGCTGAATATGTGGTGGCGTATGCCTGCGCAGGCCGTTGATACGCATATCTTCCGTGTCGGCAACCGCTCGGGGATTTGCCCTGGCAAAGATGTCGACGCAGTCGAGCGCGCAATCGAAGACAATATACCCGCGGACTTTCAGCTCCACGCACATCACTGGCTTATCCTGCATGGCCGCTACCATTGCAAAGCGCGCAAGCCGCTTTGCGCCACCTGTATCATCCGCGATCTCTGTGAATTTGAGGAAAAGAACCTATGAAAAAGTATCAAGTCGTCGGCATCGGCAACGCAGTCGTTGATGTGATCACCCAATCAACCGACACTTTCCTTGCAGAGATGGGGATCGCAAAAGGCATCATGCAGCTGGTCGAGACTCAGCGCTCAGAAGAGCTCTTTTCTGCAATGGACGAGCGCGTCCAGACTCCGGGCGGCTCGGTTGCCAATACAATCGCAGGCATCGGCAGTCTTGGCCTCGCCACCGGCTTCATAGGCCGCGTGCGCGACGATGAGCTAGGCCACTTCTACGCTGACGCGATGACACGCGAAGGCATCGACTTCGTAAATGCTCCCGTCGCAGGGGGCGAGCTGCCCACCTCACGCTCAATGATTTTTGTTTCCCCCGATGGCGAACGCTCGATGAACACCTATCTCGGTATTTCAGCCGAGCTTGGCCCCGATGACGTTGATGAAAGCGTTGCCGCTGGCGCTGAGGTTGTGTTCCTTGAGGGCTATCTCTTTGACAAAGACAAAGGCAAAGACGCCTTCATCCGTACAGCCCGCGCCTGCCGTGCCGCTGGCGGCAAAGCAGGTATCGCAATTTCCGATCCCTTCTGCGTCGAGCGCCACCGCGCCGATTTCGTCAGCCTCATCGAGAACGAAATGGACTTCGTCGTCGGCAACGAAGCCGAAATTCGCTCGCTCTATCAGGACAATGATCTCGAGGCCGATCTCGCCCGCGTCGCCGCCGCATGTCCGCTTGTCGTCTGCACCCGTTCGGGCGATGGCGTCAGCATCATGCATGAAGGCAAGCGCACCGATATCCCCGTTACAAAGATCGTCCCCGTTGATGCCACAGGCGCAGGCGACCAGTTTGCCGCTGGCTTCCTCTTCGGCCTCGTTTCGGGCCGCGATATGGAAACATGTGGCCGTATGGGCAATGTCTGCGCCGCCGAGGTGATCAGCCACATCGGCCCGCGTCCCGAAGTCGACATGAAGGCGCTGTTCGCCGAGCACGGCCTGCTCTAAAGCCTCACGGGGCTGCAAGCACCAAATCAAGCAGCCCCGCAAACTCTTTGCTGTCCAAAGCATCAAACCGAAGACATAGCGCCCTGATTTTCTCAGCGCGCGCACGGCCCAAAACGGGGTCAGCAAACATATGGAATTTGTCGCGCATCTCGTCTTCGCTCAAAGGCGCGTCCACATCGCCCCTCGCCGAGCGCGGCTCCGCCTCATACCGTGCGCCGTCTTTGGTAATAATCGTCACAGCCGCCCAGCGCTTCTCCACCGAACGCGCCGTCATCTCCGCATCGTCAATAAGTTCTGTCGCTTCACTCACGCGGATGATGTCTTGGTCTGCAAGAACAGCCGCGTCCATCTCACGCGCGCCAAACCCGCCACGCACAATCATCGTCGCAACAGGAAAGGCAATCGAATATGCGAGCTCGTCAATGCTCGCGGGCCTATGTCCCGCCAGCCGCGTGGCATCTGTCTCTTATACACATC
>JAHBAN010000170.1 GCA_018500075.1 Flavobacteriia bacterium | reverse complement strand
AGCGTTAAGCTTTGCCCTGTGAGGGGGGTGCACGCTTTGTGCACGCCCTGTGCACGGTTTTCACCCCCCCCGTTTTGAGCCATCGCAAAAGTCTTAACAGGCCAAAACGCCCGCGAAAGACACTCTTTACCTTTTGCGGCCTCAGAGCGGTTTGCGCCAAAAAAGGCCCGCAGAAGCGGGCCTTTCGGGTCGGGATATGGCGCGGTTTAAAGCTCGGAGGCGTGGGTGATCACTTTGGAGAGGATGCCGTAGTCCATCGCCTCTTTGGTGTCCATCCAGTGGTCACGCTCGATATCTTTCATAACCTTTTCAAGTGCTTGGCCTGTCTGCTCAGAGATGATCCGGGCCAGACGGGCGCGCATGATTTCGATTTGCTCGGCCTGAATGGCAATATCCGTCACCTTGCCGCCCACGCCGCCGGAGGGCTGGTGGATGAGAAAACGGGTGTTGGGCAAACAAACCCGGTCTTCCTTGCCCACGGCCAGGAAAATATGCGTCCCCGCCGAAGCCACCCACCCGGTGCCCACAATCTTCACCCGCGGCTTAATAAACCGGATCACATCATGAATCGAATCGCCCGCTTCGACGTGTCCGCCCTGGCTGTTGAGAAAGAGCGTGATGTCGTCGTCGCTGTCGGCGGCGAGCGCCAAAAGCTGGCTCACAACACGGCTCGCCATCTTCTGGTCAATCGCTTCACAGATCAAGATCTGGCGCGCTTCAAACAGCTTTTGGCCGACATTGCCGCTTTTCTTGTCGTCGTCTTTTTTGTCGTCGTTCTTATCTTGATCGCTCATAATATATCCTGTTTTCAGCGTATTAGGTGATGGCTTGCAGGCGTTCTTTCGACAGCTCGCCCGGCACAATGGTGATTGGAATTTCAAGTGAGCCCGCGTTGCGGGTGAGCTGTGTGACGAGCGGGCCGGGGCCTTTCTTGTCCGAGCTTGCGCCCAGAACCAGCACGCCGATTTCGTCATCGGCTTGCACCTGTTTGAGAATTTCAGAGATCGGTTCGCCCTCGCGAATGACCAGTTCGGGGTCGACGCCCTGACGGTCGCGCATCCACTTTGCAAAGACTTCAAAATGCGCATGGATCCGCTCGCGGGCCTCCTCGCGCATGATGTCGCCAATGCCGATCCAGTGGTTGAACTCCTCCGGCGGAATCACCGCCAAAATCTCGACACCGCCGCCCGACTTGGCCGCGCGCATCGCCGCAAAACGCATCGCATTCAGGCATTCGCGGCTGTCATCCAGCACCACAAGAAACTTCCGCATCTTCAGCCTCCCTCATCGGCCCACATCGCCCCGCAGAATGACGCAACAGCGCCTTCTGTGCAATGGCTCATCCTGCGTTAGATGCGGCCCAATCCCAGTAAAGCTCCCGCGCGCGGCGGGTGATCGGGCCGACTTGATAGCTCGTGTCATCAAAGGCCGTCACGGGCGTGATTTTTGACATATTGCCGGACAAAAAGACCTCATCCGCCTCATGAAAATCTTCAAAGCTGAGCACGGTTTCATGCAGGTTTAGCCCGTCTGCCCTGAGGTTTGACATATGGCGCGCGCGGGTGATCCCGGCGAGAAAGGTGCCGTTGGCGATGGGCGTAAACACCTCGCCATCCTTGACCATAAACACATTGGCCGTGGCCGTTTCGGCGACATTTCCCATAGCGTCCGCAACCAGCGCATTGCCAAAGCCCTTGTTGCGCGCCTCAGAGAGCATTCGGGCGTTGTTGGGGTAAAGGCAGCCCGCCTTGGCGTTGACAACAGCGCTTTCCAGCACAGGGCGGCGAAAGCGGGTGCGTGTCAGTGTCGTGCTCGCGGTGTCTGCGGCAAACGGAATTTCTTCAAGGCAGATGGCAAAGCCGGTCTCTTCGCGGCTCGGCACAATCGCTGTGATATCGCCGCCGATCCCCCAATACATCGGGCGGATATAGACCGCGGCGCCGGCGGCATAGGACTTGAGGCCCTCTTTCACGATAGCGACCATCTCGTCGGCTGCGACCGTCGGCTTGAGCATGAGCGCTTCGGCCGAGCGGTTGACGCGGGCGCAGTGCAAATCAAGATCAGGCATCAAACCGTTGACAAAACGCGCGCCGTCAAAAACCCCGGACCCAAGCCAGGCTCCGTGATCTGCGGCGTTGATAACCGGGGCATTGCCCTCGTGCCAGACGCCGTTGAAATAGGTTTTGATATTGGTTCCGACGGCCATGATGCTTCCTTCTGTTTGGCCCGAGGTTAAAGTGGGCCACAGCGGGGGTAAAGCCTCAAATCGGCCTGCTTGCGCAGCTAGCCGATCTCGTAATAGGCGATCATACGCTCGATATGGCTGCGCCCCATGCGCCCCGAAATCTCGAGCAAATCACGCTCGGTGCCTTTGGTGGCGGCGTCGATTGCGGTCTGGATGTTTGAGGCCGCAAGATCCCATGAGCCTTCTATGCCAGCGGCGACCTCTTGAACGCGCCAGCGAATGAGTCGCCAGAAGGCCGCCTGATGGGCAAAGCAGACGATAGGGTCGGTGATCATATGGGCCAGCGCGTCAATGATCCGGCCATATATGTCGATAAAGGCTTCGGGCGAGCGGTCATCATCAATCAGCAAGCTGTTGTGAACCGACATCAAGTCGAGGATGGTCTTGCGCGGCACGCGCTCCTCTTTGGCCACGCTGATCGCAACATCACAGATCGAGCCATAGGTTTCAAAATGTTTGGGCAGGTCTTCCACTATTAGAACGGTGGTCTGGGTGTGGCCTGACTGTGTTTCCAGAAGCTGGGCATTGGTCAAAACCTGCAAGATATGGCGGATCGGGGTTCGGGAGACACCAAATTCGTCTGCGAGGGCCGTTTCCTTGAGCCACAGGGCTTCGCGCGGATCCGAGAGGCAGATTTTTGTGCGGATCGCTTTCAAAACCTCCGCCTGATGTCCTACCATTCGATGCATTCTATGTGCGTCCCCATGTGTTCCTGCGTATCCGTGTTCTTGTATACGCATGGAAATCACCGGTCCTCAAGAGGAGAGAGGCGACAGATTGAAAATGCGGGCAAAGATACGGGAGCAAATAGGGGGAGTGTGAAGGCTTTACAGTCGAATGCAACCAAAAGTTGCTGGATATGTTTTTGTATTTTTGTATACAAATTAAAAATTGGGCTTTGTAGTATTGTTCACGTTTTAGAAAAAATCTTAGCTAAACGGTTTACATACCCTAATAGTTGTGTGACCATGTATACACGTGCTCAAGGATGCACGAGTTAAGGCTTCGGCAGCGCGATGAGAAATCGCACAGATTTGTTTCAGAGTATCGAACAGGTCGATTATATTGGCTCGGGTTTTTGTTTGAGTGGAGAGTCACGGCCGCATCTTATTTGCGGTCAGGTTGGGCCCTTAACGTCCCCAACGTGGTACCAGCCTAACAGCAAGGTGCGCAAACACCATATTTTGCGGCCGTGACACTTCAAACCAGCGCACGTCTGAGGGCTGGCTTGCCTGGTGGCCCTAAGCACATCTGTGCCAATCAGACCTGACAAGACGCTAGCTGATATGTTCAAGAAATCAAGTGTTTTTGCCTGCTTTCGCAGCCAAATGGCGGGCCGGGCGGGATTTTGGGGCGCTATGTGCCTGTTTTCTGTGCGGTTGCCGACTCCTTAAGCGCCGCAACTTGGCGTTTGGCGCCTTGGCTGATCCCCATCAATAGATCCTGGGTTGTGCCTGATACGGCGGCGTCAGCGAGCATCCCGAGATTGCGCTCGGTCAAGGCCCAAGCGCCGTCTTCGCCCGACATAATATCATGGGCCCGCCAACGGATCATCCGCCACAGCGCAGCCTGAAGCGCAAAGCACAGGATCGGATCGTCGATCGTTCTGGCGAGCGCATCAGTGGTGCGCCCGGACAGATCCAGCATCAAGTCGATAGAGTGGTCTTCCTCGATCTGCATGAGGTTCTTGATCGTCATGAACTCAAGCTTGGTTTGGCGGCTGAGCGGCTTTGTCGAGGCAAAGCGCGCGGCCACTTCGCCCAATTCGCCCATAACCACATGATGGCTGATGCGGTCTTCTTGGCGCAGTGCAAGGCTGTGTGTGCCAACGCCTGCCTGTGTCTCGACGAGCTGGACATGGGCCAGAAGCTGGAGCACCTGACGAATAGGGGTTCGGGAGACGCCAAATTTGGCGGCGAGAGCGTTTTCGGACAAGGCAACCGACTGGCAGGGCGGTTGCTTGCAGATATCCAGCCTGATGGCTTTGAGAATCTTTGCTTGTTGTCCGACAAGTCTGAACATGAATGTGACCCTGTGCTGTTGCGCTCTATCTAGTTGAACACCTGTATACAGGTAAAGCGGCCAAAGTGCAACACTGTAAGAAACTGTAAAGTATACAGAAAATTATTAAATCAATTGGGGGGAAATTTTTTTTGAAAAAAACATTTACAGATCAAATGTGTTTTGGCACACTTGTATACAGGTGCTCATGAAGACACAGACGATCATCGCACAGACCAGACAACACAGACCAGACAAAACGTAACGAATTGATTTTGAGGAATGCCTATGACTGTGACAGCGCAAAAGATTATCAGCCCGAACTTCGGACGCATCTTCCAGGCGCGGAAGGCTTCGTTCTCCTTGTCGGGGGTTGGGT
>JAHBAN010000064.1 GCA_018500075.1 Flavobacteriia bacterium | reverse complement strand
GGTAGGTGCGCTTCATCGCTCCGTCTCCGATTTATAAGGCAGGCGCGCGAGTCGCTCGGATGCCTCGTGAATACTTGAAGCCCGCTCTATAGGGGGCGCTTTAGGGGCTGTCAAACCCGTAGCGTGAGGATTTGGCAGATTTTGCAACAAAAACCTGCGGCCAGCGCTTCACTTTGTTACAGTATCCTGAAATCTCCTCTGTGAAATCACAAAAACAAGCCTATCTGATCAAGGCCGCGTGAGGGCGCGCTCAGGCCCCTTGGGTTTTGCGCCGGGCCTGCGCAAGCTGTGGGCGACAAGCGCTCGGCAGACCGTAAGAGGCAGGCAGGCGGTTCAAGGCGCTCAACAGAAGGCAGGACCATGACAAACCCATCCCACGGCACAGAGAGCAAGGCAGCCTTGGCCGCACGGCTGCTGCCCTTGAGCGGCATTGCTCTGGCGGCGGTCTTGGGCGCGGTTTTCTTGAAGGACTCTCTCAGCTTTGACGCCCTGCGCGAAAATCGCGAGGCCCTGCTGGCCTTTCGCGATTCTTATTATGGCCTGACCGTTGTCAGCTTTGTTATGGCTTATGTCGTGATTGTCGGCTTTTCGCTGCCGGGCGCGACCATCGCCACCCTGACGGGCGGTTTCCTCTTCGCAACCTTTCCCGGCGCGCTGTTCAACGTCATGGGCGCAACGCTTGGCGCGACGCTGATCTTTCTGGCGGCACGATGGGGGCTTGGGGCGCGGTTGGGCGCCAAACTTCAGGAGAGCGACGGCAAGATCAAAGCGATCAAGGATGGTATCACTGAAAATCAGTGGTCGATGCTGTTTTTGATCCGTCTCGTGCCTGCGGTGCCCTTTTTTGTGGCCAATCTGCTGCCCGCCTTTCTTGATGTTCCGCTCAGGCGCTTTGTCATCAGCACCTTTTTCGGGATCATCCCCGGCGCCGTGGTCTATACCTCGGTCGGTGCAGGGCTAGGCGAGGTTTTCGCGCGCGGCGAAAGCCCCGATCTTGGCATTATTTTCGAGCCTCATGTTCTTTTGCCACTGCTCGGCCTCGCCGCTCTTGCCGCCCTTCCTATCGTGCTCAAGATGTTGGGGCGCGGCAAAACTCTTTAAGCCTCGCTTTGAGGCCCCCTTCATTAGGACCCCGTCATGAAACATATCAAAACAGATCTCTTGGTCATTGGCGGCGGCTCGGGCGGCTTGTCTGTTGCGGCGGGTGCCTCCCAGATGGGCGCGCGTGTTGTGCTTCTGGAGGGCCATAAAATGGGCGGTGATTGCCTCAATTATGGCTGTGTCCCGTCAAAAGCGCTTTTGTCTCAGGCCAAGGCAGCCCATGCCAAGGGCCAGCCGACCGCCAAGACCTATTTGGCGGCTCAGGACCATGTGAGAGCCGTGATTGACAGCATTGCGCCACATGATTCTGTGGAGCGCTTTGAAGCGCTTGGCGTGCGTGTGATCGAGGCTTATGGAGAGTTTGTTTCGCCCGAGATCGTCAGTGCGGGCGATTATGAAATCAAGGCGCGCCGGATCGTGATTGCCACCGGTTCAAGCCCGCTTGTGCCGCCGATTCCGGGGCTTGAGAGCGTGCCCTATGACACCAATGAAACCCTTTTCCAGCGTGCCGAGCGCCCCGCTCACCTTCTGATTATTGGCGGCGGGCCGATCGGGCTGGAAATGGCCCAGGCCCACCGCCGCCTTGGCTCTGAGGTGACTGTGATCGAAGGTGCGACAGCTTTGGGCAAGGATGATCCGGAGGCGGCCGGCGTGGTGCTTGAGTGCTTGCGCGCCAAGGGCATCACACTTGCGGAAAACGCCCTCGCCGCCGAAATACGCGGCACAGCCGGCGCGATCGAGATCGAGACCCAAGATGGCCGCATTTTCAAGGGCACGCATTTGCTTGTTGCTGTGGGGCGCAGGGCCAATACAGACAGGCTCAACCTTGAGGCAGCGGGCATCAAAACAACGCGCGGCGGCATCAAAGTGGGCGCAGACCTGAAGACCAGCAATCGGCGCGTCTATGCGATTGGCGATGTGGCGGGCGGGCTGCAATTCACCCATGTTGCGGGCTATCACGCGGGCGTGGTGATCCGTTCGGCCCTGTTTGGCCTTCCTGCAAAGGCCGAGGAGCGTCATATTCCCCGAGCGACCTACACAGCCCCGGAACTGGCTCAAGCCGGCCTGACAGAGGCCGAGGCGCGCGCAGCCCATGGCCGCAAGCTCGAGGTCGTGCGCTTTGAGTTTGCCGGCAATGACCGCGCCATCACCGAGGGCAAAACCGAGGGCTTTATCAAAGTGATGGTCGTCAAGGGCCGCCCTGTCGGCGCGACCATTGTGGGCCATCAAGCCGGCGAGCTGATCTGCACCTGGGCGCTTGCCCTCGCCAATAACATGAAGATGAGCCAGATCGCAGCTATGGTCGCGCCCTACCCCACCATCGCAGAAATCAACAAGCGCATCGCAGGCGCCTATTTCTCTCCGCGCCTCTTTGAGAGTAACATGGTGAAACGAGTGGTGGGCGCAGTTCAGCGTTTCCTGCCGTAAGAGGTTTCACAGCTTATGCTCAACTCCCTGTCAGGGCGCTTTCTGGTATTGACCGTCATCTTCGTGATGCTGGCTGAAATCCTGATTTTTGTGCCCTCGATTGCACGGTTTCGCGAGGATTATTTGCTCAGCCGCCTTGAGCGCGGGCAAATCGCCTCATTGGCCCTGCTTGCGGATGATATGATTGACGCCGATCTTGAGGAGGAGCTTTTGCGCAATGCCGAAGTGTTTAATGTGGTGTTGCGGCGCAACGAGGCGCGCCAGCTGATCCTGTCGTCGCCTATGCCAAAGCCGATCTATGCAACCTATGATCTGCGCAACGCCTCTGCTTTTGTGCTCATCCGCGATGCGACCCGGCGCCTGTTTGATCCGCAAGACCGTGTGATCCGGGTGATCGGCAACCCCGTGCGCGAGGCCGGTTTGCTGATTGAAATCTCGATGGAAACCAAACCGCTGCGCACCGCCATGATAGAATACGGTCTGCGCATCCTGCTTCTGTCGGCGGTGATTTCTGTTTTTACGGCGCTGCTGCTCTTTCTGGCGGTGCGGCTGCTGCTTGTGCGGCCGATCAAACGCGTTGTGGGAGACATACGGGCCTATGCCGACAATCCCGAAGACGCCCATCGTATCATCAAGCCCTCTGCCAGCGTCTCCGAATTGCGTGAGGCCGAAGAAGCGCTGCAAAAGCTGGAAACCCAGCTCACCAGTGCGCTCAAGCAAAAAGAACGCCTCGCCCAGCTTGGCTCTGCTGTTGCAAAAATCAGCCATGATCTGCGCAACATCCTCACCTCAGCACAGCTCTTCACCGACCGTATCGAGATGAGCGAAGATCCGACAGTGAAACGCATGGCGCCTAAACTTGTCGGCTCGATCAGCCGTGCGGTCAACCTGTGTGAAACCACGCTGGCCTTTGGCAAGGCCGAAGAACCTGCGCCGCGGCTCGCCAAAGTCACTCTGAGCGACATTGTGGATGAGGTCTTTGAGGCCGAGCAGCTCACCGGCAGCGGCAAGGAGATCCGCTTTGTCAATGCGCTCCCGCGCGCCTTGACTGTCACAGTTGACAGCGAGCAGATTTACCGCGTTCTCAGCAACCTTGTGCGCAATGCCCGGCAGGCGCTTGAAACTGCGCAGCAAAGCGGCGAAGTGCGCGTCAGCGCCAACACCACCGACGGGCTGGTCGAGATCCGCGTCAGCGATACGGGACCGGGCCTGCCCGAGAAGGCACGCAAACATCTGTTTGAAGCCTTCCATGGCGGCGCGCGCAAAGGCGGCTCGGGCCTTGGGCTGGCCATCGCCGCAGAGCTTGTGCGCGGCCATGGCGCAGAGCTGATCCTTGAACGCTCAGATCAAGACGGCACAAGTTTTTTGATCCGTCTTTGCCCCGAAACATAAGGCGTTTGGCGGCTTACCCCGCCACAAACGACAGCTTGTTCAAAACTATTCCAAAAACCCGCTTGCAAAGCGCGCGCGCAGGCCTTAATCCCTGCCTCCGACGGACCGATAGCTCAGCTGGATAGAGTACCTGACTACGAATCAGGGGGTCGGGGGTTCGAATCCTCCTCGGTCCGCCATTTCCCCAAATCGTAACAGCCCCAAAGACCTAGCGCCAAGCGGGCTATGGCGCATAGCTATTGTCGCGGGCCGGTTTGGGCCAAGAGTGATACTCATGACAGGCTGGGGCTATTGATCAGCCGAGCAAGGAATAGCCTTGAGGCGCAAGCTCTCCAAAGTCCTGTATCACACGCGCCCCTGCTGCCTTGACTGTCTTTGCACCTTCGGGCCATTCACTTTCATATGCGACATAAATAAAGCGCAGATCAAATGTCCTTGCGAGATCGAAATCGAGCTTTGAATCGCCAAAATAAACAGCCCCCGGCATGGCCAGACCCAAGGCGCGCAACTTTTCCATGTTGTGCTCTTTTGTGGCTGGCGAGCCGAAAATATAGTCAAAATCTTTTGCAAGCCCGCGCGCCTCAAAGACCTGACGGACCTCCTCTTCGGCGCCGCCGGTATTGACCGCCAGCGCAACAGAATTTGAGCGCAAGGTTTTCACCAAGGCTTCAAAACCCGGCACAGTTGTGCAAGTTTTCAGCCCCTCAAACACCAGGGTTCCAAACTCCGTGCAGGCCTGTTCTGTAAGCGCCTCCCAATCGGGCGCGCGCCGGACATCGCGAAAGAACCGTGCAAACTTGTGAAAGCGCGAGACGCCGCCCGTGGCGCGATGCCATGCCAGAAATTCGGTAACCTGCGCTGGATCATAGCCTTCCAGAACACGCCCGAATGCGTCGCTTTTCAGACGGTTTGACTGCAAGATCACCCCATCACAGTCAAAAATAACAGCCTGCGGGACGGTCATGGCTTGAGCATCTTTGCGCGCACGCGCTCCAAATCATCGGGCGTATCAACGGCAATTGATGCCCCCGACAATTCGATCATCGTCACATCCCACCCCATTTCAACGAAACGGAGGATTTCGATATCCTCCGCTTCTTCATGGGCGGTTTTTTCTGTGCGGGCTGCAAATGCCTGGAGAGCGGCGCGCGGGAACCCATAAACGCAGATCTGTTTGCGTGAGAAGATAAACTCGTCTGATTTCGTCCCCGGAATGCTGGCACGGCTCATATACATAAGCTGCCCATCTTCCCGGATCACCACTTTCGGAATCGTGCGTGACCGAAATTCATCCTCCTCCGTTATGAAGGCCCACCCGTTGATAATTTTATCCGGGGCTGCAAGCGAGGCCTCGATGATTTTTCGGATGTTGGCAGAGGGCATCATCGGTTCATCGCCCTGAAGGTTGATATAAACGTCACGGGGCAGGGTCTGTGTCAAACTTGCGATCCGGTCAGTGCCGGTTAGGCACGCAACATCGGTCATCACAGCTTGCGCGCCGTATTGGGCGCAGACATCAAATATCTCTTGGCTATCCGTCGCCACATAGACCCGCTCAGCAGGAGCGGCCTCGATCCCTCTTTCCCAAGTGTGAATGATCATCGGCTTGCCCCCTATCTCGAGCAACGGCTTGCGCGCAAGCCGGCTCGACCCGAGACGCGCAGGAATGACTACAGCGTAATCTGTCATGATTTACTCCGAATAAAGGGCGATGTGGGGCACGCTGTAGTGGCTGGCCGTCAGGCTTGCCACCGGCAGCTTGCTTTGCTTTCTGAGCGTGTCGATCAGCGCATCGGTCTGGCGAAAAGCGTTTGATTGACCGTCATAGCCATCGAACCCCGCAAACATCAGTTCGCAGGCCCCCGCGGCTTCTGCCAGCGCCCAAGCATATGACAGCGCCTCTGGCGTCGGGATCGTGCACCCTGTTGAACGGGCCTCAAAACCGTGGTTATCCGACACGCAGACGCCATAATCTGTGATGGACGCGTGAGCTTCCAATTTGGCACAAACGCTTTTTGGCAATGTGTCACGGGCGGTATACAATGGTAAATCACTCCATGCCCGATCACTGAGCAGCGCCATCATGCGCGCGGGGTGAATGCAGACGACACCATCAAAATCAGTCGGGCTTCTGCCTTTGATATGATTGAGGGCCAGTATGATGGCCTTGCGCGCCTTTGCATATGTAACGATTGCATCCCAATGGCGCCCGCCCTGCGGACCGCCAGCGACCAAGATGACGGGGCGGCCTTTCCAACGGTCAGCCACAGTGTCACGCCCCTCCGGCGCAGCCATCAGTGCGGCAAGTGCCCGATCAATATTCGCGGCCCGATAGGATGTTGGCATTTCACCTCCGCTCAGAGCGGCAATCATCACCAGAATATCGAGGGCTTCATAGCGGTTGGAGGACAACATTTGTTGCACATAGCTGGGATGAAGCGCACGCAAGCCCGCCTCATAATAAAAAATATTGGTCCCCCACTGGCACGTCTTTTTCATCTGAGACAGCCAGCCTGTGGCGGCGCGCTGTATATCGAGCAGATTGAAGGCGCGTAGTCCTTTGTGGGTCAGCTCCAGAGACAGATATTCGGTTTGGGTGTTGCCCGCTCCACGCCCCATTCCTGTCACGGTCGCATCGACCCATGTGGCCCCGGCCTCGATCGCGGCCAGAGAATTGGCGACCCCGAGGCCAATGTTGTCATGGCCATGAAACCCGATTGGCTTTGAGGAGGCCGCGCGGAAGAGCTTTACGATGCGCGTGACATCTGTTGGTGTCAGGTTGCCGAGGCTGTCTGCAAAATAGAGCGCCTCAAAGGGTTTGAAACGTGCCTCTATGTCCTCCACCAAAGCTGTGATCCGCGTATTATCTGCCTGACTGATCTGCATGACATTAAGCCCGACATCATAGCCCGCGGCCTTGAGCCATTCGACCAATTTATCGCATTCGGCGACCTGACCAATATGCGCAGCGATGCGCACGAGGCTGATTGCGCTGTCTTTCTCGCGCACAAAAGCAGCCTTCAGATCTTGCTCCCAAGTCGCGGACAGGTAATCGGAGGCATTGATCATGACCGCGAATTGAACGCCCTCGGGCAGATGCAGCTTTTTGAGCAATGACTCACGTGTATAGGCGAAAGGCCCCAAGAACTCGGCCTTGGGCGTGAACCGAAATCCGATTTCGATAATATCGACACCACCGCGTGCCAGATTGTCGATATAATCCTGGGCCTCTTCTAGCGAAAAATCCCAATTGTTATAATAACCGCCGTCGCGCAGCGTGCAGTCCAATAGCTTAAGTGAGGGCAAATCTTGTTTTTTCATACTGTATACTCGTTAACTTACTTGTAAAAATGGCCCATCAAGACAGGCCCAAACCGGCTAAAAACCGACTGTAATCTACGCTCCAAACCTTGAGAGCATTCGAGCGGGACTATCGGTATTGAGAGCCTTTTCGCGCTATTTTTCAGCGGGCATCAAAAGGCATCCTCCATAGTTATACTCTTTGCTCTCACACCTTAGGATTTCCGGGCAACAATCCAAAATCCTTATTTCCTTGGAGACAATAGAGGCCTCATTTCAAACTATCAACACCACTATCCATTAAAGGGGCCTTAACAACGGAGCAGAGGGCATTCATCGGAAATCCAAGGCCAGCTTGGCACTTGAGGCGCTAGAAAGTTGTCGTTTATTTTGCAGGCGGTGCAGCGCCACATTCAGTTTACTCTAACCCGGTTTTGTCTTAGGCAAAGAGATCACATGGGTTTTGTGACTTGCGGTTAGGTGGCTCTTAACGGTTCGTGAGTATGAAGGTAAATTTAGGTATAGGGTAAGGCCGTTGGCATGAATGAAACTGTGGAGATTGCTGGACCCGCGCAGATGAAGCCCCGACATTATCGGGTCATTGTCTCTTTTCTGGTCATTGTTATTGCGCCGATGCTGATGTCGGCGGTCTATCTCTGGGGCTTCGCAAGGGATCAGTATATTTCGAGTATGTCTTTCTCTGTCCGCACCGAGAGTCTGCAGTCTGCTACAGATTTGCTTGGCGGGCTGTCCTCGATCACGGGGAGCAGCTCAAGTGATGTGGATATTCTCACGCAATATATCGCCAGTGGCGATCTGGTGCGCCTTCTTGAGGAGGACATAGACTTGAGGCGCGTTTTTTCGGCGCAATGGCCGAGTGATTTTCTGTTTGCCTTTGACCCCTCCGGGCAGTTTGAAGACTTGCTCGACTATTGGAACAGCCATGTCCTCACCCAGTCCGAGAACGGGATCGTCACGCTTTCAGTCCGCAGTTACGACCCCGTGGCCTCAAACCGGATCACCCTCGCAATCTATGAGGCAAACCGGCAGCTGATCAACCGTCTGTCAGACGAGGCGCATGAGGATGCGACCCGATTTAGCCGGGACGAGCTTGAAACCGCGGAAAACCGCCTCGCGGCGGCGCGCAAAGCCATGACCAGTTTCCGCCTCGAAGCCCAGATCATTGACCCGAACGCTACTCTTGAAGCGCAAATGCGGATTTTGACACAGCTACAGGTGCAGCAGGCCGAGAGCTTTATTCAGCGCGACCTGCTCACACGGACCTCCGGGCTGGACGACCCCCGTGTGAGCGAGGTGAACCGCAAGATTGACGCGCTTCAGGCGCAGATTGATATCGAAAAAAACAAGTTCGGTTACGGCGGCCAAGGGCCTGGCGGGGCAGATTATGCCACCCTGTTTGCGACTTATGAGAGATTGGCCTCCGATTTGCTGTTCTCTGAGGAGGCCTATCGCTCGTCGCTGCTGGCTTATAATGCGTCATTGGCAGAAGCCAAACGGAAGGCCCGCTATCTCGTTGCCCATGTGAAGCCGACCATCGCCGAGAAGAGCACCTATCCGCAGCGCCCGATAAAACTCTTTATTGTGGTTTTGTTTGTGACGTTGCTCTGGTCGGTTGGTCTTTTGATTTATTACAGCATCCGGGACCGCCGGTGAGCCATGATTGTGTGTGAAAACGTCTGGAAAACCTATCGGACGCGCGGCGAGGAAAAGACTGTTGCCCGCGGGATCAATGCTGTTTTTCCGACAGGGGTGTCTGTTGCCCTGCTGGGGCGCAATGGCGCGGGGAAGTCGACCTTGATGAACCTCATTGCCGGCAACCAGAAGCCGACACAGGGGCGGATCTGGAGTGACGGGACAATCTCATGGCCGGTCGGCTTTGCCGGGTCTTTTCATGGCGAGCTAACAGGCGCGCAGAACGTGCGGTTTATCTCGCGGGTCTATGGCGTGGACACCGATATGCTCAGCGATTTTGTGGAAGAGTTCGCAGAGCTTGGCCAACATTATCATATGCCGTTTCGAACCTACTCTTCAGGCATGAGATCGCGGCTCGCGTTTGGCGTTTCGATGGGAATCCGCTTTGATACATACCTCGTTGACGAAGTCACAAGCGTCGGCGACGAACGGTTCAAAGTCAAAGCCAACGATGTGTTCCAGCGGCGGATTGGCGCCTCCGGTGCCATTGTTGTGTCGCATTCGATGGGGGTTATCCGCCAGATGTGCAGCAAGGCCGCAGTTCTCGAAAACGGATCGCTGACACTCTATGACAATGTCGAAGATGCAATCTCCCATCACATGGAGAATATGAAGCGATGAGCTCCCCTTCAGAAAACGATTTGCTCGAACAAGACGGGCTGCGCGCACGCAAATTCCGCACCGGACGCACTGTTTTTGCCTTGATCATGCGCGAGATGTCGACAAGCTACGGGCGCTCGCCCGGCGGCTATGCTTGGGCCATCATCGAGCCTGTGCTCGCGCTGACAGTCCTGACCACCATCTTCTCCTTTGTCATGCGCTCTCCTCCGCTGGGAGACAGCTTTCCGCTGTTTTATGCGACAGGCTATCTGCCATTCATGTTGTTCAACGACATCGCAAACAAAACCGCAACCTCGCTAAACTATTCCCGCAGTTTGTTAAGATATCCGGCAGTGACTTTCATAGACGCGCTGATTGCACGCGGCTTTTTGCACCTGCTCACCCATGTGCTGGTTGGCTATATCATGTTCTTCGGTATGTTCGTCGTGCTGAACCTCAAGATCAGCCCCGACTATACGCAGATCGCTCTGGCCTATCTTATGGGCGGGGTGCTGGGCTTTGGCGTTGGCTGCATAAATTGCTATGTGATGATGACGTTTCCGGTTTGGGAGCGGATATGGCAGATCCTGACACGGCCTCTGATCTTTATATCGGGGATGTTTATCCCCTATGACGCCATGCCCGAAATGGCTCAGGATATCCTGTGGTGGAACCCGCTGATCCATGTTGTCGGATTTTTGCGCAAGGGAATGTATGCCCCCTCCTACGAAGGGGCGTATTTGTCGGCGGTTTTCCCATTCGTCCTCTCGCTCGCGCTGATGGCTCTGGGCATTTTGCTGCTGTGGCGCAATCATCAAAACCTGTTGGAGGGCTGAACACAACGCACCCCAGCGCCCATCCCGATCTGGGGGGACACGGCGGGCTTGAGACTTTGCCTGCCAAGACAGGCATAGGACTGAAACTCTCTTGTTTGTCGTGCATTTTCTTCGTTTGTTTTATACAAGTTTCTGATCACCGAGTTGCCCAAGTAAGAGTTGCCTGAAGATGAAAACAACACATATCCAAACCCATGAGTCGCCCTTCACGACAGGGGAGGTGCAGGCCGGCGTTCTGGACTTTCCGCGCGACGGGGACCTGCAGCTTGAGAAAAATATCATGTTTGCCGGTTGGGTCTTGCGCGCAAAGGAAGACGGCGCGCCGCTCCAGTTGCGCCTTGAGACGGATCAGGGAGATCACACCCTAGAGCTGAACACCGATCGCCCAGATGTGATCTCGGCGGTGTTGAAGAAAGACAGCGACGCCCGCCTGTGCTGTGGCTTTCGGATGAGTGTACCAAGCTTCCAGGAGGGCCAGCTTTATATTGTGACCAAAGGCGAGAAAACACTCTGGCGCACTATTCGTTGCAAGGCAGAGCCAGATAGCGTCACCATAGAAACATATAACCGCGCGATTGAGGCGCTGGTTCAGGCCTGCGAAGGCCAGGGGCAGCTTGATCACAGGCTGGCCAAACACCTCAAAAAGCGATCAGTGCCCCAACTTGATGCCATTTTGGCCAATGGGATTGCCTTCACCAATTTTGCCGCACTACAGAGCAGCATATCGCCGTCTGAGCGTGTTTTCTTTAGTGCTTTCAAAAACGCCCTGACCAACCCGAACTCGCTGTTGGACTGGATACAGACAGCAACGCAGGAAGGGCACATCGCTGTGCCCCATCCGTTTTGCGAGGGGCAGGCCCGTTCGTCTTTCAGTGTTGATATTGACCAGCGCACGAACCTTCTCTTTTTTTCCGGCCCCTGCGAGCCGTTCATCATATTTCAACACGTGACGTTTGCCGACGCCGTGTTCTTTCCCAAACGCGAGATAGCCCTTCTTATTCAGCATATTCCAGAGCCAGCAACTCTTCGGGCCATTGCCGAGGGCTTACATTGGGTTGCGGCTCAGAAGCGCCGCGCAATCCCTTCAAAGAGAGTCTTTGGCGGCGGCATCTCGGGCTTTGGTCGCCCCTATCATTTCTTCTATGATATTGTTCCCGCTTTCGAGCTTCTGGATGAGGCAAATCTGCTGGGCAGCATACCCAAAATCTACTGCTCCGCAGGTTCGTTTTTTATCAATCTGCCAGATGCGTTTAACGACCCGCCAGCCCTTGAGACAGCAGAGCCGAAGGCATTGAGACAAAGGGTCTTGAGCCATGGCGAGTTCCATTGCCATCTTGGCCTTCCATACTCGCGCCTAGATCAAGACTTGAATGAAAAAGTCAACAAGCGCGTGCGCGCAACGGCATTGGAAAAACACCCGCAGCCGGAGACCAAAAAAACCGCAAGGCACCTCAAATTATGGTGGGGCATTATAGGGCAAAAACGAAGCTGGCTAGAGCAGGAAGAGGGCACAGCCTATATACTCGACACCCTGCTTGAGGAATGGCCTGATCTGGAAGTTGTCTTTGATGGCTGGACCAGTCCAATTGATCCAAACGGAGCGGATGCACGAGAGATCGAGACTGACCAATCTATCGTCTCAAGGATCATATCGCAGATGAAACACCCTGTGAAAGCCAGCTCGGTAATCGGCAAGTCTTCACTGGAGAAAGTCGCGATCGGGGCGAGTTGTGATGCCTTCGTTGCCAATTATGCAACGGGATCAATGCATATTTCCCGTTTTGCAAGCCGGCCGGGCGTATTACACCTCAACACAAAGCTCCCAAAACACCAGCACATACACTACCGAGCCGTAACCGTGCCAGCCGCTCTCACAGAAGATGCTCTGGCAGATGCCGATAAGCGCGCAGACTTTATCAGCTACAGCATTGATCCTGATACGATCTTGCTGCTCTTGCGCAGCGTCATAGAAACGCATAACCGTTGAGCCGGATGTGGGCACCTTCGGATAATCCGTTTCAGATAGCGCCCCTGTTTCCCGCTCGATGCCATCCCGCCCTCAACCAGCTTGTCCGCTGCAGGGTATTGGTCATCGGATACAGCTCTTTGTTGCGCTCAACGACATAGCGATACAACGCGATATCCGCCGCATGGTTTTCTGCCAGAAACGCACGGAGTTCTGCGCTTTCAAAGACGGAGGGGTCGAAATGATACTTGCTGACATTTTTCCGAATTCGACCGTTCTCGGCCCGCCCTGTCATCTGATATATCAGATGAGAGAATTGACCCTCTGTCGCAACCATCTCATAAGCTTTCAAGCCCTCCGTAAACTCGGCATTGGTTAAGGTCTTGGAATGTGAACTCAATACAATTCGCGATTGCTGGTTCAAAAACAGCCTTGAAAAAGCCTTGAGCTGAGTGATGACTTGAGAGGGGCTGGTGTTGTCTGACTTACGGATGGACTCAGATATCTCTTTTATGTGGTCAGGGTGCCCTTCGTAAAAGCGGCCGCGACGATGATAAATTTCGATCAACCAATTATAATGAGAGATCAATTGCTTGATGGGGTCTCGCAGAAGCGTAAACGGGAGAACCGGACGCGACGACTGTGCGCGAATGCGAGCAAGCATCTTGGAAAAGGGCACATGACCAGAAACCCAGTCTAGCTCCAAGAGCTTTGCAGCCGTTATCGTGCTGTCATCAATCCAGGCTTCAACATGGGATGCGCCGCGAGCACCCGAGCGTTTGAGATAGGCATTTACGGTCGACCCTGTTGTTTTGGGCACGTGAATAAAAACGATCAGGGGCGCGGATGCTTTCTCCGTCAAATCAAACCACTCATAAATGCTGCTTTCCTCCACCCGATCAATGTGCTTCCGCCAAACGGGCGTTCCATCAGGATTTGTTGTAATTGATCTGCTTCAACAGTTTCCAATAAACGTGAAATCCGTTGTATGTCATAGACGTTAAACATTCCACGATACATACCATCAAGCTTAACAATTGGCAGACCAAGATAGAGCAACGAACTTGCGTTTTGATGAATCTGGCTTCCGTTCATAAACACCTGGGCCATTACAGAAACAATACTGTCGTCAAAAATGTTCGAGTTCGTATATTCATCACTCTTAACGTGACGGAAAATATACTTTTTCAAAGTTATTACGTCATGAATGACGTGCTCTTCGTTAACCGCTTCAAGTTCAACATTAACTTGAAAATCAGTGTTTGATGATGAATCCACCATATTGACAGGATACAAGAAGCGTTCGTGTAAAAATTCAACAAGAGAATTGGCGCTGAAGCGCTCCCAATCTGTCAAATCAGACGTTCGGCTATTGCTAACAACAAAGTTCAAGAGTGCAGGATCCTCATTTAACTTCCTCAGAAAAAACGAAGAGCAATAAAGTGCACGAAATTGGGTTGGTGACGAAATACATTTTTTCAGTGTTTTTGACAGCTTCATTTCGCCGCGTTTGATCACGCGGGGGCGCACATCGGTTAAACGATAGTTTTTCCAATATTTCTGGAATATCGGTTTTTTCAAAACAGACTGCGACATCGCAATGCAAAACGACCCGAGGTGATATTCTATCTCGTAATTCTCGGTCGAGCCGAGCACCTCAATTTCGGATGTCATCATATCGTTCAGAAACTTCGGCATACGCTCGGCAGAAAAGAAAACACTGTCGTTGATCATAAGCAGGCGCGGGCAGCTCTCCTGCCAGTTGTTTTTAAAGATGTGCAAAAAGCCCGTCTTGTAGCTCCCGAAGTCGCGGCCAAAGTTGGGGCGTTCGATATAGCAAT
>JAHBAN010000037.1 GCA_018500075.1 Flavobacteriia bacterium | reverse complement strand
TTTCAGCCCCTCACGGGTGAGCTTGGCGTCTTTTGCGCTGACAAAGCGGCTGAGCGGGCGCACCTGCAAGGGAAAGCCGCGAAAGCGCTCGGCAAAGCTCTTGTAATGCTGGCGCGCCAGCAGCGTTGTCGGCGCGATCACGGCGACTTGCGCGCCCTGCATCGCGGCAATAAAGGCCGCGCGCATCGCCACTTCGGTTTTGCCAAAGCCCACATCGCCGCAAACCAGCCGGTCCATCGGCTGGCCCGATCCAAGATCGCCCAACACATCTGCGATTGCGCTGAGCTGATCATCGGTCTCCTGATAGGGAAAGCGGGTGGCGAACTCTTCCCAGGCGTGGGGCATCGGCTCCATAATCGGCGCGCGACGCAACGCGCGCTCGGCGGCCACGCGGATCAGCTTGTCGGCCATCTCGCGAATGCGCTCTTTGAGACGGGCCTTCTTGGACTGCCACGCGCCGCCGCCCAGACGGTCGAGCAAGCCCTCCTCATGGCCATAGCGGCTCAACAGTTCTATGTTTTCAACAGGCAGGTAGAGCGTTGAATTTTCGGCATATTCGAGCTTGAGGCACTCATGCGCCGCGCCCAGAGCGGTGACAACTTCCAGCCCGTGATAGCGCCCGACGCCGTGATCGACATGAACGATCAAATCGCCCGCCGACAGGCTCTGGGCCTCGGTGAGGAAATTCTCTGCCTTGCGCTTGCTCTTGGGGGCGCGGATCAGCCGGTCGCCCAACACATCCTGTTCGGCAATCACCAGCAGATCAGGCGTTTCAAAGCCCTGCTCCAGCGGCCAGACCGCAAGATGCAGCCCGCGCTTGCCAATGCGGCGCGCCTCTTTCACGCTGACCGCGCCCGACAGGCCCTCATCTTGGAGCAGCCCCTCGATCCGCTCGCGCGCGCCCTCGGAGTAACTGGCCAAGAGCACGGGCTTTTCGCCCATCTTGGCCTCGATATGGTCTTTCAACACGCCGAAAAGATTGCTGTTTTCAAGCTGGCGCTCGGGGGCAAAGTTGCGCCCGATCCGCCCGCCGGCATCTATCACACCGGCGCCGGTGGGCTGGGGCAATGCCACGAGCTTGAGCGCGCGCAAGGGCGCCGTCGCGCCCGCCCAGGCCGCATCGTTCAGATATAGCTGCTCTGCCGGAACCGGCTTGTAAACCGTATCCATCCGCCCGCGCGCGGCGAGCGCGATCTTGCGGGTTTCATATTGGTCGACAATGCTGTCCCACCGCGCCGCGCGCTTGGCGTCCAGCCCCTCATCCAGCGTCAGGCTGGCGCCCGGCACATAGTCAAACAGCGTCTCAAGGCGCGCATGGAAAAACGGCAGCCAGTGTTCGATCCCGGCGTGTTTGCGCCCGGCCGACACCGCCTCATAGAGCGGATCATCCGTGCCGGCCGCGCCGAATTCGAGGCGGTAGTTCTGGCGGAACCGGGTGATCGCGGCCTCTTCAAGCAAGACCTCGGAGACCGGCGCCAGCTCGACACCGCCGAGGGTTTCGGTGGTGCGCTGCGTGGCCGCATCAAAGCGGCGCACCCCGTCAAGCACATCGCCGAAAAAGTCGAGCCGCACAGGCCCGCCATCGCCGGGCGCGAAGATATCAATGATCCCGCCGCGAATGGCATAATCGCCCGGTTCGGTGACGGTCGGGCTTTGGGAAAACCCCATGCGCACCAGAAAGTTGCGCAGCGCCTCCTCGTTGACCCTCTCCCCGACCCGCGCCTTGAACGCCGCCTGCCGCAAGACCTCGCGCGCCGGAACATACTGCATCGCCGCGCTCAACGTGGTCAGCAGGATATAGCGCTGCGGCATCTCATGGACGAGCGCCGCCAAAGTGGCCATCCGCGCCGCCGAAATGTCGGGGTTGGGCGACACCCGGTCATAAGGCAGACAGTCCCAGCCGGGAAAGTCAAACACCGGCAGATCGGGCGCAAAAAACTGCAGACTCGCGCGCAGCGCCGCCAGCCGCTTGTCATCGCGCGCAATATGCACAACCGCGCCCGCCTTTTCGGCCTCCGCCACCAAAAGCTGCGCATCAAAACCCTCAGGCGCACCGCTCACGGTGATATGCTCTCTCCCTGCCATGCCCATGCCTCAGCCAAGCACACCATAGGTCAGGTTCTGATACATCCCCCAAAGCGCCGTCACAAAGATCGAGATCATCCCGATGACCTGGGTGATCATACGCTGGCGCAGCATCAGCCGGTGCAGCCGCTCCCCGACCGCGTCTTCCTCGCGAATGAGCCGCGCCGTCGACAGCGACAAAGCCCCGATCAGCGACATCGGAAACCCGAGCAAAAACAACGCCTGCGCAAATTCATAGCCATAGCCAAAGCCCAAAAGCCCCAGCATGGTCAGGAAAAAACAGGCAAATCCCAAAAGCCACAGCCCCGACACGCTGCCAATATGCAGCAAACGGTTGGTGTTGATCCGTACAATATCCAACAGGTCGTCCTCATATTGCCCGCCATCGCGCTGTGCCCGCAAGACCATGTCCCAAGGCACCCCCAAAACCCAATGCGAGGTCGTCGACCACATGACAGCGAGGGCAATCCAGAACCAAAGATTGCTAAACGAACGCATATCAATCAGCTCAAAAACCGTAGAATACCAGTCCAAGGCCCGCGCCCCTCACATTGTTTGGCCCCTCATAGCGCGCGTTTCGCGCAATTCCAAC
>JAHBAN010000217.1 GCA_018500075.1 Flavobacteriia bacterium | reverse complement strand
TTGTTGGCGTCTTTTGACGTGAGAAAAGACACAATTTTTAAGCGTGCGACACTCTTTACAGAGTTCCGTTTTGTAATTTTTTCCCCAAAAATTATAATGGCGCGGGGTGTTTTTAATGATTGGGGTTTTCCATGTATGGTGTTGTTCTTTGGAGTGATCCGGCCGAACAAAAAGCTGTGATCTGGTGTGAAGACCATGGCGATCTGGCCTATTATGGCGGTTCTGCCACATCGCTCTTTGACGGGCCGGTCCTTGACGCGGGCGATTTGATCGAGTTTCAGCTTCTGGAAAGTGCCACAATGCGCCTTGTGCGCAATCCCGAGTTGATCGCCGAGCAGCACGCGCCCGCGATTGCCGAGCGCCTGAAAGCCAGCACAGACCCCGCAGCGCTGCCACAGGGGGCACAGCCTGCACAGCCCAAAAGCCCACAGCAACGCAGCGCAAGTGTTTGTAATATATTGAAATTTCCAGAGCTGCGCACGGCGTAAGCCATGTCAGCGTAACGCTCGTTTGAGACAAAGAGCGCTACGCTTTGGCCAAGCCATGGCGCAGGCGAGATGCCCGCGCAGCTCTGAGGTGCGGCTCTGTGGTGCGGCGCTGTCTAGTGCCGCACTTTTCCGCGCGCCAGAGCTGCCACGCCTGTGCGCGCCACTTCGGATAGCCCAAGAGGGCGCATCAACTCGCTGAAGGCGTCGATTTTTTCCGGCGTGCCGGTGATTTCGAAAACAAAGCTCTCCAGCGTGCTGTCCACAACATTGGCGCGGAAAATATCTGCAAGCCGCATCGCCTCGACGCGCCGCTCGCCTGAGCCTTCCACCTTGAGCAAGGCGAGTTCGCGCTCGACGGCTGCGCCTTCCACGGTCAGATCGTGAACCTCATGCACCGGCACAATCCGCCCGAGCTGCGCTTTGATTTGCTCAATCACCTGCGGTGTGCCCGTGGTCACAATGGTGATCCGCGAGCGATGCCCCTCATGGTCGATCTCGGCGACCGTGAGGCTTTCGATGTTGTAGCCGCGCCCCGAGAACAACCCGATCACGCGGGCCAGAACGCCGGCTTCGTTGTCCACAACCACGGCCAGAGTGTGCGATTCGACATGGTCGCTGAAGGTCGGGCGCAGGTTGTAAGCCGAGTGTTTGTTAGAGCCTTTTTTGATCTTGAGAGCAGACATGGTGCTTCCTTCTTTCGCTGGATCTGCGCGGCTCAAACGAGCACTGCGCCGCTTGTTCCGATTGCGTCTTTTGTGCTGGCTTGCCCAAGGAGCATCTTGTTGTGCGGCTCGCCCGACGGGATCATCGGGAAGCAGTTTTCGTGCTTCTCAACAAGGCAGTCGAGAATAACAGGGCCGTCATAAGCGATCATTTCCTTGATCGCTTCATCAAGGTCTTCAGGGTTATCAACCCGAATGCCTTTCGCGCCAAAGGCTTCTGCGAGCTTCACGAAATCGGGCAGCGCCTCGCTCCAGGAGTGGGAATAGCGCTCGCCATGCAGCAGCTCCTGCCACTGGCGAACCATGCCAAGCCGTTCATTATTCAGGATAAATTGCTTCACGGGCAAGCGGAACTGGATCGCTGTGCCCATCTCCTGCATATTCATCAACCAGCTCGCCTCGCCAGCGACATTGATAACCAAGCTGTCGGGATGTGCCATCTGCACACCGATCGAGGCAGGAAAACCATAGCCCATGGTGCCAAGACCACCGGAGGTCATCCAGCGGTTCGGATCTTCAAAGCCGAGGTATTGCGCCGCCCACATCTGGTGTTGGCCAACTTCGGTGCAGATATAGCGGTCATGATCTTTGGTGAGCGCCTCAAGGCGGGCCAGCGCGTGCTGCGGCTTGATGACTGCGCCTTTCTGCTCGAACTTGAGGCAGTCAACCTTGCGCCAGTCCTCGATTTTACCCCACCATTTCTGAAGCGCAGGGCTGTTTGTCTTGCGCCCGCGCGCCTTCCAGACCTTGAGAATGTCTTCCAGAACGTGCCCGACATCTCCGACAATCGGAATGTCAACGCGGATGACTTTGTTGATCGAGGAGGGGTCAATGTCGATATGTGCTTTTTGGGAATGCGGGCTGAACGCATCGAGGCGACCGGTGATGCGGTCGTCAAAGCGCGCCCCGATGTTGATCATCAGATCACAGCCGTGCATCGCCATATTGGCCTCATAAAGCCCGTGCATTCCGAGCATACCGAGCCATTTGTCGCCCGAAGCAGGATAGGCGCCAAGGCCCATCAGCGTCGAGGTGATCGGAAAGCCGGTCGCCTCGACAAGTTCGCGCAAAAGCTGGCTGGCTGCCGGGCCGGAATTGATCACGCCGCCGCCAGTGTAAAAGATGGGCTTTTCGGCCTTTTCGATCGCATCGACCAGCTCCTCAATCGAGGCCATATCGCCTTTCACAGGCGGCTGGTAACGGCTCACTTTGGCTTTTTGTTTGGGCGTGTATTCGCCCGAGGCGAACTGCACATCTTTGGGAATATCAATCAGCACAGGGCCGGGGCGGCCCGAGGTTGCTACATGAAAGGCTTCATGGATTGTCGCCGAGAGCGAGGCGGTGTCTTGCACAAGCCAGTTGTGTTTGGTGCAAGGGCGGGTGATGCCGACGGTATCGGCCTCCTGAAACGCGTCGGTCCCGATCATAAATGTCGGGACCTGGCCCGTCAGAACAACAATCGGAATAGAATCAAGCAAAGCGTCTGTCAGACCTGTGACAGCATTGGTCGCGCCGGGGCCGGACGTCACGAGCACAACGCCCGGCTTGCCCGTAGAGCGGGCATAGCCCTCGGCGGCGTGCACAGCGCCTTGTTCGTGGCGCACAAGAACGTGGCGAATACCGTTTTGTTGGAAGACTTCGTCATAGATTGGCAAGACAGCCCCACCAGGGTAGCCGAACACGACCTCCACGCCCTGATCCTTCAGGCATTCTACGATCATTTTTGCGCCGGTCATTTGACGTGACATATCCAAGCTCCATTCCATCTTCGTTATACGCATAAAAAAGCCCCCGATTTTCGGGGGCGCATGGGGTTACCTAAGGGTGTCCGTTACCGGCCCATGCGCCATTTCTTCACGATGACCACTAGCTCTACCATGCTGGGTGCCTTTTGCTGCGTTTGCGAGACATTAGAAGTGCTGTCTCGGGGCGTCAACCGCCAAAACCTGAATAATCGAACCCTGAGGGCAGGTTTTTTGTTCAATAGTTGCGCATTGCCCTCTGTTTTTGACAGAAAATCGAAAAAGGGCGGCAATGGGCCGCATCTGGCGCGAGCTGATCGCCTCAGTGGCGGCGCCCATCTCTGCGCTCGCTCAGGGCTTGAGGCGGTGGGCTGGCAGATCGGGGAGAGAAATATTGGCGACCTGCTCGGCAATCGGAGCGGTGGACAAAGGGTGGGTGTCCGCCTCATGGTCAGAGGCCTGACCAATCGCGCGCCACTCGTTTTGCTTGTAAATTTCCAGAGCGGCAAAATTGGCTTTATAGCCCATCTTCGGGCTGCCGGGGACCCAATATCCGAGATAGACATAGGGCAAATCGCCAGAAAGGGCGATCTCGACATGATCCAGAATGATATATGTCCCGAGCGAGTGCTTTTCATAATCCGGATCAAAAAACGAATAGACCATGGAAAGCCCGTCTTTGAGGACGTCTGTCAGACAGACGGCCACAAGTTTTTTGGTGTCTGTGTCGACATATTCAATCACCCGCGAGCGGATCGGGGTTTCTTCGATCATGGCGGCAAATTCGAAGACATCCATATCGGCCATGCCGCCATCCGAATGTCGGCTGTCAAGATAGCGCCGGAACAGCTCGTATTGGTCTTCTGTGGCCCAAGGCGCGCTGACGTGGCGTTCAAGGCGCTGGTTGCGTTTCAGAACGCGCTTTTGGCTCTTGCTCGGCTGGAAGTCGGCTGTGATGATCCGCGCTGACAAACAGGCGGCGCAATCGGCACAAGAGGGCCGATAAAGGACATTCTGAGAGCGGCGAAACCCCTGACGGGACAAGCCGTCATTGAGCTGTTGGGCGGTTTCGCCCTGAAGCGATGTAAACAGCTTGCGCTCCATCCTGTCTGCCAGATAGGGGCAAGGCTGGGGGGCTGTTACGTAAAATTGGGGCGCAAGCGGCAAAGTGTGTCGCATTTACCAGTGTCCTGTCTGATCTGTGTAAACGATAACAACGAGTTGAAAATTCGCCAACAATTGAATCTGGTTACGCTTAATTAAGTGGGCCACCACACAGCAAGCCCCAGAAAGCCGAAAATACGACATGAAGACCGAAAGTGCAAAAGGCGTTCTCGCAATGATCCTGGCCTGCCTAATATGGGGGTTCTCGCCGTTGTATTATAAGGTGCTCTCCCATATCCCGCCGATCGAAATTCTGGCGCATCGCACCATCTGGTCTTTCGTGATCTTTGCTGTGATATTGGCAGGACAGGGCCGTCTTCAGGCATTATTTCTTTTGTTTTCAACCTGTAAGAGCGGGTTTGTTGTCGGTTTGGCGGCGATTATGATTTCGCTCAACTGGTTTGCTTTCATTTTTTCCATTCAGGCCGGCTATGCTGTCGAGGCCGCTCTTGGCTATTATATTTTCCCTCTCGTGGCTGTTGTGATCGGGCGTGTTGTCTTTGGCGAGGCGCTGACGCGTTTGCAGTGGGGCGCTGTGGGTCTGGCTGCTGTCGCGGTGGCGCTTCTCACCTATGGGCTTGGTGTTGCGCCTTGGATTGCATTGGTGGTGGCGGGATCGTTTGGCCTTTATGGCTTGGTTAAAAAACGGCTGACCGCGGGGCCGGTTGTCTCGGTGACGGGGGAGGTTGCTGTGCTTGTGCCGGTTGCGATTGCTGTTCTGGCGGTTGTGCATATGCGCGGGGAGGGGCACTTTGGGACAGCGGCCTGGGAAAACACCATGCTTGTTTTCTCTGGCGCCCTGACGGCGACGCCGCTGATTTTATTTTCTTATGCCACACAACGTAACAGGCTCTCGACCGTCGGGGTGCTTCAATACATCAACCCGACCGCCCAGTTTTTCTGTGCTGTTGTCATTTTTGGCGAGCCTTTCGGGTTTTGGCATGGGCTTGCTTTTGCGCTGATCTGGGCGGGTTTGGCGCTTTATTCGGTCTCGAGCCTGTCTCAGGAAAAGGCGCGCCGCAAATGAGCGCTCGCTTCGTTTACGTTTGAGCAAACCGTGAACAGCTTTTTGAGGCTCGGGTCGGCAAAGCCTTCCTTGATCACGTGATCAATCAGAGCAATCAGAGGGCCCCAGTAGTTTTCGACATTGAGCAAAAGAATAGGCTTTTGATGCAGCTCGAGCTGCGCCCAGGTCAGGACTTCAAAGAATTCATCCAGAGAGCCTGCGCCGCCGGGCAAGACAACAATGGCTTGGGCATTCATGAACATCACTTTTTTGCGTTCGTGCATATTTTCAGTGATAATAAACTCTGTCAGATCGGTTTTTCCGACTTCTTTTTGCATGAGGTGGGTCGGGATAACGCCAAATGTTTTGCCGCCCGCTGTTTGGGCGCTGCGCGCGACGGCGCCCATGAGGCCGATATCGCCCGCCCCGTAGACCAGCCGCCAGCCGTCTTGCGCCAAGGCCGTTCCAAGCGCATTGGCGGCCTCAAGATAGGCGGCAGACCCGCCCTCTCGTGATCCACAATAGACACAGACAGAGCGGTTTTGCATGGCGGCCTCACTTTTAAGAGTTTGTTTACGGACTTGTTTTGACCACTCTTACCCATCTTGCTATGGTCGCTCAACCCGCTGCACGGGCGGTATGGAATATTGGGGACCTCCATGAGCAAACTATCAGGTTTTATGGCGAGTAACGGGGCCGCGTTGGCCGCAACTGTGGCTGTGGTTTTGGGGCTGACGGGGATTGGTTTTGTCTATAAAAACAAGGCTATAGAAGTGCAGCCCGAGCCAAAGCTAGAGCTTGTTATCAAGCCCAAAGATCAGCCCCAGCCCGAGGCCAAAGCGCAAGACGGGGCTGTGTCTGCGGCCGCTTCAGATGAGCTTGCGCCGCGGTTTGATGTGGCGCGGGTTGAGCCGGATGGGCAGACCTTGATTGCGGGGGCGGCTTTGCCCGGAGAGATTGTGGAGGTGTTGCTGGACGGGGTGCTGCTGCTCGAAGTGCAGGCGGGCACGACCGGCGAATTTGTTGCTTTTGCTGAGCTTTTGGCCGATACGGACGCCCGTGTCCTGAGCCTGAGAGGCAAAACCAGCGGGCAGGAAAGCCAGAATACGATCATTATTGCCCCGCTTCAGGCCAAAAAAAGCGATGGGGCAGAGTATGTGGCAGACAGTATGGCAGACAGTGTGGCACCCGAAGAGACAGCAGAGGCGCCTGTGGCGGTTCTGTTGGCGGGGGAGGATGGCGTCACCGTGCTACAGGCCGCCGCTGCGCCGGATGTGATGAGCCAGGTCGCGCTGGACACGATCAGCTATTCTGACAGTGGCGAGGTGCAGCTTTCGGGCCGCGCGGCCACGGACGGCTTTGTGCGGGTCTATCTCGACAACCGTCCGATCAAAACCGACCGTATCGAGGCCAATGGCCAGTGGCGCTCAGATCTGCCTGATGTGGAAACCGGGGTCTATACGCTGCGCGTTGATGAGGTTGATGCCTCAGGGCAGGTGACGAGCCGTGTTGAGACGCCGTTCAAGCGGGAAGAGCCGGACAATCTTGTGCGGCAAGGCGGCGTAACGCTTGTGACGGTTCAGCCCGGCGCAACGCTTTGGGCAATCGCGCGGGACAGATACGGCAAGGGCCAGCTCTATGTTCAGCTTTATGAAGCCAACAAAGACCAGATCCGCGACCCCGATCTCATTTTTCCCGGTCAAGTCTTTGATATTCCCGAGTGAGCACGGCTGGCAATCGGCTTGAAAGGGGATTATCTCTGCGCCGTTACGGGCGAGAGGTAGGGTCTAATGAGCAGTGATGTCCAAAAACAAGAGCGCGCCTCCGGCTGGCGCACGATCAAACGTGTAACCCCCTATCTTTGGCCCGAGGGGGAAAGCTGGGTCAAACGCCGGGTCTCGATTGCCATGGCGGCGCTGCTGCTCTCAAAGCTGATTGCGGTTTATACCCCTGTTCTTTACCGCGACGCTGTCAATGCGCTCTCCGGAGAGGGGCTGTCTGATCTTATGCTGGGCGCTGTTGGCCTGACCGTTGCTTATGGGATGGCGCGGATTTTCTCGGCCGGCTTTCAGCAGCTCAGAGACGGGGTGTTTGCGGCTGTGGCACAGAGGGCTTTGCGCCAACTTGCGCTGGAAACCTTCACCCATATTCACCGGCTGTCGATGCGCTATCACATCACGCGCAAGACCGGCGGATTGAGCCGGATCATCGAGCGCGGGGTGAAAGGCGTAGATTTCTTGCTGCGGTTTTTGCTGTTTTCTGTCGGGCCGCTCATTCTTGAACTGGCGCTTGTGGCGGGGATCTTCTTTTTCTTGTTTGATGTCTGGTATCTTGCCGTCGTGGTCGGCACCATTTCGCTTTATGTCTGGTTCACCTTCACGGTGACGGAATGGCGGGTGAAGCTGCGGCGCGAGATGAATGATCGGGATACGGACGCCAATCAAAAGGCGATTGATAGCCTGCTCAATTTTGAAACAGTCAAATATTTTGGTGCGGAACGGCGCGAGGGGCAGCGCTATGATGCGGCGATGGCGGGCTATGAATCTGCTGCGATCAAGACGGCGTCCTCGCTGGCTTTTCTGAACTTCGGACAAGCGTTTTTGATCACGCTGGGTTTGATCGCGGTGATGGTCATGGCGGCGCTCGGTGTTGAGCGCGGCGAATTGACGGTGGGCGACTTTGTGATGGTCAACGCCTATATGATTCAGATCACCCTGCCTTTGAACTTCTTGGGAACGGTTTACCGCGAGATCCGCCAAAGTCTTGTCGATATGGGCGAGATGTTTGACTTGCTGGGCCAGCCCGCCGAAATCCAAGACAGCGCGACCGCCAAAGACATCACAGTGACAGGTGGCACGGTTGTGCTCGACAATGTGACTTTCGGATATGATGCGGCCCGCCCGATCTTGAAGGGGGTGAGCCTCAAGGTTGAGGCGGGGGCGACTGTTGCGATTGTCGGGCCGTCCGGCTCGGGCAAGTCCACGATCGGGCGGCTGCTGTTTCGCTTTTACGATGTGTCCCGAGGCTGTGTCACGATTGACGGGCAGGATGTGCGCGATGTCACGCAAGACAGCTTGCATGGTGTGATCGGCGTGGTGCCCCAAGATACGGTCCTGTTTAACGACACGATCCGTTATAATATCGCTTATGGACGTGACGGCGCGACAGAGGACGAGATTGTCGCCGCCGCAAAGGCCGCACAAATCCATGATTTCATCTCCGCTTTGCCCAAGGGCTATGACACCGCGGTCGGGGAGCGCGGGCTGAAGCTGTCGGGCGGCGAAAAGCAGCGGGTCGGGATTGCGCGGACCTTGCTGAAGGATCCGCCTGTCTTGTTGCTGGATGAGGCCACATCGGCCTTGGATACAGAGACCGAACGCGAGATCCAGTCGGCGCTGAGACGGGCCGGCGAGGGGCGCACGGTGATTACCATTGCCCACCGTTTGTCCACCATTGCCGATGCGGATCTGATTGTTGTTCTGGAAGACGGCGAAGTCGCCGAGCAGGGCACCCATGAGGCACTGCTGCGGCGCAAGGGGCGGTATGCCAGCCTCTGGGCGCGCCAGAGCAGTGACGAGGACGCCGCCTAAGGCAGCGCCCCTTTATTCTGCGGCTTTGACGCCGCTGTTGTCGCTGTCGTCACTGTTGTCGCTCTGGTCTGTGGCCTCTGCTGCGGGGGCGCGCGAGGGCTGTTGATCGGCGCTCTGTGGCAGCTCGGTGAGCCTGTCCCAGATTATTTCCGGCGGGGCGATCCGGCGGGCTGCTGTTTGCAGCGCCATATCGCGCGCGACGCGGCTGGCGCTTCCCAGAGAGAGCGCGGCGAGGGCGCGGGCGGTCCAGCTCAGATATGTCGAGATCCAGACCCGCAGGGCGAGCATGGAGGGCGTAAAGACGAGGGTGAGCACGGTTGCAATACCAAGGCCGAAGACAACCGCTGTTGCGAGTTGTTTCCACCAGAGCGCTGTCGGGCTGTCGATCGAATATCCGCCATTGATAAAATCAAGGCTCAGCCCGAACATCATCGGCGCAAGGCCCGCCATGGTTGTGATGGTGGTGAGCAGAACGGGGCGGATACGGTCTTCGGCTGTGCGCACGATCGCCTCGACGCGCGGCATATAGGAGGAATACTCCTGATAGGTATCAATCAGAACAATATTGTTGTTCACAACAATTCCGGCCAGTGCGACAATCCCTGTGCCTGTCATAATGATCGAGAAGGTCTGGCCCATCACCAGCATCCCGATGAGCACGCCGGCGGTGGAGAGAATAACCGCCAGAAGCACAAGAACAGAGTTGTAAAGGCTGTTGAACTGGGCGAGCAGGATGATGAACATCAGGCCCAGAGCGCCCATAAAGGCCGAGCTGAGAAAGGCCTGGCTTTCGGCTTCGTCTTCCTGATCGCCGGTCCATTCCCAACTCACGCCGTCGGGCAGCGGGGTTTCTGTGAGCCAGTCCGTCAGGGCTTCGATCCGGTTTGCCGGGGTCAGGGGGAGGGCCACGAAGCCCTCACGCTTGCTTTGGTCCTGTAGGGCGCTGTTTTCGGCCCAGTTTGATGCCGCGACCAGCCGGGTTTCGCCTGTCTCGGCGTTGGTCAGCAGCATGGTGGCGCTCGCGACGCCGGCTTTGACATCGAAATATCGCATCTGGTCGGCACGATTGATTTCGGCGAGTTTGGCGACAGGCTTGCGTGTCAGGAAGTTGGACAAGGGGATTAGCCCGTCTTGGGTGCGCAGCTTGAGGGTGTCCAGCGTGCTCAAAACGCGGTCTTGCTCGGGCAGGCGGACCCGGATCTCGATTTCTTCATCCGAGCTGTCCACGCGCATGGTATCGAGCAGAATGCCACGGGTGACGAGCTGGATCATGCCGCCGATGGTCTGGACATCGGCCCCGTAGCGGCCGGCTTCCTGAACGTCGACATCCAGCTGCCAGTCGATGCCGGGGAGGGGGAGCGTATCTTCTTGCAGGGTGAGGCCGGCTGTGGCGTCAAATTTCTCGCGCACGAGAGAGGTGGCGCGGATCAGGCTGTCCCAGTCATCCGATTTCAGCCGCAGATGAACCGGTTTGGCAGAGGCCGGCCCGCGCGAGGCGGCGAGAATTTCGATTTTGGTTCCGGGGAGGGCTGACAGCTGTGTTGTCAGCTCATCCAAGACGAGATCGCCGTCAAGGTCGGGGCGATCGCGGCGGTCTTCCCAGGGGATCGTTTCAAACTGGATTTGGCCGATCGTATCCTTGGGAGGCTGTGCGCCGCCTGTGTTGGTGTTGAGGCCGCTGTCTCCTGCAAAGGAAAAGGCATTGTCGACTCCGGGGTGGGCGAGGACAATTTGCTCGGCGCGTTTGATGAGATTGTCTTTCTGCTCCAGCGACAGGTTGCCTCTGGCGCGGACATAGACAATGGCCATTTCTGGCTCGGATTCGACAAAAAATTCGGTGCCGTTGTTGTTGGCTCCGTAATATCCGAAGACCGACATGACAAAGAAAAACACAGCCGCCACAGAGACAACAGGCATAACCGGATTGCCTGTGATCAAATGGATGAACTGGCCGAAATATGTCCGACGGCGCCCTGCAACGACGGCTTTTTTACGCCAGGTGATCTGTGCCGCGCCCAGAGTGACCGAAGCGGCAAAGCAGCCCAGCATAAAGAGGACAACGCCGGGCAGGAGCGACATCACCCCGTCAAAAACAGGTTCACCGCCAAAGAGGTAGCCGGGGTTGAGCGTTTGCATGGCGCCCAGAAACACGATGTAGAGCGAGGGGGCCACCAAGGCGGCGCGCAGCCACCAAGGCGCTGCCGCGCGCAGCTGATCGGAGGTGCGCCCGAACAGGCGGCTCATGCGGCCCGTAACGCCGCCCATCACCGGAAGATAGATCAGCGCCACAACCAAAGAGGCCGAGAGAACGAAAATCAGCGTGACAGGCAGCATCCCCATGAATTGCCCCGGCACACCGGGCCAGAACAGCATGGGCAGGAAGGCGCAGAGGGTTGTGGCTGTGGAGCTGACGACCGGCCAGAACATCCGCTTGGCGGCTTCGACATAGGCGTGCATCGGGCCTGTGCCTTCGGAAATCCGCTTGTCGGCATATTCAACAACAACAATGGCACCATCTACCAGCATCCCCACGGCCAGAATGAGACCGAACATCACGATGTTGGAAATCGTCACCCCCATCAGCGCCAGCAGCGCAAAGCAGAGCAGAAAAGACGTCGGGATCGCAAAGCCGACCAGCAAGGCTGGGCGCACGCCCAGAGCGGCGAGAATAACAATCATGACCAGCGCAATCGCGGTCAGAACCGAGCCTTCGAGCTGGGAGATCATCGAGCCAACAACGCGGGACTGGTCATTGGAGGTGCCGACATAAACTGCAGATTGCAATTCTGGCGGCCACTCTGCGTTGGCGTCTTTGACAACGGCTTTGACGGCATCGGCCATATCCAGAAGATTGAAGCCTTTGCGTTTGACAACCTGAAGCGCCACCGTGGTTTCGCCATTGAACCGCGCCGTGCCGAGCCTGTCTTCAAAGGTCAGCCGTATTTCGGCCAGATCGCCCAAGGTCACGATCCGGTCGCCGTTGACCTTGACGGGGAGGTTATAGACATCGGTCGGCTCATCAAAACTTGACGGAATTTTGACCGCAAAGGCGCCTGTGGCGCTTTCGACTTCGCCGGCGGCGATCAACTGGTTGTTGTTGCGCACAACGCTGATCAGCTCGCCCGCGGTCACATTGTAGGCTTCCAGCTTGAGCGGGTCGATCAGCACTTCGAGCATCTCGTCGCGCTTGCCTGCAATGCCCGCTTCAAGCACCGCATCCAGACTCTCGATTTTGTCTTTGAGGTCTTCGGCCACGCGCGACATCGTGCGCTCTGGCACATCGCCGGTCAGATTGATGATCAGGACCGGAAACTCCGAAAAGTTGATTTCGTTGATCGAGTATTTCTCGGCCCCGTCCGGAAAGGCGGCTTCGGCGGCGTTCATGGCCTCGCGCACATCGGCCATGACGGCTGATTTGTCCCATCCGAATTCGAACTCGAGGAAGACCCCGGCATAGTTTTCTGCCGCGGTGGCCGACATCGACTTCAAGCCGTCCAGATCGGCCATTTCGGTTTCGATGACTTTGACAAGCAGGGTCTCGCTGTCGCTGGCCGAGATGCCGGGGAAGGGCACGGATACGAACAGCCCCGGAATTTGAATGTCAGGCTCGCCCTCTTTGGGCAGATTGGCGTAAGCAAAGCCGCCGACCAGCAAAGACAGGACGATAAACGCCAGAATCATCCGCGCGCGGGATGCGGCCCAGTCAACCAAACCTGTCATTGTGCTATGTCCTGATAATCTGCTGCCACGGGCACACCATCGACCACATATTCCTGACCGATGATGATAATATCGACGTCTTCGGGCAGACCGGTCAGCCAGACGCCCTTGATGTCATCGCGCAGGAGCGTGACCTCTTGAAACACGGCGTTGCTCTTTTCGTCAACCAGCCGCACGCCCAAGAGGCCGCTGTCGTTGAGCGTCAGGGCCGATTGGGGGACAAGATGGGCGGTGCGCCCTTCGGCTCCGATCAGGATTTCGGCGGTTTGGCCGTCGCGAATGCTCAGGTCCGGGTTTGGAACTTCGATTTCGACGCGAAAGGTCCGGGTGAGCGGATCGGCGCTGCGGCCCAGAAAGCTGACCGTTCCGCTGAGCACTTGGCCTGTTGTCAGGCGACCGCCCGCCTTGGCCCCGACCTTGACGCGATTGACCTGTGCTTCGGGCACAAAGCCGACCAGTTTGATCGGGTCAAGCTGGATCACGGTGGCGCAGGCGCCGCCCGGCTGGATGAGCGCGCCCAGCTCGGCTGTGTCGCTTTCCAGAAGCCCCTTGAAGGGGGCTTTGATCTCCAGTCGCGACAGTTCTTTCAGCGAGGCGGCCACGTTGGCTTGGGCAGATTCGATGGCGGCATCCACCGCCAGCATTCCGGATTGCGCCGTTTTGAGGGCCGCTTCGGCAGATTTGACCGCGGCCTCCGCGCCCCGAATGGCCGCTGCCGCGCTGGCAACGCGCGAATCCGAGGCAAAGCCGCCCTTGGAGAGCTTGCGGGCGGCGTTGTCGTTGATCTGGGCTTCCTCAAGCTGTGCTTTGGCCTGTTCGAGCTGCGCTTCGGCGCGCGGGATTTGGGCTTCGGTCTGTGGAATGCGAGAGCGTGTTTCGGCGAGACGCGCCTCGGCTTCGGCGAGGCTTGAGCGGCGTGTGCCGGCATCGAGCTGGCAGAGAATTTCGCCGGCTTGGACAAATGTGCCTTTGCGCAAAGGCTCCGAAACCACCAATCCCGATGTTTCTGAGCGCACATCTACATCGCGGGCCGCTTCTGTCTGGCCGCGCAGTATGATGGCGCTGTCTATTTCCTGAGCTGTGGAGCGCATGGCGATGACTCCGACGCGCTGGCGCGTGGCCTCGTCGTTTTCGGCTGAGAGGGCCGGTTGGACCTCTGCTTCGCGCGTGGCGTCGCTGCCTTTTGCAAAGCTCAGAAGGGCCTCCCGCTCGGCGACGAGAAAGAAGAGAAAGACTGTGACCAGAATAGCCGTGAGAAGGGGGACCAACCGCATTGCGCGCCTCTTTGTTAGGTATCGGGCTATCATATCAAGCCGTTTGGGCGGGTATACGAACCCAGAGTTTGAATAGATCAGTTTTGCTAAACTGTCCAGTTCAGTTTGGCGCGGGATGCGGCGCACTCGGGCGCGCTGGCGCGGAAGATATCGGCTCTGTGACGGCAGGTCTTGGCACTGGGCAGCCAAGGCTGTAAGAGGAGCAAAAGCAAGAGGGCCAAGGCGTGAGCGATACCGACAGTTTTATTGAGGAAGTGACCGAAGAAGTTCGTCGTGACAGGCTTTTTGCCTGGATGAAGCGCTACGGCTGGATCGCCGTTTGTGCCGTGCTGATTGTTGTTGGGGGTGCGGCGTTCAACGAATATCGCAAAGCCAAGCTCACGGCGCAGACACAGGCGTTCGGCGATGCTATTTTGAGCGCTTTGGAGAATGACGAGCCTGCGGCGCGTGTTGCGGCTTTGGCCTCGGCAAAGGCCAGTGGCGCGGGGGCGCAGTCGCTTTTGGGGCTGCTGACCTCCAAAGAACAGATCGAAGCGGGCGATCTGGACGGCGCCAAGCAAACGCTCAAGGCGGTTTCAGACGACAGTGAGGCACCGATCATTTACCGTCAGGTTGCCAGCTTCAAGCTTTTGTCTTTGCAGGCAGAGGATCTGGACCTGACAGAGCGTCAGGCGGGCTATGAGGCTTTGATTGGCGGCAATCCGAACCTTCAAATCCTGGCTGAGGAGCAGCTTGCTCTGATTTTGATCGAGCAGGGCAACACCGAAGAAGCGATTGCGGCCTTGTCACGCATCGTTCAGACTGAGCAGGCCTCGGGCGGGTTGCGCCGCCGGGCGAGCCAGCTCATTGTTGCGCTTGGGGGCACTGTTCCGGACGTGACAGACACGCCGGGCGAGTAATGGGCTTAGAGGCCTTGAAAAAAGGCCGGAGGGTGAACGCGATGAAGAAACATTTGCCGAGATTAGGATCTGTCGCTTTATGTGCCGCGTGTTTGCTGGCGTTGACGGGCTGTGAAGAACCGGAAACCATTTTGGCGGGCAAGCGGGAAAACCTGCGCGCCGAGGAAAGCGACTCAAGCCTTGTGGTGCGTGATCCGCTTGCGCAGAACCGCAGTGCGCCCGTCGCGTTGGCTGCCGAGCAGACCAACACCGCCTGGCTTCAGCGCCACAACAGCCCGCAGACCCGAATCCAGCACCCGGCCTACAGCGGCGCGATTGTGCCGGTTTGGAATGTGGATATCGGCGCGGGTGACAGCCGCTTTGGGCGGATCACCTCCGAGCCTGTGGTCTATGACGGCAAGCTGTTCACGCTGGATTCTGAGGCGCGCGTCAGTGCCACGACAACCTCGGGCAATGCCGTTTGGAGCGTGAGCCTTGTGCCCGAGAGAGACGCGGGCCGCGATGCGACGGGCGGCGGGATTGCCGCGTCAGAGGGTGTGGTTTTTGTGACCTCGGGGTTTGGAACCGTGACAGCGCTCAACGCCGACAGCGGCGCACAGCTCTGGCAGCAAAAGTTGCAAGCCGCCGGCACAGGGATGCCGACCGTGCGCGACGGGATCGTCTATTTGGTGGCGGGGGATGCGACCGCTTGGGCGCTCAGCGCCGAGACCGGGCGTGTCTTGTGGCAGTTGGGGTCAACTGCGGATAAAAACAACATTCTGGGCGGCGCGGCCCCTGCTGTTTCGGACAGTCTCGCGGTGTTTTCCTTTGGGTCCAATGAATTGCAGGCGGCCTTCAAACAAGGCGGATTGCGGGTCTGGGACACGGTGATTTCTGGCCAGCGGCGCGGGTTTACCCGCAGTCGGATCAGCGATATCACCGGCGATCCTGTTATCGCGGGCGGGCGCATTTTCGCGGGCACGCACTCTGGCCGGATGGTTGCGCTGGATGTGGAGAGCGGCGCGCGCCTCTGGACCGCAGAAGAAGGCCCGATGAGCCCGGTCTGGGTTGTCGGGGAGGCGGTTTTTCTGGTCTCTGATGCAAACGAGCTTGTCCGGCTGGATGCAAACACCGGCGAGAGGGTTTGGGGCGTAAAGCTGCCATTTTTCACCAAGGAACGCCCCAAGCGTCAGGCCACTGTCTTTGCACATTATGGCCCCGTGCTTGCAGGAGGGCGCTTATATGTGGCCTCCAATGATGGTCTGATCCGCGCCTTTGATCCGACAAACGGCGCGCTGCTTCACACCGGCGAAATCCCCGGTGGGGCCACAACAAGCCCGGTTTTTGCCGGGGGGATGATGTTTGTTGTGAGCGGCAAGGGTCAACTTTTCGCTTTCCGTTGATCTGAAACTCGGATAGGTGCGGCTTTCCGCGACTGGAGCGCTTTTAGAATGAGCTTTACTTTGGCCATAGTTGGCCGTCCCAATGTTGGCAAATCAACCCTTTTCAACCGTCTGGTTGGGAAACGGCTTGCTTTGGTGGATGATCAGCCCGGTGTGACGCGCGATTTGCGCGAAGGAGAGGCCAAGCTCGGCGATCTCAAGTTTACCGTGATTGACACCGCCGGATTGGAAGATGCGACTGATGACTCGCTTCAGGGCCGGATGCGCCGGCTCACCGAGCGCGCGGTTGAAATGGCTGATGCCTGCCTGTTCATGATCGATGCGCGCGCCGGCGTCACCCCGACCGATGAAGTCTTTGCCGACATTCTGCGCCGCAAAGGCTCGCCTGTGTTTGTCGCGGCCAACAAGGCCGAGGGCATGGCGGCGGATGCGGGCGTGATGGAGGCTTATGGTTTGGGCCTTGGCGATCCTATTCGGCTCTCTGCGGAGCATGGCGAGGGCCTCAACGAGCTTTATTCGGCGCTTATGCCGCTTGCGGATCAATATGAGGAGCGCGCCAAAGAGGATGCGCCCGAGGTTGATGTGAGCGTTCATGAGGACGAGGACGCGCCCGACCATACTCCGACCGTCAAGAAACCGCTCCAGATTGCTGTGGTGGGCCGGCCCAATGCGGGCAAGTCGACGCTGATCAACAAAATTCTCGGCGAAGACCGTCTTCTCACCGGGCCTGAGGCCGGTATCACGCGGGATGCGATCTCGCTGACACTGGAGTGGTCTGGAACGCCTGTCAGAATATTTGACACCGCCGGAATGCGCAAGAAAGCCAAGGTTCAGGACAAGCTTGAAAAGCTCTCTGTTTCGGATGGCTTGCGGGCGGTGAAATTTGCCGAGGTTGTGGTTGTTTTGCTCGACGCGGCCATTCCGTTTGAACAACAGGATTTGCGCATTGCCGATCTTGCGGAGCGGGAAGGGCGGGCTGTTGTTGTTGCGGTCAACAAATGGGATGTTGAGGACGACAAGCAAGACAAGCTCAAAGAGCTGAAAGAAGCCTTCACGCGGTTGCTTCCTCAATTGCGGGGCGCGCCTCTGATCACGGTCTCTGCCAAAACCGGACGCGGGCTTGAGCGGCTGCATGATGCGGTGCGCAAAGCACATGATGTCTGGAACAAACGGATCACGACAGCGCATTTGAACCGCTGGCTGGACGGTATGGTGCAGGCCCATCCGCCGCCCGCACCACAGGGCAAGCGCATCAAGCTGCGGTATATGACCCAAGCCAAAACGCGCCCGCCCGGATTTATTGTGATGTGTTCACATCCCGACAAAATGCCGGCGGCATACTCGCGCTATCTTGTGAACGGGTTGCGCGAGGATTTTGATATGCCGGGCACGCCGATCCGTCTGACCATGCGGGGGCAAAGCGACAAGAACCCTTACAAAGGGCGCAAGAAAGCTGCGCCGTCAAAGCTGCGCAAACACACGCAAGGCCGCAAAAAAGACTAGGCTCTCAGGGATTTGAGTAGGCCAATCAGCAGATAGCTTATGCCGAGCGCGCAGAGCGCTATCACGGCTGTGTTCAGCGGCTCCAAATTGCTGATGGCGACCCCGACCAAGGCCCAGATCATGGCGAGCGGGTAGGCGCACGCGCCGGGCAAGGCCTTTTGCATGGCAACGGCGATGAAGAGCGCGATAAAAAGCCCGATATAGGCGGCATTTTCGGCGCTGGTGTAGCCATAGCCTGCCAAGAGCAGGCCGATAGAGACGCTTGAAGCGGCTGTGAGCCAGCCGGCATAAGCGCCGATTGGCTCTCTTTGCCACCAGATGTCCTGATCACCGGCCCTGACATAGGCGGCGAGCGCGGCGATGAGCATGATCCAGATCTGCAGGGTGGCCCAGATGACGGAGATTTGGGCGATGGCGATCCAGGAGGTGCCCACTGCGAGGCTGAGGAGCAATGCGGGCCGTGCGGCGGCCCATCCGGCATCGGTATTGCGTTTGAACAGGCCAAAGCCTGTGCCCGCGATCAGCCAGAGGTAGAGCAGCCCCCAAATCGAGAAGGCATAGCCCGCAGGCTGGATGGGAGGATCGATTTGGGGCACCGGGAACTGGCTCGGCTCAAACCCGTTAAATCCCGCTGTGAACAGGGGCGAAACGGCAAAAAGAACCGCGGCTGCGAAGGTCGCGTTGGCAAAATGTTTTTTCATAAGCTCAGCTTAGGCGCTCGGCCGTGTTGGTTCAAGACAGCGAGCCGTCGCAGTTCATTACGCTTTTGCCGCCAAGATAGGGCGTCAGCACATCGGGCAGCTTGACCGAGCCGTCTTCTCTTTGACCGTTCTCCAGCACAGCGATCAAGGCGCGGCCAACGGCCAGCCCCGATCCGTTCAGCGTGTGGACATATTGCGGCTTGCCGCCGTCGGCGGGCTTGAAACGGGCCTGCATCCGGCGGGCCTGAAAATCGCCACAGACCGAAACCGAGCTGATCTCGCGGTATTTGCCCTGACCGGGCAGCCAGACTTCGATGTCATGGGTTTTGGTTGCGCCAAAGCCGATGTCGCCTGTGCAAAGCACAACGGTGCGATAGGGCAGGCCGAGCTTCTCCAGAATGCCCTCGGCACAGCGCGTCATACGGTTGTGCTCTTCAAGGCTGGTGTCGGGATGGGAGATCGAGACCATTTCGACTTTTTCAAACTGGTGCTGGCGCAGCATTCCTGAGGTGTCACGCCCGGCGCTTCCGGCTTCGGAGCGGAAACACTGCGTATGGGCCACGAAGCGGCGGGGCAGGCTGCTTTCGTCAACCGTCAGCCCGTTGACGATATTGGTCAGCGTGACTTCGGCGGTCGGCACGAGCCACCAGCCATTTGTGGTTTGATAGCTGTCCTCGCCAAACTTGGGCAGTTGACCTGTGCCATACATCATCTCTTCTTTGACAAGCACCGGGGTCCATGTTTCGGTCAGGCCGTTTTCCTCGATATGGGTGTCGAGCATGAACTGTGCCAAAGCACGGTGAAGCCGCGCCACGGAGCCTGAGAGCACAACAAAGCGGCTGCCCGAGAGTTTGGCGGCCGTCTCAAAGTCCATACCCGCTTTGACGCAGTCAAGTTCGTAATGCTCGCGCGCTGCGAACCCCAGCTCTTTGGGCGTGCCCCAGCTGTGAACCTCTGTGTTATCGGCTTCATCGGCCCCATCGGGGACATCGGCGTGGAGCAAATTGGGCAGGGCCGAGAGCCTTTCTGTGAGCGCGGCGTCAAGCGCTTTGGCTTCGGCCTGCATTGTGGCGACGGCCGCCTTTTGGGCGGAGACTTCATCACGCAGGCTCTCAAACAAGGCTGTGTCGCCCGAGGCTTTGGCGGCGCCGATGTCTTTTGCGGCTTTGTTTTGCGCAGCCTGTGCCGTTTCGGCGGCCAGAATCTTTCTGCGGCGCTCTTCGTCGAGTTTCAGGATTTGATCTGAGACAGGCGCAAGCCCTCGGCGCGCCATTGCGGCGTCAAAGTCGCTCGGGTTTTCACGGATCACGCGAATATCATGCATCTCACTTGTCCTTTTGAAGAATGAGTCTTGTTGCCGCCTTATGACCGATTTTGCGGGCGAAGGTAAACGGGTGATTGCAGGCGGGGGCTAATCGCCTTTGCCCATTGCAAACAATCGATATCAGGCATAGGTAGGTCACGATTTAAAGGGGCTTTGCCCTCAACCAGACCACGACGGGGGCCTATATGAGACCTGGTGACTTGCTGATGTTGGCCGCGATTTTCGCGATTATGTATTTCCTGCTGATCCGACCACAGCAGAAGAAGATGAAAGAGCATCAACAGATGATCGAAAACATCCGCCGCGGTGATCAGGTGATCACACAGGGCGGGATTGTTGGAAAAGTTGTCAAGGTGCGCGACGATGGCGAACTTGAAGTCGAGATTGCGGATGCTGTGAAAGTGCGTGTGATCAAAGGCACGGTTGCGCAGGTTTTGAACAAAACAGAACCGGCCAAAGCGTAAACTTTTCCCAAGCACTCAAACGACACGAGGCGGAGTCCGAATGCTTCAGATTGATAGATGGAAACGGGTTCTTATCTGGCTCGTGGTGGCTGCTGGTGTATTGCTTGCTTTGCCCAACGGGTTTTATACGCGCGTTGAAACCCACAATGACGCTGTAAAGGCGATGGAAGCGGGCGGCGTTGCGCCCGGCTTGGAGGAGCAGGTCGCGCTTTGGCCCAGCTTTTTGCCCTCCGGTCTGGTGAATTTGGGGCTGGATCTGCGCGGCGGGGCGCATTTGCTTGCCGAGGTGCAGGTGCAAGACGTCTATGCGGCCCGTATCAAAGGCAGCTGGCCCGAAATCCGCGATTTGCTGCGGGAAGAACGCGCGGTTGTCGGAACTGTGCGCTTGCAAAAAAGCGCGAGCGACGAGCTGCGCATCAAGCTGTCAAAGCCGGAGCAGCTTCAAAACGCGGCCAGCCTGATCAGGGGGCTTGCCCGCCCTGTGTCGGGCATAGCCGCAGCAGGGGCCAGCGACATTGAGGTCAGTGTCGAGGGTGAGGTGATTGTTGTGCGCCTGTCGGAGGCGGAAAAGCTTGCCACCGATGAGCGCACGGTGCGGCAATCTCTTGAGATTATCCGCCGCCGGATTGACGAGGTCGGAACCCGCGAACCGACCATCCAGCGGCAGGGGGGCGACCGTATTCTCATTCAGGTTCCGGGCCTTGGAAGTGCTGCGGAGCTGAAAGCCATCATCGGAACCACCGCGCAGCTGACGTTTCATTCTGTTGTCAGCCGGGCGAGCAGCGCAGACGCGCCCGCCGGTGCGGGAAACTATGTGCTTCCGTCTCTGGATGAAGAGGGGGTTTATTATGTGCTTGAGGAGGCCTCTGTTGTGTCTGGCGAGGATCTTGTCGATGCGCAGCCCGACTTTGACCAGAACGGCCGGCCTGCTGTGTCCTTCCGCTTCAACACCTCAGGCGCGCGGCGCTTTGGCGATTATACCGCCGAGAACATAGGCTCGCCCTTTGCGATCGTGCTCGACAAGGAAGTGATTTCGGCGCCGGTGATCCAAAGCCATATCGCGGGCGGCTCCGGGATTATCACGGGGAATTTCTCGCTTGAAGAGAGCACCAATCTGGCGGTCTTGCTGCGTGCGGGGGCTTTGCCTGCGGGGCTTGAGTTCCTTGAGGAGCGCACAATCGGCCCGGAGCTGGGCGCGGACAGCATCGAGGCGGGCAAGCTGGCCTGTATTGTGGCGTTTATTGGCGTGCTGGTCTTTATGGTGCTGAGCTATGGCACATTCGGGATTTTTGCCAATATTGCCCTTGTTTTCAACGTGATCCTGATTTTCGGATTGCTGTCTATGCTGGGCGCGACGCTCACACTTCCCGGCATCGCCGGCATCGTCTTGACGATCGGTATGGCGGTTGATGCCAATGTGCTGGTGTTTGAGCGCATTCGTGAAGAACTGAAGTCGGCAAAAGGCCCGGCGCGGGCGATTGACCTTGGCTATGAAAAGGCGCTGTCTGCGATTGTCGACGCCAATATCACAACCTTCATCACCGCCGTTATTCTCTATGCGGTCGGCTCTGGCCCGGTGCGGGGCTTTGCCATTACCCTCGGGCTTGGCATTCTGACATCGGTTTTCACCGCTATTTTTGTCACGCGGCTGATTGTTGTGATCTGGTTTGAGCGCCGTAAACCCAAAACGATTGAGGTCTGAGCTATGCGATTGAGACTTGTTCCGGCAGAAACGAAATGGGATTTTTTCGAGCGCTACAAGCTTTGGCTCGGGATTTCGGCGTTCATGATGGTTGTGGCTTTTGCGAGCTTTGCCTTGCAGGGGCTGAACTACGGGATCGACTTTAGAGGCGGCACAACCATCCGCACAGACAGCCGTATGGAAATCGATATTGCCGGATACCGGAGCGCTATCGAGCCTTTGCAGCTTGGCGATATCACCATCACCGAAGTGTTTGATCCGAGCTTCGGGGCAGATAAAAACGTCGCGATGATCCGGATTCAGGCGCAGGACGGCGAAGAGGCTGTGACATCTGCGGTGATTGAGGCCGTGGAGAAAGCGCTTCAGGCGCAAGCACCGGACATTACGTTCAGTTCGGTGGAAAGTGTCGGGCCAAAAGTGTCAGGCGAGCTGATCCAGACGGCGATTATTGCTGTTGTTTTGGCGATTGGCGCTGTTCTGATCTATATCTGGCTGAGATTTGAGTGGCAGTTCGCGGTCGGGGCGGTTGTGGCTTTGGTGCATGATGTTTTGCTGACCATCGGGATTTTCTCGGAGCTGCAAATTCGCTTTGACTTGGCGATCATTGCGGCGCTGCTGACGATTGTCGGATATTCGCTCAATGATACGGTTGTTGTCTTTGACCGGGTGCGCGAAAACCTGCGCAAATACAAACAGAAGCCGTTGAAAGAGGTGATGAATATCTCGATCAATGAAACCCTCAGCCGCACCATGATGACATCGGTGACCACGCTTCTCGCGCTGATTGCTTTGTTTGTGCTGGGCGGTGATGTGATCCGCGGGTTTGTCTTTGCCATGATCTGGGGTGTGATTGTGGGCACGTATAGCTCGATTTTTGTCGCCTCTACGATTTTGCTCTGGCTTGGCGTCAAGCGGGACTGGAGCAAACCCAGCGACACCACGGGAAATCAATTCGCAAATGTGGATGCCTGATCTGCTCCGTCAGGCCGTCGCGCAAGACGGCCTGGGCTGGTTGTTGGCGGTGGTCTTTCTGGCAGGGATGGTGCGCGGGTTTTCCGGCTTTGGAACGGCTATGATTTTCATTCCGTTTGCCAGCAAACACTTGGAGCCTGTCACGGTTCTGATTGCGCTGACGGTGATGGATATTTTCGGCCCTTTGCCAAATTTGCCCCGCTCTTGGCGTGATGGCGAGCCAGCCAGCGTTGCGCGGCTTGGGCTGGCCACGCTTTTGGCGCTGCCATTGGGGGTTTATCTTCTGCTGGCTGTGCCGACAGATGTCTTTCGATATGCGGTATCTGTCATGGCGATTGTGGTGCCGGTGTCCTTGCTTGCGGGGCTTCGCTACCGGGGGGAGCTGACATCTGGTGTTTTATATGCCGGCGGAGCCGTTGCGGGCCTGACGGGCGGGGCTGTCGGATTGCCGGGGCCTCCTGTCATTATGCTGTTTGCGGCCAGCACCAAGGCTGTGAGTGTGATCCGCGCAAATATCATGATGTATCTGTTTGTGTTTGATATTTTTCTGCTGACCTGGTTGGGGCTGAAAGGCCAGCTTGAGGCGTTTCCGATCGTTCTGGGGCTGTTGTTTTTTCTACCCTGCGTTGCGGGAAATATTGTGGGCGCAGCTATTTTTGACCCGAGACGCGAAAGGCTGTATCGGGGGATAGCCTATGCTGTGATTTTCACGGCGGCGCTGACCTCTTTACCTCTATGGGATTGAACC
>JAHBAN010000171.1 GCA_018500075.1 Flavobacteriia bacterium | reverse complement strand
GAAAAGAGACGGGGCCATCAGTTTTTGGCCCGGCCGTTTTTGCCGCGCAATAATGCGGCCAAGGCCAAGATGCGGCATCTGCCCATCCAGAACAATAGGGCGCCCCTCCACAAACAAATCCTTCCCCCGCGTCGGCCCCGCCAGCAAAAGCGCGGCGGCGTCCCAGCTGCCCGCGCTTTCAATGCCGCGCCGATCCCAAACCGCAATATCGGCGCGCTTGCCCGGCGCAATCTGCCCGCAGTCGTCGCGCCCGAGCACTTGCGCACCGCCGCGCGTGGCAATCTCGAGCGCCTCGCGCGCGCTCATCGCGTCCGCCCCGCGCGCGACCCGCTGCAAAAGCATTCCCTGACGCGCCTCCAAAATCATCTGCCCCGTGTCATTGCTCGCCGAGCCATCGACCCCGAGGCCCACTTTGACACCCGCGTCGCGCATCTCCCGCACAGGGGCGATTCCAGAGCCAAGCCGGCAGTTGGAACACGGGCAATGCGCAACGCCTGTCCCCGAACGGGCAAATAAATCAATCTCTTGCCCGTCCAGCTTCACGCAATGCGCGTGCCAGACATCCGGCCCCGTCCAGCCCAGATCTTGCGCATACTGGCCGGGGCGGCAGCCAAATTTCTCAAGACTATAGGCGACATCCTCGTCATTCTCGGCCAGATGGGTGTGCAACATCACGCCCTTGTCCCGCGCCAGAAGGGCCGCATCCCGCATCAGCTCACGGCTGACAGAAAACGGCGAACACGGCGCAACCCCGACCCGCACCATCGCCCCCTCGCGTGCATCATGATGCGCATCAATCACACGGATGCAATCTTCCAGAATATCGGCTTCGCGCTCGACCAGACTGTCGGGCGGCAAGCCACCATCGCTCTCGCCAATGCTCATCGCCCCGCGCGTCGGGTGAAACCTGAGGCCGACGTCCGCAGCCGCGGCAATGGTATCATCAAGCCGCGCGCCGTTCGGGTAAAGATAGAGATGGTCCGAGCTCATGGTGCAGCCCGTCAAAGCCAGCTCCGCCAGCCCGACTTGTGCACTCACAAACATCTCCTCGGGGCCAAACCTCGCCCAGATCGGATAGAGCGTCTGAAGCCAGCCGAACAAAAGCGCATCCTGCCCGCCGGGCACGGCGCGGGTCAGGCTCTGGTAGAGATGGTGATGGGTGTTCACAAGCCCCGGCGTGACAACACAGCCCGCCGCCTGAAGCACCTCGCCCGATGTCTCAAGCCCGTGCCCGACCGCCGCAATCGTCCCGCCGCGGATCAGAATATCTGCGCCGCGCAACTCCTCGCGCCCGTCGTTCATTGTCAGAATATGGTCCGCACCGCGGATAAGCGTTTCCCGGATAGATGTTTCGCGCATAAAGCCCCTCTTTCAGGTGCCCCCTCATCTGCTCAAAACAGGGCGCGCTGGAAAAGGGCCAAGAAGCGCGTGGCCCCAGATTAGCGCAAACCGCGCCTCAAGAAAAGCGCGACAGGATCTCAAGCGCCGCCGCGTGTTGGGTCTCGCCCGCCGCCGCAAGAACGCGCCCGCCCTCATGCGCCGGGCCGCCCTGCCAGTCGGTGACAATCCCGCCCGCCGCCTCAATCAGCCCGATCGGCGCGCAGATGTCATAATTTGACAGCCCCGCCTCGATCACAAGGTCGATATGCCCGGCGGCCAACAGCGCATAGGCATAGCAATCCATCCCAAAGCGCGTCAGCTTGACCTGCCCTGCCACCGCCTCAAAGCCGGCCCGCTCCTCTGGGCTGCCAACTTCTGGGAAGGTCGTAAACAAAATCGCCTCCTCAAGCGCCCGCGCGCCGCGCACGCGCAACGGTCTGTTGCCCAGCGGCCCCGTCATCTGCGCCGCCCCGAAGCCGCCCCAGAACCGCTCGCCAACATAGGGCTGATCAATCATCCCAAAAATCGCGCCGCTTCCATCACAGAGCGAGATCAGCACGCCCCAGGTCGGCGTTCCCGCCAGAAATCCGCGCGTCCCGTCAATCGGATCCAGCACCCAGGTCAGCCCCGAGCGCCCCGCCTGCGCGCCAAACTCCTCGCCCACAATAGCATCCTCGGGCCGCATCTCGGCCAAGACCTTGCGCATCGCCTGCTCTGCCAGACGGTCGGCTTCGGTCACCGGGTCAAACCCTTCGGCGAGCTTGTTGTCAGCGCTCAAATCGGCGCTGCGAAAAAAAGGCAGCACACTGCTGCGCGCCGCCTCCGCCAGCGCGTGCGCTGTGGTGACGATCTCTTCCATATCATGCTGCATCCTGCGCGCCCCCATGCCGCGTCTTTCAGAAAACCGGTCGCGGCTCCCTCAAAATACACTCGCCGCAATATGACGCCGCTTCAGCGCACAAAGCAAGCCCTGCCAGTGGGTTAGGCCACGTCGCTCAAGACGCGGGCCAGATCAAACAGCCGTTTGCGCTGGTTTTCAGGGATCGCATAGTAAGACCGGATCAGCTCCATTGCCTCTCTGTCGCCCATCAGATCAGGGGGCAAACGATCCTGCGTTTCGGCGCTCGCAGGCACAACATCCAGGCCCTCAAAGAAGAAAGACACAGCCACATCCAGAACTTCGGAAATGTCCCAAAGCCGTGAGGCGCTGATACGGTTCGCGCCCGTCTCGTATTTCTGGATCTGCTGAAACTTGATCCCGACTTTCTCGGCCAGTTGCTGTTGTGTCATACCCACCAGCCAGCGGCGATGCCGGACTCGCTTACCTACATGAACGTCGACAGGATGCGCCATTTTTTTCTCCTAAATTCACACTCGTACACGTTAAACGCCAAAATTTCGGATCGTTCGGCCGCCTCAAAGCCGCGCGGCCTTGGCAGGGATACCCAATTGCGCCGAAAAAACAAACACCAATTCTTGGTCGTCACTGTGTCCATAGCGCCCAGACTACCGTGTAAAGATAAATAAATCCTTTCGCACACGTATTACGCGTTTTCCCTCCTCCGTTGTCAAGCATCCGCCCCAAAAGCCGCCTTTCTGCGCCGATTTGCGCTCATTTTTCGTTTATTTACAGCCACAAGGCTTTCCCCCGCGGAAGCCGCACTATAGGCTGGAAAAGCCCCCGAATTCGCGCCAAACTGGCCAAAACCAAGCCAAAGGACCCCCTCTCATGAGCCAAAAGACAATGCGTGCCTTACGTTGCATGACCAAAGGTCAACTTCCCGTGCTGCAAGAGATTTCCCGGCCAGATCCGGCCAAAGGCGAGCTGCGCATCAAGGTTTCAGCCTGCGGTTTAAACTTTGCCGATTTGCTCATGGTCCAAGGCAGCTATCAGGACACGCCGCCCTACCCTTTCACCATGGGCATGGAAGTGTCGGGTGTGGTCGATGCTTTGGGCGAAGGCGTGAGCGGCCCGCCCCCCGGAACCCCTGTGATGGTTTTTGGCGGTCAGGGCGGTCTGGCCGACTACGCCTGCTTTGACGCCGCCCGCGTCAGCCCCCTGCCCGAGGGCGTCGATATGCAAGAGGCCGCCGCCCTTCAGGTGGCCTATGGCACCAGCCATGTCGCACTTGGCTACAAGGCCGGGCTCAAAGCGGGCGAAACCCTTCTTGTGCTCGGCGCAGCGGGCGGGGTTGGCCTCACAGCCGTCGAAATCGGCAAGCTCATGGGCGCAACCGTGATCGCCTGCGCGCGCGGCGCCGACAAACTGGCCGTCGCCCGCGCCGCCGGGGCCGATCATCTGATCGACACCGAAACAGACGATTTGCGCGACGCCGTGCGCGCGCTCGGCGGCGCCGATGTGGTCTATGATCCGGTCGGGGGCGAGCTGTTCAAAGCCGCCCTGCGCGCCTGCAACCCGGAGGCCCGCCTTCTGACCATCGGCTATGCCTCGGGCGATGTGCCCCAAATTCCGGCCAATATCCTGCTGGTCAAAAACCTCACAGTCATGGGCTTTTACTGGGGCGGCTACCTCGCCTTTGCCCCCTCGGTTGTCACAGAGAGCCTCGCGGAGCTGGTGCGCTGGCACGCCGCCGGCAAGATCAAACCCCATGTCAGCCATGCGCTGCCGCTCGATCAGGCCACAGAGGGCATGGAGCTTTTGCGGGCCCGCAAATCCACGGGCAAAGTCGTGATCACGCTCTAGGCGGCCTGAGCCCTGATCGCTCCAAAGCCCGCCTCAATCAGCCCTCGAAAATGCGCCAGCACATCCGTCATCCCGCCGCTGGCCTGATAGAGATTGACCTTCTGCAGCGGCAGATCGGGCAGCTTGTGGCCGCGCGGCAGCGGTGCAAGCCCGGCAATTTCCTGCCCCCTCAGCAGCGCAAAGACTGCCAGATCCGCTCCCACCATAGCGGTTACGCTTGCGTCCGCCTCCGTATCAACCACCATGTCCCAGCCCAGCCCGGCCGCATCCAGCGCGCGGGTCACCTGCGGGCGAAACACACAGGTGCGCGCATAGGCAATCGGCACGGGCCGTTTCTGAAACGCCTGCCCGCCCTCGCGCCCATACCAGACAAGCGGCAGCTCGGCCAAGGTTTCGCCGCCTTCCTTCAGCTGCGTTTCCGTCGTCAGGATGATATCAAGCTCGCCTCTGGCAAAACTCCCATGCAAACCTGAGGTAAAGCCTGTCTCAAGCTGGACTTTCACACGCGGAAAGGCCCGCGCAAAGCTCTGGAGCACCTGTGGAATGACAGGATAGACCAGATCATGCGGCACACCAAAGCGCAGAACCCCCTCAAAGCCGGGATGCATAAGCCGCGTGACCGCCTCGTCATTCAGATCCACCAGTTTGCGCGCATAGCCCAAGAGCTGCTCGCCCGCCGCCGTCGGGACAAGCTTGCGCCCCACACGGTCAAAGAGATCAAACCCCAGCAGCTCTTCCAAGCGCTTTATCTGCATCGAAACCGCAGATTGCGTGAGGTTGAGCACCCCGGCTGCCCGCGTCACCCCACCGTTATCAACCACAGCCACAAACGAGCGCAGCACCGCAACATCCATGTTTCGCATTTCACCCCCAGCACCACAAACCGTGATGATTACCCTCAATAACATTCATTTTCATTATGCTTTAATGGTCGCTAGATATCAACAGGATTGATCAAAGCGCCAAACGCATCACTGAAAGGACAAGTCATGAACAGCACAACAGACAGCCGGCATATTTGCGCGCCCTCCGCGGCCTCAAAAGGCCCGCTTCGCAGGCTCGTTGAGATGTGGGATCTGGCGCAAAGCCGCCGTGCTCTGGCCCAGCTTACTGCGGCCCAGCGCCGCGATGTCGGGCTGACACGCGCGCAAGCCGAAACAGAGGCAAAGCGCCCAGTTTGGGACGTGCCACAGAACTGGCGTCGATAAATCACGCAAAGCCTGACAAAATCGCTCTCGGTAATGCTTGAAAAAGCCGCCCGCCTCACCGATATTCACCCAGAGGGCTTTGTGAACAGGCAGAGCCACATAACGCCTATGCAACTTCGGAGGCTTTAACATGGCAGAATACAACACGGTCCAGTCCGGCGCACGCCCCCAGGACGCCGCGATCGACCAGGGGCTTCGCGCCCATATGAACAAGGTCTACGGCCTCATGTCGGCCGCGCTCCTTGCGACCTTTGCTTTGGCCTATATCGTGGCCCAAAGCCCTAGCGCACAGCAAGTGCTGCTCGTGCCGCCAATCGTCTACGCGGTGATTTTCGGCCCGCTGGCCTTCGTCCTTGTCGCAGGCTTTGCCTTCGAGCGCCTCAGCGTCGCCGCAATCAATATGATTTTCTGGGCCTATGCCGCGCTGACAGGCGTGTCGCTCTCGGTGATCTTCATCATGTTCTCGATGTCCAGCGTGATCATGGGGCTGCTCTATACGGCGATTGCCTTCCTCGGCCTCAGCCTCACAGGCTACCTCACCAAGCGCAACCTCGGCCCCATCGGTCAGGTCGCCACAATGATGGCCTGGGGCATTGTCGCCATCGCCCTGTTCAGCGCCTTCACAGGTGGCATGGGAGCCGCCGGCGCATGGTGGATGAACCTCGCGATCCTCGGCGTCTTCGCCGTGCTCACAGCAACATCGACACAGGACATCAAGAACACCTACCTCGGCGCACGCTACCAAGGCGGTCAAGATGCCGAGCTGTTCCTTGAAAAAGCCGCCATCATCGGCGCGCTGCAACTCTACATCAGCTTCATCGCGATGTTCCGCTCGATCATGTTCCTCTTCATGCCGCGCGACT
>JAHBAN010000152.1 GCA_018500075.1 Flavobacteriia bacterium | reverse complement strand
AGATGTGTATAAGAGACAGCCCATCGCCGCAAGCGCCGGCGCCTGCCCGAGCGCCAGCAATACCGGCTCGGCAAACAGAAAGAACGGCATCACCGCAACGCCGAACATGATCGAAGCCCAAAGCCCCATCCGCGTCACCCGCCGCGCCTGCCGCTCATCGCCCGCGCCCTCCGCCGAGGCAACCTTTGGCATCACCGCCCAGGCAAAGCCCGACCCGAAAATGAAAAACACAAAGAACATCGTCCCCGCCAGGACCTGAGCCGCCAATGCATCCACATCATACCAGCCCAGCATCAGCGTATCGATCAGCGTGATCATCATCTGCGCCACATGGCTGCCCACAAGCGGCAGCCCAAGCACGAGATAGGCCTTGATATGATCACGCGTTGTCTGGGTCATCCCCAAGACCTACGCCGCGCGGCGCGGCGGGGCAAGCGCTCTGCCGCATTTGCCGCCTGTGACGCAGATGTTAAGATTTCCTCACACCAGCGCAGGCTGCATTGACTAATTTTCCCTTAACACAGCCCCGCATCAGGCGGTGCACGCTTTGTGCACGGGGTGTGCACAGATATCACCCCCCCAGAATCACCCCGCCAAGCGCCCGTTAACCCGGCCCACCGCAGCGGTCAGAAAATCTTAACAAAGCGTCAGGCAGAGCAATTGCGATTGTCTTGCGCGCGCCTTTAGGTTTTAGAGGCGGCGCGGCGCAACCCGGAAGGCCATCCCGATATGTCACACACCCCACCTCCGCTTGAGCCGCGCCCCATACGGCTCGCAAAACGCGCCCTGCTCGTGGTGTTCGGCCCGATCTATTTTCTCGCAATCGGCTTTGTGCCACTGCTCTGCGCGCACCGCGCAGGCTTTCGCGGCTGGTATTGGCGCCGCGTCAAACGCGCCTGCGCCCGCCTTCTGTCACTGCTCAGCATCCGCGTCGAGATATCGCCAGAAGACAAGACCACACTGGCCCATGACGAAAACAGCCTGATCGTGATCAACCACCGCAGCCACCTTGACGGCTTCACCCTGATGGAGGCCATCCCCGATCGCAAATGGTTTACCTTTGCCGCCAAAAAAGAGCTGTGCGAAGCCGCCCTGCTGCGCACAGGCTTCAAGGGCGCCGGCCTTGTCGAGATCGACCGCAAGAGCGGCAAAATCGCGATGGACACCCTGACGAGCGCCGTTAGGGCCATGCCCGCGCGCCGCTCTGTTGTGCTCTTTCCCGAAGGCACGCGCGTCACATCCGCAGCGCTCGGCCCCTTCAAAGCCGGCGCCATCGTCGTCGCCCGCGCCACAGGCCGCAGCATCCGCCCGATCCTGATCACAGGCTCCGACACCCTCCTCCCCCGCGGCCGTATCCTGCCCAAAAGCGGGGTCATTTCTCTCAAGGTTCTACCGCCGTTTCACTGCGATCTGTCGCTCTCTGTAGAGGCCGATCTCGCCCGGCTGCACGCCCTTATGTCAGAGGCGTTCGAGCGCGCATCTCAAGGCTCGCGAAAGGCTTCGCGCGACTTGTAAAGCGGCTTGAGCAAATAGGTCAAAACCGTCTTCGCCCCCGTGTGCAGCTCCACATTGGCCTGCATTCCGGGGCGGATTTCAATCCGGCTCTGGCGCGCGTTGAGCTGGCCCATATCGACTTTCACAGTCACTTTATAATGCGCCGAAGCCTCCGGATCGCGGGCGTTCTCGTCTTTGAACGTATCCGCCGAAATCACATCAACCTTGCCCTTGAGAGAGCCATAAATCGTGTAATCATAAGCAGATAGCTTGACAGTCGCCTCCTGCCCGCGGCGGATGTTGGCGATGTTTTTGGGCTTCACCCGCGCCTCGACAAACAGCTCCTCATCCAGCGGAATGATCTGCAATATCTCCTCGCCGGGGCGCACAACCCCGCCAATCGTGGTCACAGACAGCCCGTTGACGATCCCGCGCAAAGGCGCGCGCAGCGTGGTGCGGCTCAGTTGGTCCTGCCCCGATTTCAAGCCCTGCTTGAGCGTTGCAATTTCCTTGAGCGTGTCCGAATAGGCCTCGGCCCGCGCCAGCCCGGTTTTCGTGACGATCTCGTCATACCGGATCTTGGCATCGGCATAGGCTTTGCGGGCGCGGGTCACTTCGATCAGCGCCACAATCTTTTTCTTGAGCAAATCCTCCATCAGCCGCTTTTCCTGCTCGGCCTGCGCCAGCACTTGCCGCGCCCCCTCGCGCGCCGTGGCATATTCGGTCTGGCGCGCCACCAAGAGCGCGCGCTCGGAGGCCACAATCTCGGGGCTGCGCAGCTGCAAGGCGTCTGGCACCCCGAAGTCCTGTAGCCCCTCAAGCTCGGCCTCAAGCCGCAAACGGCGAATATCCAGCGCAATGATCTGGTCTTGCAGATCATCAACCGAAGATTGGAACTGCGTCCCGCGCAGCCGCGCCAAAACATCGCCCTCCGCCACAACCTGCCCTTCCTTGACAAGCAGCTCGGCCAGAATACCGCCTTCAAGGTTTTGGATGATCTGAGGCCGCGAGGATGAAATCATCTCGCCATCGGCGCGCACGATTTCATCCACCCAAGCGAATGCGGCCCATAAAAGAAAGAGAAAAACTGTGGCCGCACAGAGCCAGATGGTCAGGCTCGGCCCCCGCATCCGAAGGCTGAGTTGAGCTGCCAGATTGGGCGATGATGTCGCGCTCATGCGGCTCCGCCTCCTGCGTCCTTGTTGAGATGGGCCAAGACCTGATCGCGCGGCCCGTCCACAGCCATTCGCCCGTTTTGCAAAATCAGGGTCCGCGTGGTCAGCTGCAAAATTGGCACCCGATGTGTCGCAATCACAGCCGTGCGCCCGGCCAGCCAGCTTTGCAAACGGTCCACAAGGACTTTCTCAAGTGTCTGGTCAAGCGCCGCCGTTGGCTCGTCCAGCAGGCAGATTTTGGGGTTTTGCAGCCAGAGCCGCGCCCAACCG
>JAHBAN010000124.1 GCA_018500075.1 Flavobacteriia bacterium | reverse complement strand
AGATGTGTATAAGAGACAGGATCAGAGGGGATCAGGAGGGTGTCAGGGGCCGGGGCGGCGGGGCGCGCCAGCGGCCCGCCGCCCCGGCCCCCGGGCGATGCACAACGTGCAGCGCAACCCGGGTCCGGGCCATGCGCCTTATATCAAAGACAGCGCCACAACCGCGATCAACAGCCCCGCACCAAGCTCAAGCCCCGCCGCGAGCCAGCGCGCAGAGACGCTCCCGCCGAGCGCCCCAAAGGCGCTTTCGCGCATCACGACCGACAGCACAGCCACGATCACGGTCACACTCGCCGTGCCGACCCCCATGACAAAGGCCCCCGCGATCCCGACCCAGTCGATCCCGAGCCGCCATGTCAGGATCAGAAGAAACAGCGCGCCTGTGCAGGGGCGGATTGCGACCGCGCCGATCACCATCAGCGCATCGCGCAGGCTGTGCACGGCCTCTGCCGCTTCAAGGCTTGGGCCATGGGCATGGCCGCAGCCACAGAGGCTCTCGGGCGGCGTGCGAGGGGGGCGCTCTTGCCCGAAGATGGCGAGTTTGCGCGCCCCGCGCAGCGCGAGCCAGAGGCCGACAAGGGCAATCGCAGCATAAGAGGCCGGCGCGAGCCAGTCTTCGGCCAGACCGGTCATCGCCTCGCGTGTGAGGCCAAGCAGAAAAACCCCCGAATAGACCAAGACCACCGCCGCCGCCGCCTGTCCAAGGCTCGAGAGCACCGCGAGCGACGAGAGCCGCACCATGGGCACACGCCGGGCCGCGCCATAGCCACCGATGATCAGCTTGCCGTGGCCCGGGCCTGCCGCGTGAAAAAAGCCATAGGCAAAACACAGCCCCATGAGGCCCCAAAACGCGCCGCTTTCGCCGGCTTTGAGCGCGCGCAAGAGGCCCGCCATGGCGGTTTGCACTGAACGCTGGCCCTCTGCGGCCCAGCCCGCGAGCGCAGCGGCCCCGCCCAGCCCCCAAAGCCAGACCGCGAGCGCCGCCAGCGCCGCGAGGGTCAGGATCAGGAGGCTGCTGCGCATCGGATCATAATCTCATCGGCAAAGTCCTCGCCGACTTCGGGGTAGTCCGCGTCCGGATCATCCACAGCATCGCCCATCAGCTCAAACACCTTTTGAGACGCGGCGCTGACATCGGCTTTGAGGACCCGAGCCTCACAGCCTGCGGGCAAATCGACCCCGAGGCCGAGGTCATAGGCGGTATAATAGGTTGGATCAAAGGCCTTGAGGCTGAAGGCCGGCGCCGGCGGTGTGAGGGCGCGATAATGGCGCGAAACGATCTCGCCTTTTTCCAGACGGGTGCCGCGGCGTTCGGGCGGGCCAAGGCTCAGCGCCCCTTTGGCTGTCTTGGCGTAGAGGTCGCCGTTAAAGCCCTCGACCCAGTTCAGGTCAAACCCGTCAAGCACTTGCAGTTCTGCGGCGGTGAGCCGGCCGTCAAAATCCGCGTCCAGCTCCATATCTTCCAGCACCAGAAGCGAATAGAGCGCATCATAGCGCCAGGTGATCTCGACGCCCTCAACCAGTCCGCTCTCGCCGCGCAGAAGCTTCAGCCCCGTGGCGACAAATATATGCGGATGCGCCGCAAGCGGGGGCGCCGCGAGGGCGGCGACGAGAAGCGCGGCGGCAAGACGCGACGGTCTCGTCAGGGGGCGCATCAAGGAGCGCATCAGTGGTGACATCCGGTTTTCCTTGCGCCTTTTGGGCACGTCTTATGGGGCAAAAATAACGCCCAAGGCTTAAGGTGCAATCGGAGCGCTCGCAATGGGGCCGGCGCAGGCTTGGCAAGAAAGCGCCCGTTTGCCTGCTGGCGCGGGGGCTGCAGGGGTGCGCAGGGATGCACAGGGGGCGCACAGCAGGGCAGACCAGCGCGGCGCAAGCCCGGTTTCAAAGGCAGGTTTAGGGGGGAGGTTTGTGATTTTATTGCCCTTAAAATTAACCAAACTTTAATCTTTAATCATTGTAGAATTTACAGCGCCCTCAGACTGTGCCAGAGTTTGGGCGTTAAGGTGCCGACCACAAGGCGCGCAAACAGAAGGCGATTTACGTTGGTGAGTTTTGATTTTTCTTTGTTTCGTGAGAACCTTCTGTCTCACATGAAATCCAAAAACCTGAAGGCAGCCCAGCTTTCCAAAATGGCCGGGCTTAACCCGCGCGCTGTCAAAGACATCGAGGAAGAGCGGATCAAAAACCCTCGGATCCAGACTGTTCTGGCGCTGGAGGCCGCCATGGAGCTGCCGTTTGGCAAACTCCTTGGCAAATCCGTCGACATGATTGACGGCGAGCTTCTCAGCCTTCTTGGAGAGCTTGACGAAGCAACCCAGAAACAGCTTCTGATGACTCTTCAATCTCTGTCGGCGAAGAAAACCCATTCTCTTTGAGCTTTAGCAGAAAATTCAAACGGATTTCCGGGGTGGTTTGTGCGAGCAACTCCTGAAAGAAATTCGGCTCGGCTGATCCCTCGGCGGAGCGGGGGGTGCTGTCTTGAACGGTATGTGAAAAATTTGACATTTGCCTGTCTTTCTTAGTGTTCGATCACAGTATCGAAACGACTAACTTGCTAATGTCCCCGAAGACTTAATCGCTTAAGCTGACTCCAAGATCAACAATTACTTCGCAAATTGCTCAAAAAACTTGCGATTTTCCGCGTTTCTTTGGCAGGTTTGCCCCTGCGCTTTGACTGCTTGCCGGTGGGGTTTGGTAAGGGTGCCCCACCCCCAGTGGTGATTGTTTGTGTTTTTTTACACATACAATATTTGGGCCCTCATCTCAACAGATTTTCAGTGATTTAACACAGCTCTC
>JAHBAN010000077.1 GCA_018500075.1 Flavobacteriia bacterium | reverse complement strand
GCGCCGCGGCCCCCGAGCTGCTCAGCCCGAGGGATGTGCCGCGGCGCAAGCCCGGCTCCGAGAAGGGCCGCATCGCGCTTTTGCACGCGGTGGCGCATATCGAGCTGAATGCGGTCGATCTGCACTGGGATATTATTGCGCGGTTCAGCCATGTGCCGTTTCCGCTCGGGTATTATGACGACTGGGTCAAGGCGGGCGATGAAGAGGCCAAACATTTCAATCTTGTCAGCGATTGTCTGGAAGCCCTTGGCAGCCATTATGGCGCCCTGCCCGCCCATGCGGGAATGTGGCGCGCCGCGCAGGACACGGCCGAGGACTTGAGGGGGCGGCTCGCGGTTGTGCCGATGGTGCTGGAGGCGCGCGGGCTGGATGTGACGCCGGGGATGATCGAGATTTTCCGCAAGGCGGGGCTAGAGGAGGCTGTGGCGGCGCTTGAGATCATTTATGGCGAGGAAGTCGGCCATGTGGCCTATGGCTCCAAATGGTTCCATTTTCTCTGCGGGCGCGACGGCATCGACCCCAAGCCCGAGTTCCACCGGCTTGTGAAACATTACTTTCACAGCCAGCTCAAGCCGCCCTTCAACGAGGAAAAGCGCGCCGAAGCGGGTCTGCCGCCCGATTTTTACTGGCCTCTGGCCGAGCAAACGCCAGCAAAACAGCGCTGAGCGGGGCGGCGCAATCGGCGGTATTTCGCCGTTATGCCCATGTTTCCAATATGATGCAGCCCGACGCGGCCAAAAAACTTGCACCCCTGTGAGCGGGGCGCTAATCCCTTTGGAGATGGCTGCCTCGGGGATGGGCTGTCAGACTGCGGCTGCGCTCGCCTCTTGAGCCAATCGCACTTGATATAAACGGCCAAGGAACTCCGCGTTGCGCACACAGCTTGCTATCCGTATCGACTCGTTTCTGGAGCATTACTTTCCGGAACGCCGCGTCTTTCTGAGATCAGACAAAGACACCCGCTTTATCCGTCTGCGCCCTCTGGTGCAGCTGTTTGCCTTCAGCGGGGCGGCGCTTGTTGTGGCCTGGTCGATCGTGGCGACCGCGATCTTGCTGATGGACAGCATCGGGGCGGGCAATTTCCGCGAGCAGGCCAAGCGGGACCAGCAGACCTATCAAAGCCGGCTCAATTTTATCTCGGTGCAGCGCGATGCGCGGGCCGAGGAGGCGCTTGCGGCGCAGGAGCGGTTCAACTCGGCTTTGCAGCAGATTTCCAAGATGCAATCGGAGCTTCTGGCCTCTGAGACCCGCCGTCGCGAGATGGAAACCGGAATCGAGATCATCCAGAACACGCTGCGCGCGGCGATGAACGAGCGCGACACAGCGCGCGAGCAGCTTGCCACACTCACCCAAGCGCAGGAGAGCGGTGGCGCAGTGCAGATGGCCGGATTGAGCGCCAACAGCAACGCGCTTGGCCTGATCACACAGGCGCTCGCCGAAACCGCAGCCGAGCGCGACAAGGTCGTGGCCGACGCCCAATCCGCGCTCGATCAGGCGGCGGAAATGGAGGAGCGCATTGCGCTCATGAAAGACCAGAACGACCAGATTTTTCGCCAGCTTGAAGAGGCGATGACCGTTTCTGTCAAGCCGCTGGACCGGATGTTTCGGGCCGCAGGTATGAACACCGACAGCCTGCTCAAGCAGGTGCGCCGCGGCTATTCGGGCCAGGGCGGCGCGCTGACGCCCCTGTCGTTCTCGACCCGTGGCGAGGAGCCGTCTTCGGCCGAGCGCCGCGCCAACCGGATCATCAGCGAGCTGGACCGGCTCAATCTTTACCGTCTTGCCGCCTCAAAAGCGCCTTTTGCCAAGCCGGTTCAGACCGGCTATCGCTTTACCTCTGCCTTCGGCTACCGCCGCGACCCCAAGACAGGCGGGCGGCGTCTTCATAAGGGCGTCGATTTTGCCGGGCCTGTGGGCACACCGCTTTATGCGACTGCCGACGGCATCGTCACCCATGCGGGCTGGAGCTCGGGGTATGGGCGTCTGGTGAAGATCCAGCACGAGTTTGGCATTGAAACGCGCTATGCCCACCAGAACCGAATTCGGGTGAAAGTTGGACAAAGGGTATCGCGCGGACAGAGAATTGGTGATATGGGAGCATCTGGACGGGTGACCGGCCCCCATTTGCACTATGAAGTTCGAGTGGGCGGAAAAGCCGTAAACCCAATGATCTATATCAAGGCAGCTAACGATGTTTTCTAAAAGCAAAATCAACGAACCCGGCCCCAAAGCCGACAGCACAACCCCCGCTTCAGGCGCTGACAAGGGGGCACCTGCTGCACCTGCCAAGCCAGCCGGTCCTGGCGGAAGCGAGTTCAAGGCCTCACCACCCAAGGCCAAGCCCCCCGCCTCTGTTTTGTCCTCCGATCTTCATGTGACAGGCAATCTGCGCACAACCGGCGACATTCAGATCGAAGGCACGATCGAGGGCGACATTCGCGCCCATCTTCTGACCGTGGGCGAAGGCGCGACTGTGAAGGGCGAAGTGATTGCCGATGATGTTGTTGTGAACGGCCGCGTTGTGGGCCGTGTGCGCGGCCTGAAGGTGCGTCTCACCTCCACCGCCCGCGTCGAAGGCGATATCATTCACAAGACCATCGCGATCGAGAGTGGCGCGCATTTTGAAGGCTCGGTGCAGCGTCAGGATGATCCGCTCAACTCGGGCGCAAAAGGCAGCGCCGCAGCGTCGGCCGCCGCACCCAAAGACGCCTCCTAAGCGCCGGTCAAGATAATGAAGGAAACACGGGCATTGCAGGAGACTGTGGTGCCCGTTTCTTTTGTGGCCTCTGACAAGCGCCATTTGGTCCTGATCGCGGCCATTCTGGCCTCGGCTCTGGGGTTTATTGACGGATCTGTCTTGGCGATCGCCCTGCCCGCCATACGCGAGAGCCTTGGCGCGGGGCTGGCCGAGGCGCAGTGGATTTACAGCGGCTATATGCTCATGCTGAGCGCCTTTGTTCTGACCGGGGGCGCATTGGGCGACAGGCTTGGCCTCGGGCGCAGCTTTGCGGGCGGGATTGCGGGGTTTGTGGCGGCCTCTGTTCTCTGTGCTCTGGCGCAAACCCCTGATCAGATGATTGTGGCACGGGTGCTTCAGGGGCTGGGCGCGGCGGTGATGGTGCCGGGGTCTTTGGCCGCAATCACCCGCGCTTATCCACGGGCCGAGCGCGGCGCGGCCATCGGGCTTTGGGCGGCAAGCTCCTCGCTCACCACAGCGCTTGGGCCGCTCTTGGGCGGCGTCTTCCTGAGCTATGGTGGTGCTGAGGCCTGGCGCTTTATCTTTGCGATCAACCTGCCTTTGGGCGCGCTGGCGATCTGGCTGATTGTGGCCCATACCCGCGACACGCAGAGAGACGCCACGACCAAAATTGACTTTACGGGCGGCGCGCTGGCCTCTGCTGCGCTCTTTTTCATTGCCTTTGCCTTTACGCAGGCAGAGCCGCGTTACGGGCTTCTGGGCGCGGCTGTCTTTGGGGTCTTTCTGTGGCATGAGGCGCGCTGCCCTGCCCCTATGATTGATATTAAACTGTTTAGGGTGCGCGACTTTTCGGCTGTGAACCTTGCCACGCTTTTGATGTGGATGGGGTTTCAGGGGGTATTGTTTTATCTGCCGATGACGCTGATTGCGGGCTGGGAGCAAGACGCGCTGATCACCTCGCTGACCTTTGCGCCTATGGCGCTTTTTATCGCGCTTTTGTCCCCGCGTATGGGGCGGCTGGCCGACCGTATCGGGCCAAAGCCGCTGATTGCGGCGGGAGCGGGTGTAACCGCGTTTGGCTTTCTGGCCTTGAGTGTCGCCATTGTCTCGGAGCAGTTTTTTCTGGGCATTCTGCCCGCCACCTCACTGGTCGGGCTGGGGCTTGGGCTGGCTGTTGCGCCACTGACCACAGCTGTGGTCAATTCTGTGCCTGACGACAGCGCGGGCACGGCCTCAGGCGTCAACAATGCCGCGGCGCGTGTGGCGGGGCTGATGGGCGTTGCGACGCTGGGGTTGCTCGCCGAGGCGGGCTATCGGGCGGCGGGGGGCCAAGACAG
>JAHBAN010000131.1 GCA_018500075.1 Flavobacteriia bacterium | reverse complement strand
CGGGGCGCTTGTGCTGCGGGGGCCGGGGCGGCTGTGGCTGTTGAGGCGGCTGCGGCGGCCGCTTTCATGACATCTTCTTTCATGATCCGTCCGTCTTTTCCTGTGCCGGCAACGGCGTTGGCGTCGAGGCCTTTTTCGGCCATCATTTTCTCGGCTGAGGGCGCGTTTTTGGCGCCGGCTGTGGCGGCTGCGGGGGCAGCGGCAGCAGGCGCAGCAGCCGCGGCGGCAGGAGCGGGGGCTGCGGCGGCGCTTGCGCCTTCGCCGGCGCTGATCACGCCGAGCTTTGCGCTGGCATCCACAGTTGCGCCTTCGGCGGCGCTGATCTCGGTGAGCACACCGGCGGCGGGGCTTGGCACTTCGACGCTGACCTTGTCTGTCTCAAGTTCACAGAGCATCTCGTCTTGGGCCACAGTGTCACCGACCTGTTTGAACCAAGTTGAAACTGTCGCCTCTGTGACGCTTTCGCCAAGGGTTGGCACCATGACATCGACAGCAGCAGCAGAGGCGGCTGCGGCGGGCGCGGCGGCTTTGGGGGCTGCGGCGGCGGCTTCGCCTGCAGTGATCGTGGCGAGGAGCGCATCCACGCCGACGGTCTGGCCTTCGGCGGCGACGATCTCGCCCAGAGTGCCGGCGGCAGGGGCCGGGACTTCGACTGTCACCTTGTCGGTTTCAAGCTCACAGAGCATTTCATCGGCGGCCACGGCATCGCCGGGCTTTTTGAACCATGTGGCGACTGTGGCTTCGGTGACGGATTCACCCAGTGTAGGAACGCGAACTTCGGTCATGGGTTATTTCCCTTTTTTCAATGTGAGCGCATCGTCAACGAGTGCGGCTTGTTGTGCTTTATGGGTCGAGGCGAGGCCCGTGGCGGGCGAGGCGCTCGCAGGGCGGCCGGCGTATTGCGGGCGGCCATGCTTGGCTTTGATGCGCCCGAGGACCCATTCGATATTTGGCTCGATGAAGGTCCAGGCGCCTTGGTTCTTCGGTTCTTCCTGACACCAGACCACCTCGGCATTCTTGAAGCGTGACAGCTCCTTGACGACGGATTGGGCGGGGAAAGGATAGAACTGTTCGACACGCATCAGATAGATGTCGTCAATGCCGCGCGCGTCGCGCTCTTCGAGCAGGTCGTAATAGACTTTGCCCGAGCACATGACGACCCGTTTGATCTTGTCGTCGCTGGCGAGCACCGTCTCGGAGTTGCCATATTGGGCGTCGTCCCAGAGGATGCGGTGGAAGCTTGAGCCTGTGGTGAACTCTTCGGTCTTGGAGACGGCGAGTTTGTGGCGCAGCAGCGACTTGGGCGTCATCAGGATCAGCGGCTTGCGGAAGGTGCGGTGCAGCTGGCGGCGCAGGATGTGGAAATAGTTGGCCGGTGTCGTGCAATTGGCCACGATCCAGTTGTCCTGTCCGCATTGCTGCAAGAACCTCTCAAGACGGGCCGAGCTGTGCTCGGGGCCTTGGCCTTCAAAGCCGTGGGGCAAAAGCACGGTGAGGCCCGACATCCGCAGCCATTTGCTTTCGCCTGAGGAGATAAACTGGTCAAACATGATCTGCGCGCCATTGGCAAAATCGCCAAACTGGGCCTCCCAGAGGGTGAGCGCGTTCGGCTCGGCCAGCGAGTAGCCATATTCAAAGCCAAGCACCGCATATTCCGAAAGCATCGAGTCGATGACTTCATATTGGGCCTGACCTGCGCGGATCGAGTTGAGCGGGTAATAGCGCTCTTCGGTGTCCTGATTGAGGATACCCGAGTGGCGCTGGGAGAAGGTGCCGCGGGTCGCGTCCTGCCCCGACAGGCGCACAGGGTAGCCCTCTGACAGAAGCGAGCCAAAGGCCAGCGCTTCGCCTGTGGCCCAGTCAAAGCCCTCGCCGGTTTCAAACATCTGCGCCTTGCTTTCCAGCAGACGGGCGACGGTCTTGTGAAGCGGCAGGCCGGCGGGCACTGTGCTGAGTGCGCGGCCGATCTCGGCAAAGGTCTCCGGCGCAATCGCGGTTTCGCCGCGCTGATACTCTTCCTTGTCGCGGTTGAGATGGGACCACTTGCCATCCAGCCAGTCGGCTTTGTTGGGCTTATAGTCCTTGCCGGCCTCAAACTCCTCGCCCAGATGGGCCTGGAAGGCGGCTTTCATATCTTCGATCTCGCCCTCGGGGATAAGCCCGTCGCGCACCAGCGTCTCTGTATAGAGGCTGAGCGTGGTCTTTTGTTTCTTGATCTTTTTATACATCACAGGGTTGGTGAACATCGGCTCATCGCCTTCGTTGTGACCAAACCTGCGGTAGCAGAAAATATCGAGCACCACGTCTTTGCCGAACTTCTGGCGGAACTCTGTGGCGACTTTGGCGGCATGGACCACGGCCTCGGGGTCGTCGCCATTGACGTGGAAAATCGGCGCTTCGACCATCAGAGCGATGTCGGTCGGATAGGGCGAGGAGCGCGAGAAATGCGGCGCGGTGGTGAAGCCGATCTGGTTGTTGACCACGATGTGCATGGTGCCGCCGGTGCGGTGGCCCTTGAGGCCGGAGAGGCCGAGGCCCTCGGCCACAACGCCCTGACCTGCGAAGGCCGCATCGCCATGCAGCAAAATCGCCATGACCTGCTTGCGCTCGGTGTCGCCGAGCTGGTCCTGCTTGGCGCGGACCTTGCCGAGCACAACAGGGTTGACCGCCTCAAGATGCGAGGGGTTGGCCGTGAGCGAGAGATGCACGGAATTGCCGTCAAAGCTGCGGTCCGAGCTTGCGCCAAGGTGATATTTTACATCGCCCGAGCCGTCGACCTCTTCGGGTTTGAAGCTGCCGCCCTGAAACTCGTTGAAGATCGCGCGGTAGGGCTTGCTCATCACATTGGCGAGCACATTGAGCCGGCCACGGTGGGGCATCCCGATGACCATTTCGCGGATCCCGAGGGCGCCGCCGCGTTTGATGATCTGTTCCATCGCCGGAATGAGGCTTTCGCCGCCATCAAGGCCAAACCGCTTGGTGCCCATGTATTTGACATGGAGGAATTTCTCAAAGCCTTCGGCCTCGACCATCTTGTTGAGGATCGCTTTGCGGCCTTCGCGGGTGAACTTGATTTCCTTGTCATAGCCCTCGATACGTTCTTTCAGCCAGCCCGCTTCTTCGGGGTTGGAAATATGCATATATTGCAGCGCGAAGGTGCCACAGTAGGTGCGGCGCACGATATCAAGGATCTGGCGCATATTGGCAAAATCAAGGCCCAGCACCTTATCAATAAAGATCGGCCGGTCCATATCGGCCTCGGTGAAGCCGTAAGACTTCGGGTCAAGCTCTGGGTGGGGCTTGTTTTCGACCAGCCCGAGCGGATCGAGATTGGCGATGAGATGGCCGCGGATCCGGTAGGCGCGGATGATCATCAGCGCGCGGATGCTGTCGAGCACGGCTTGGCGCACGGTGGCGTTGGAGGCATCAACCCCCGCCTTGGTCGCGCCGGCCTCGATCTTTTTGGTGGCGGCTTTGACTTCGCTCTCTTCCCATTCGCCGGTGAGCGCTTGCGTCAGCTCGTCGTGGGGCACAGGTGGCCAGTCGGCGCGCGCCCAGCTCGGGCCTGTGGCCTCGGCTTTCACATCAAGCTCGGCATCTCCGAGAGCGCCAAAGAAGCTGCGCCACGCCTCGTCAACCGAGTTGGGATCGGCGGCGTATTGGCCGTAAAGCTGCTCCAGATACTCGGCATTGTGGCCTTGCATGAAGGAGGAGGCGTGAAACTGGTCGTTGGAAGACTGGTCGGTCATGATGCACCTATGCGTTCGAGCGTTTGGTCTGCGCGTTTCTGGCTCGTGGCGTGTGGAAGGCAGCGGCACCTGATGCGCCGCTGCCTCTGTCTTGGTTTAGGTTCCGATCGCTTCAATCACGGCCTCGCCCAGCGTGGCGGGGCTGTCTGCGACGATGATGCCGGCTTTGCGCATGGCTTCGATCTTGTCTTCCGCGCCACCTTTGCCGCCGGCGACAATCGCGCCTGCGTGGCCCATACGGCGGCCGGGAGGGGCTGTGCGGCCCGCGATAAAGCCCGCAGTCGGCTTCCAGCGGCCCTTTTTCTTCTGGGCGGCAAGGAATTCGGCTGCTTCTTCTTCGGCGGAGCCGCCGATTTCGCCGATCATGATCATGCTGTGGGTTTCGTCATCATCAAGGAACATATTGAGCACATCAATGTGCTCTGTGCCTTTGATCGGATCACCGCCGATGCCCACAGCCGAGGACTGGCCGAGGCCGAGGTCTGTTGTCTGCTTGACCGCCTCATAGGTGAGCGTGCCCGAGCGCGAAACCACGCCGCAGGAGCCGCGCATATGGATATGACCCGGCATGATGCCGATTTTGCAGGCGCCGGGCGTGATCACGCCGGGGCAGTTTGGCCCGATCAGACGGCTCTTGGAGCCTTCCAGCGCGCGCTGCACGCGCATCATGTCGAGCACAGGGATGCCCTCGGTGATGCACACGATCAGCGGCATTTCAGCGTCAATCGCCTCAAGAATGGAGTCTGCCGCAAAGGGGGGCGGCACGTAGATCACCGAGGCATTGGCCTCTGTGACGTGCATCGCCTCATGCACGGAGTTGAAGACCGGCAGATCAAGATGGCTGCTGCCGCCCTTGCCGGGCGTGACGCCGCCGACCATCTTGGTGCCATAGGCAATCGCCTGTTCGGTGTGGAATGTGCCCTGCGAGCCGGTGAGGCCCTGACAGATGACTTTGGTGTTTTCGTTTACGAGGACTGCCATGTGTTTTGGTTCCTTAGCGTTATTTAGGCCGGCGTCATGCGGCGGATTGTTTGCGCAGAAGCGCTTGAATATTGTCGTCGAGCATTAGCCGCTTGCCATTGACCAGCTCGAGCGTGAAGCCCGCGCGCGCGACGGTGGATTTGAGAGTGTCGAGAGTGAAATAATTGACATGATCGGGATAGCGGAAGCCACACCAGTTTGCCCCGATGACACGGCGGTTGAGCGAGCCGAAATTGGGCACCCGCACATAAACCGCGCCAGTCTCTTTCAGCGCGCGATATGCGCCCTTGAGAACACCCATGACATCGGTTTCATGCTCCAGATAGGAATTCATCAAAATGCCGTCGAACTGGCCTTCGCTGAACGCCCAAATCGCTTCGGCGCCCGCGCCGTGGAGGCAATAGCCGCCGCGTTTACGCATAATTGTGTCTGCTTCGGCTTGAAGCCCCTTGGACAGCTCGATTCCATAGGGTGTCATGGGCGGCACGATACGGTCGCCAAGGCCGCAGCCTATGTCGAGCACGTGCCCGTCGTGAAACCACGCGCGAAAGCTGTCGGTTTTTGAGCGGTGAAGCAGGCCCAAGCGTGCGCGAAGGCGGCGGATGAGGGGAGACAAAGTGGTTGAGCCGCCTCTGGCGCTTTTCTCAACATAAGTCTTTTCCCAAGCGAAATCTTCTTCCAGCGCCGTGTAGGCGACGGGATTGCGCAGATAGGTCAGGCGGCAGGAATTACAGCAGACAACCTGCCACGCCTCGGGGGAGTATTTCTCCCAAGGGGTAAACGCGTCAGAGCCGCAGGACGGGCAGGCGCGATATGTGGCAGTGTCTAGCAAGGGGCGTGGCTTTCTGTATATGGGTGACAGGTGCGCAATTAATGCGCACCCTACGGCGTTAGCCTTTGACGGCTTTCACGATCTTTTGCGCGCCGTCTTTCAGGTCGTCGGCGGCGATCACATCGAGGCCGGAAGTGTTGATGATGGCTTTGCCCTCATCGACATTCGTGCCCTCGAGGCGCACAACCAGCGGCACTTTGAGGCCCACTTCTTTCACAGCCGCCACAACGCCCTCGGCGATCACATCACAGCGCATGATGCCGCCGAAGATGTTGACGAGGATGCCTTTGACCTGCGGATCAGAGGTGATGATCTTGAAGGCTTCTGTCACCTTCTCTTTGGTCGCGCCGCCGCCCACATCAAGGAAGTTGGCAGGCTCGGCCCCGTAGAGCTTGATGATGTCCATCGTCGCCATGGCCAGGCCCGCGCCGTTGACCATGCAGCCGATTTCGCCATCCAGAGCGATATAGTTGAGGTCATATTTGGAGGCCTCAAGCTCTTTGGGATCTTCTTCTG
>JAHBAN010000050.1 GCA_018500075.1 Flavobacteriia bacterium | reverse complement strand
GCGCACCCTGGATTGGTGTGTGGCGCGTTTTACTCATCCAGCTCCTCAACAAACAGCGCTTTGTCGAAAACATACTGGAAGCGCAGTTCGGGTTTTTTGCCCATGGGCCGTTCCACGAGGACGCCCGTTTACAAACCGGCGACCTCGTGGAACGGCTCATGGGCAAAAAACCCGAACTGCGCTTCCAGTATATCCCCCAAAACGCGCGGTTTGTTGAGGAGCTGGATGTGTAAAGCGCGCCACGCCCCACTCTAGGGTGCGCATTCACAGCGCACCACGCCTCTCCAGCGCCTCAGCCCGCACGCCCCGTTCGCCCCCTTTCCCGAAAGTAAAACCCAAGCCCCAAGCTGCGCGGGCGATGCACGCCCGGATCTCCCGCCAGTTGCGCGCATGATCCCTCGCGCCCAATGCCTTCGCCCTGTGCCGTGCCCTCGCCGCCTGTGGCCGCCCGCTCTCTCTGGGCGAAACGGCCCTGCTCACCCGCCTGCACAATGGCGCGCGCGCCGGCTCGGTCACATTTCAGCGCAAATCCCGCCCCCGCCTCGCCTGCCGCGAGCGCCTCTTACCGCCCGCGCGCGCCGAACACGCCACAACACAAACTATCTGTCGCTGAGCCGCCTGCTTCCTCTTTCCATAAATATCCCGGGGGTGTGGGGGCTGGCCCCCACATAAACCTGCGTGTGGGGGCTGGCCCCCACCAAAGTCGGATTTGGCGAAGCCAAATTCGACCCCTCAAAGACGCTTCAACACCTCTTGGCAAAAGTCCTCGCCGCGTTTCTCAAAGCTGTCATACTGATCAAAGCTCGCCGCCGCTGGCGCCAGCAAGACGACATCGCCCGCCTCGGCCTCCGCCATCGCCGCCTCGACCGCCCGCGCCATCGTCGTGCAGACCTCGGCCTCAACACCGGGCAGCTGCATCGCAAACTGCGCCGCCTCACGGCCAATCACATAGGCCTTCCGGACCGCCCCAAGCGCCCCGGACAGCCCGCCCAAGCCGCCCTCTTTCTCCAGCCCGCCACAAATCCAGCGGATGTTTTGGAACGCGCCCAAAGCCTTCCGGGCCGCGTCCACATTGGTCGCCTTGCTGTCGTTGACATAAGACACGCCGCCCGCCTCGGCAATCACTTGGGAGCGGTGCGGCAAGCCCTTGAAGCTGTGAAACCCGCGTTCGATCTCGCGCGGCGCAATTCCGAGCGCGCGACACACAGCATAGGCCGCACAGGCGTTCTGGTGGTTGTGCGCGCCGGGCAGCCCCTTGATCGCGCGCAAATCAATCGAGGCCACTTGCCGCCCCTTGCGCCACTCGGCCAGAAAGCCCTTCCTGGCATAGACGTTCCAGCCGTGCCCTGTGAGCTTGCGCTCCACAGAAATCCGGATCACCCGGTCGTCGCCCTGCCCCGCCGAGAGCTGGTTGTCCAGAAACAGCCCCTCGTTTTCATCCACACCAATCACGGCGCGGTCCGGCCCGCCCTCCGCAAAAAGCCGCCGCTTGGCCGCAAAATACCCGCCCATCCCGTGATGGCGGTCCAGATGGTCCGCCGAGAGATTGGTAAATACCGCAATATCAGGGGTCAGCGCCCGCGCCAGCTCGGTCTGATAGGAGCTGAGTTCCAGCACAATCACATCGCCCGACACCGGCTCGTCTATGTCCAGAACCCCGCGCCCTATATTGCCCGCAAGCTGCGCACTCCGGCCCGCCGCCTCGATCAGATGGGCAATCAGCGCCGAGGTGGTCGATTTCCCGTTCGAGCCGGTCACAGCCACAACGCGGGGCGGCACATCCAGCTCGGCCCAGCTCCCAGACCCAAGCGAGGCAAAAAACAGCCCGATGTCATTGTCCACAGGCACGCCCGCCAGAAGCGCCGCGGCAACAATCCGGTTCGGCGCAGGGTAAAGATGCGCAATCCCGGGGCTGACCACAAGCGCCGACAGGCGGCCCATCACCGCCTCTGCGCCCAGATCAAGACAGTCAAAGCCCTCGGCCTCGGCCCGTCCCCGCGCCTCGGGGTTGTCATCCCAACAGAGCGCTTCGGCCCCGCCCGCGCGCAGGCTGCGCGCCGCAGACAGACCGCTGCGCCCAAGGCCCAGAACGCCTACGGTTTGGCCCGCATATCCGGCAACTGGAATCATCTGTTTCCCCTTTGGTGCGCCTCAGGAGGGGGCGCGTTGTTAACGAAGTTTAAGCGTGGCAAGGCCGATCAGCGCCAGAATGAGCGAGATGATCCAGAAGCGGATCACGATTTGCGGCTCCGCCCAGCCCTTCTTTTCATAGTGGTGATGGATCGGTGCCATCAGAAAAACGCGCTTGCCGGTGCGCTTGAAGTATAGCACCTGAATGATCACCGAAAGCGCCTCAACAACGAAGAGACCGCCAACAATCGCGAGCACGATCTCGTGCTTTGTGCTCACCGCAATCGCGCCCAAAGCCCCGCCCAAAGCCAGCGAGCCGGTGTCGCCCATAAACACAGCCGCAGGCGGCGCATTATACCACAAAAAGCCAAGCCCCCCGCCAAAAATACCGGCGGTAAAAATCAGGATCTCGCCGGTTCCGGGCACATAATGCACATCCAGATACTCGGTAAAGTCGACCCGCCCGACCGCATAAGCAATCACCCCAAGCGTGCCCGCCGCGATCATCACAGGCATGATGGCGAGGCCGTCCAGCCCGTCGGTGAGGTTCACAGCATTCGCAGCCCCCACAATCACAATCATGGAAAACGGCACAAAGAGATAGCCAAGGTTGATCAGCGTGTTCTTGAACACAGGCAGCGCCAGTTGGTATTGCAAGGCCTCCGGATGATAAAGCGCCGCCCAAAAGCCCGCAATCGCGCTGATCAGCAAGCCAAGCGCCATGCGCACCCGCCCCGAAACGCCCGCGGTGGTCTGCTTGCTCACCTTGGCATAATCATCGGCAAAACCGATCGTCGCAAAGCCGACAGTCACAAACAGCACAATCCAGATAAACGGGTTGTCGAGCCGCGCCCAAAGCAGGGTCGAGCTTAATAGCGCCCCGACAATCAGCAATCCCCCCATCGTCGGTGTGCCGGCCTTGGCCAGATGCCCCTCGGGGCCATCATCGCGGATGGGCTGGCCCTTGCCCTGACGGCGGCGCAACACATTGATCAAAGGCGGCCCAAAGACAAAGCCGAACAAAAGCGCTGTGAGAAACGCCCCCCCGGCGCGGAAGGTGATATACCTGAACAGGTTGAAAAAATCGCCCCCATCGGACAGTGCCGTAAGCCAGTAAAGCATTTACTCTATTCCTCGTCTCTCTGTTTTCGGGCGCATCACCTGCCGGATCGCGCTCACCACACGGCTGACGCCAATCCCTTTGGAGCCTTTCACCAATACAATATCCCCCGCGCGCAAATACCCGCGCACTTTGGCGGCAAGCTCGTCTGCCGTTTCAAACCACTCGCCCTGTTGCGCCGGCGGCAGCGCCTCCCAGGCGTGGCGCATCAGCGGCCCGACACAATGCACAAGATCAAGCGCTTCAAGGCTGGGCAGCCGCGCCACGCGGGCGTGCTCCGCCGCCTCGCTCACACCAAGCTCCAGCATATCGCCGAGAATGGCAATCTTGCGGCTTTTGCCCTCGGGGCGCGCACTATCAGCCAAAACCTGTAGCGACGCCTCAAGCGACGCCGGGTTGGCATTGAACGCATCATCAATCAGCTCGATATGGTCATCCTCAACCTCATCCAGCGCCAGAGTCTCGCGCCGCCCGCGTCCCGCCGGCGGCCCCCACCGCGCCAGATCGGCCGCCGCCACAGCGCGCTCGATCCCGACCGCCTCACAAACCGCAATCGCGCCCAGCCCGTTCATGGCAAAATGCCGCCCCGCCGCGCCGACTTTATACACAAGCGCCGCGCCAAAGGCTTCGGCCTCGGCGATGGTCAGATTGTCTTTGAGCCGGGTCGACACCAGCCGGTAATCAGAGGAGGCCGCACCAAACGTCAGCCCCCGGCCCGCGCAGCGCGCCGATTTGGCCGCCAGAATAGGTGCCGTGGCAATATCGGCGTTCCAGATCGCCGTGCCGCCCGCCACAAGCCCGTCCATGATCGCGGCTTTCTCATGTGCAATGCCCTCGATGGTCTCGAAGGCCGCCATATGCGCCGCCGCAACCGTGGTGATCATCACAACATGAGGCGCGGCCATCTTCGCCAGAGGCGCAATCTCGCCGGGGTGGTTCATGCCGATCTCGATCACGGCAAACTCCGCCTCAAGCGGCATCCGTGCCAATGTGAGCGGCACGCCCCAATGGTTGTTATAGCTTGCCTCGGCGGCATGGCAGCGCCCCGACGCCGCCAGCATCACGCGCAGCATCTCCTTGGTCGAGGTCTTGCCCGCGCTGCCCGTCACCCCGATGATCTTGGCGTGGCTGCGTGCCCGCGCCGCGCGGCCCAAATCTTCCAGCGCCGCAAGCACATCAGCCACAAGCAAGAGCTTGCCCGAGCCTTCCAGCCCTTCGGGCACATGACTGACAAGCGCCGCCGCCGCGCCCTTTTCCAGAGCCTGCGCAACAAACTCATGCCCGTCCCGCGCCGCCTTGAGCGCAACAAACAGATCTCCCGCAACAAGCGTGCGCGTGTCAATCGACACCCCCGTCGCCGCCCAGTCGCTGCCGGTGTGTCCGCCCGTGGCCTCTGCCGCTTGGGCGGCTGTCCAGAGAGGTTTCATATCCTGCCCTCCAAAGCCGCAACCGCCACGCTCGCCTGCTCCACATCATCAAACGGAAGCACAGTGTCGCCTATGGTCTGGCCGCTCTCATGGCCCTTGCCCGCAATCAAAAGCGCATCCCCTGCCTGCAACAGATCGACGCCGCGCAAGATCGCCTCGGCGCGATCCCCCACCTCATAGGCCTCGGGACAGCCCTGCAACACAGCCGCACGGATGTCGGCCGGCTCCTCGGAGCGCGGATTGTCATCGGTGACAATCACAATATCGGCGTGCTCCGCCGCTGCCGCGCCCATCAGGGGCCGCTTGCTTGTGTCGCGGTCGCCCCCGGCTCCGATGATCGCGATAATACGCCCCGGAATATGCGGGCGCATCGCCTTCAGCGCCGTGGCAATCGCATCGGGCGTATGGGAATAATCCACAAAAACCGTCGCACCATTGTCGCGCGTCGCCGCAAGCTGCATCCGCCCGCGCACGGTTTGCATATGATCCAGCGTTTCAAAGACGGCCTGCGGATCTTCCCCCGCCGCAATCACAAGACCCGCCGCCAAAAGCACATTCTCGGCCTGAAACCCGCCCATCAGCTTAAGATCGGCGCGGTAGCCACGGTCGTTGTGCTTGAAAAAGACTTCCTGCCCCATGCCATGAAAACGCTGCGCCGTGAGCTGGAGATCGGCGCCCGCCATACGGCCCACGCTGATCACCTCAATCTCGCGCGCCTGCGCAATGGCGGCCATCTCGGGGCCGCGCGGATCGTCGATATTGATCACCGCGACGCCGTCATCGCTCAGAACCCGCCCAAACAGCGCGGCCTTGGCGGCAAAATACGCCTCGAAACTGGCGTGATAATCCAGATGATCCTGCGTAAAGTTGGTAAATCCCGCCGCCGCAAGCTGAACCCCGTCCAGCCGGTATTGCGAAAGCCCGTGGCTTGACGCCTCCATCGCTGCGTGCGTGATCCCCGCCGCGCTGGCCGCCGCCAGAGCGCGGTGCAAGGTGATCGGCTCCGGCGTCGTATGCGCAAGCGGCGCGCTCCAGTCGCCCTCCACCCCGGTCGTGCCAAGATTGACCGCGCTGCGGCCCAGCTCCTGCCAGATCATCCGCACAAAGCTCGACACACTCGTCTTTCCGTTTGTGCCGGTCACAGCCACCATGGTCTCGGGCTGCGCGCCAAACCAGAGCGCCGCCGTATAGGCCAGAACCTGCCGCGGATTTTCCGACACAATCAGCGCCGCATCAGAGGCCGCAAGCTCGGCCTGCGCAAGCTCGGCACCGGCAGGGTCGGTGAGAATCGCCCGCGCGCCCATCCGCAAGGCGTATTGGATAAACTCGCCCCCATGCACCAAGCTGCCCGGAAGGGCCGCAAACAGCATCCCCTC
>JAHBAN010000011.1 GCA_018500075.1 Flavobacteriia bacterium | reverse complement strand
GCGCTGGAACGCCAGCCTTATTTGCGGGTCACAAACCTGTCTCGCGCGATGGAAGAGCTCAAAGGCTACGGGTATTTTCTGATCGGGCTTGATGGCGAGGCCGGCACCACGCTTGAGGCCGAGCTTGAAGGCTATCACGATCGGCCAGTGGCCCTTGTTCTGGGCGCAGAGGGGCCGGGGCTGCGGGAAAAAACCAAAGAACAATGCGATGTCTTGGCCAAGATCGATTTTGCGGGAGATTTCGGGTCTTTGAATGTGTCCAATGCGGCGGCGGTCTCGCTTTATGCGGCCACCCGGCAAAAATCAGCCTGATGTCGCGCCGTGTTCACAGGTATTTTACATCCTCTTTTTATATCCGAATTCGGACCTACATCTCAACCAGAGGCAGGGTGGAACACCTGCTTTGGTAACACTGTCCCTCGTTCCGCAACTGCGCTCAAGCTCGTCTTGGGCGCCTTTTTTTTTGAGTCTTCGGCTGCTCGGGAGATCTGAATGAGCGAAACCTATACAGACCGTTTTTTGAAAGATGTTTTGCAGCGCGCCAGAAAGATCGCGATTGTCGGGCTGTCCAGCAAGGACACCCGACCAAGCTTTTTTGTCGGGCGTTATCTGAAGCTGCGCGGATATGACATTGTGCCGGTAAACCCGGCTTATGCAGGCACCGAGTTTTTGGGGGTGCCCTATGTCGGCAGCCTGGAAGAACTGCCTTTGGAAACTGATTTTATTGATATTTTCCGCCGTTCGCAAGAGGTCTTGCCGATTGTGCAAGAGGCGTTGGAACGCCTGCCCAATCTGAGCACAATCTGGATGCAGATCGGTGTTGTCCATGAGGAGGCCGCGGCCATGGCGCGGGCGCGGGGGGTGGACGTTGTGATGGATCGCTGCCCGAAGATCGAGTATCAACGTCTCTTTGGCGAGTTGCGCCGTGGCGGGTTCAATACGGGTGTGATCAGCTCCAAGCTCTGAGCCTTGTTTCGCCGCGCCTTTGGCGCGCCGACCGGCGGGGGGGGCGCTGCCCCCCCCCAGATGCAAACCCTGCGGATTTGCATCTCCCCCCCGGGATATTTTTGGAAAGAAAAAGGGGGTTAAGTTTGGCGCGCGGCTTTTTCTGCGAGGCCTGAGCGGGACTGGCGGCGCTCAAGTTCGGCCATGACATCAGCGACCCGGACCTCATTGGCGTGTAGCACAACGAGCAGGTGAAACAGCAGGTCGGCGGCCTCACAGGTCAGGCCCGCTTTATTGCCTTTGACCGCCTCGATCACGGTTTCGATCGCTTCTTCGCCGAGTTTTTCGGCGGTTTTGTCCCGCCCTTGGGCGAGGAGTTTGGCGGTCCAGCTGTCTTCTGGTGAGGCTTTTGCGCGGGTGGCAATGATTTCTTCAAGCTCGGTGAGTGTCATTCTTCGATCCTCATGGGGATGCCTGCGGCTTGCATATAATGTTTGGCGTCTTGGATGGAAAATGTGCCGAAGTGAAAAATCGAGGCTGCCAGAACGGCGCTGGCATGGCCCTCTGTCACGCCCTCGACAAGATGTTGCAACGTGCCCACGCCGCCCGAGGCGATCACCGGCACCGACACGGCATCGGCGATGGCGCGGGTGAGGGGGAGATTGTAGCCGGCTTTGGTGCCGTCGCGGTCCATTGAGGTGAGCAGGATTTCGCCCGCGCCGTTTTGGGCCATGAGCTTGGCGAAGGCGACGGCATCTATCCCTGTGGGCTTGCGGCCTCCATGGGTGAAGATTTCCCATTTGCCGGGGCGGACTGTTTTGGCGTCAATCGCGACCACGATACATTGCGCGCCAAAATGCGCCGAGGCTTCGCCGACAACATCAGGGTTGGCGACCGCGGCGGAATTGAAACTGACTTTATCGGCGCCTGCAAGCAAGAGGTCGCGCACGTCCTGCACCGAGCGCACGCCGCCGCCCACAGTGAGCGGGATATAGCATTGCTCGGCGGTGCGGGTGACCATATCAAACATTGTGCCTCGGTTTTCGTGGGTGGCGTGAATATCAAGGAAGCAAAGCTCGTCTGCGCCCGCTGCGTCATAGGCTTTGGCCGCATCGACAGGATCGCCCGCGTCACGCAATCCGACGAAGTTCACGCCTTTGACGACGCGCCCGTCGGCGACATCGAGGCAGGGAATGATGCGCGTTTTGAGCATAGTGTTTCAGCCCTTCATCAGCGTGAGCGCATCCGCGAGATCGATGGCCCCGTCATAGAGCGCGCGACCGGAGATGGCGCCGTTGAGAGGGGCGCCACAGGCTTTGAGGGCTTCTAAATCGGCCAGCGAGCTGACGCCGCCAGACGCGATCACGGGGATGCTGACAGCACGGGCGAGCGCCGCGGTTTCTTCGATATTGGGGCCTTTCATGGCACCGTCGCGGTGGATGTCGGTGTAGATGATGGCGGCGACGCCGGCATCTTCAAACGATCTGGCGAGATCTGTGGCGTTTACACTTGTCTCTTCTGCCCAGCCCTTGGTGGCGACCATGCCGTTGCGGGCATCAATTCCTACGGCGACCTTGCCGGGGAATTCGCGCGCGGCGTCGCGCACAAGCTGCGGGTTTTCAACGGCGACAGTGCCTAGGATCACGCGGGCCAGGCCACGGCTGATCCAGCGCTCGATTGTGGCCATGTCGCGGATGCCGCCGCCGAGCTGGGCGGGGACATTTGTTTGTGCAAGGATTTCCTCGACCGGCGCGGCATTGACAGGCACGCCCGCAAACGCGCCGTTGAGATCCACCAGATGAAGCCATTCGCAGCCGGCGGCAACGAACTCCAGAGCCTGCGCGGCCGGGTTTTCATTGAATACGGTTTCGCGCTCCATTTCGCCATGCACAAGGCGCACGGCGCGGCCATCTTTGAGGTCGATCGCGGGGTAGAGGATCATGTTTGTGTCCTGTCAAAAAGCAATGAGGGCTTTATGCACGGGTGCGCACGAAATGCAATGTGACCTCAAGTCATGCTTGCTTGGAATCGCTGGACGCGC
>JAHBAN010000259.1 GCA_018500075.1 Flavobacteriia bacterium | reverse complement strand
GCTCACGCTGCCTGTGGTTTACCCTGCGGTTATGGCGCTGAACGGGGGCGAAAACGTGGCCGCTGTGGACAGTGCGTTCGGGATGTCCGGAACAATGTGTGCGATCTGGTTTGGCATCCTTGTGGTCAAAATGGCGGAATTCTGTCTGATCACCCCGCCGATCGGTCTCAACTGCTTTGTTGTGGCGGGGGTGCGCGATGATTTGACGGTGCAGGACGTTTTTAAGGGCGTGACGCCGTTTTTCATTGCCGATGCGCTGACGATTGCCGGGCTTGTGGCCTTTCCGGGCATTGTGCTTTGGCTGCCTTCGCTGGCGTGATCGCTTGATTAATATGTGTGGACATATTAATTTTATGTCGGTAACTCTTCCCCTGACCTAAGGGGGAGAGAGCCTATGACCACCATCGTTTTGACGCCGATGTCTGTTGAGCTGGACGCGCTGGAGCGGGTCTATCGTGAGGCTGTGGCGCCGCGTCTGGACCCTGCGTGCAAGCCTGCGGTTGCGCTGGCGGCGAGCCGAATTGCCGAGGCTGCGGCGGGGCAGGCGGCGGTTTACGGGGTCAACACGGGCTTTGGCAAACTGGCGAGTGTAAAGGTCGCGCCCAAGGACACAGCACAGCTTCAGCGCAATCTGATCCTGAGCCATTGTTGCGGCGTGGGCGAGGCGATGCCGCAGGCCCATGTGCGCCTCATGATGACGCTCAAGCTGTTGTCGTTTGGCCGTGGGGCCTCGGGTGTGCGCTGGGCGCTTGTGGAGCAGCTTGAGGGGATGTTGCGCGAAGGCGTGACGCCTGAGGTGCCGGCGCAAGGCTCTGTCGGGGCCTCGGGCGATCTTGCGCCGCTGGCGCATATGACGGCGGCGATGATGGGCGAGGGCAAGGCGCGCTACAAAGGCGTTTTGATGTCTGCGGCCGAGGCTCTGGCCAAAGCCGGGCTTGAGCCTGTGGTGCTTGGCCCGAAAGAGGGGCTGGCCTGTATCAACGGCACGCAGTTTTCCACGGCCTATGCGCTGGCGGGGCTGTTTGAGGGCTGGCGCGCGGCGCAGACGGCGCTTGTGGTTTCGGCGCTGTCAACCGATGCGATTATGGGCTCGACCGCGCCGTTGCAGCCCGAAATCCATGCGCTGCGCGGCCATGCCGGGCAGATCGAGGCGGCGGCTGCGATGCGGGCGCTGCTGGAGGGGTCGCAGATCCGCGAGAGCCACCGCGACGGCGACAGCCGTGTGCAAGACCCTTACTGCATCCGCTGTCAGCCGCAGGTGACGGGGGCGGCAATGGATGTGATGCGCCAAGCGGCGCAAACGCTGATAATCGAGGCCAATGCGGCCACTGACAATCCGCTTGTGTTGAGCGAGGCGGGTCTGATTGTGTCGGGGGGAAATTTCCATGCGGAACCGGTCGGCTTTGCGGCGGATATGATCGCGCTGGCGCTTTCGGAGATTGGCGCGATTGCGCAACGGCGGGTGGCTCTGATGGTTGATCCGACGTTGAGCTTTGACTTGCCGCCCTTCCTGACGCCCAATCCGGGGCTGAACTCGGGGCTGATGATCGCTGAAGTGACCACGGCGGCTTTGATGAGCGAAAACAAGCATTTGGCGAACCCGACTGTGACCGACAGCACGCCCACTTCGGCCAATCAGGAGGACCATGTGAGCATGGCCGCGCATGGCGCGCGCCGCTTGATGCCGATGGTGCGCAATCTGGAGACCATTTTGGGGGTCGAGTTGTTATGTGCCGCGCAGGGGGTGGAGTTTCGTGCGCCTCTTGAAACCAGCGCGCCTTTGGCGGCGGTGGTGCGCCGCTTGCGTTGCGATATCGCCAGTTTGACTGATGACCGCTATATGGCCGACGATCTGGCACAGGCGGCGACACTGGTGGGCGCGGGGGCGATCTGTGTCGCGGCGGGCACAGCGCTTCCGGTCTTGGGCTAGATCACCGCTTGTTCCCTGATCGGCGCGTTGCGCGTGACGCGCTCGTAATGAAACGCGCTCAGATCCAGGCTGCGGTAGCTTCCATAGGTGAGCCATTCGGCTGTGCCGCGGCCCATGGCGGGGGACTGCTGTAGCCCGTGGCCTGAAAACCCGTTGAGAAACAGAAAGTTGCTGATCTCGGGGTGGGGACCTGTGATGGCGTTTTGATCGAGCGTGTTATAGGCGTAATGACCGGCCCATTCGGATATGACCTTGATCGCCTCGAACTGGGGAATGCGCGTGGCGATCATCGGCCAGACATGATCTTGCCAGAAGCCGTGATCCAAGGCGAAATCGTCAAAGGCGACGGCGGGGTCTTCTTCGGTATGGGCGCCGGCCATATAGGTTCCGCCGCCGACTTCACGCACGTGCACCCCGCAAGGATCCACTGTGAGCGGCAGGGGCTGCTCTAGGGGGTGTTCGGCGCGAAAGACCCATGTGAAGCGCTTGCGCGGCTCGACGGGCAGGCTGATCCCTGCCATGGCGGCGGTGCGCGCGGCGCGCGGGCCTGTGGCGTTGACGAGCTGACCGCAGGAGAGGGTCTGGCCGGTGCTCAGGGTCACACTCTGGATCCGGTTTGCGGCCTTGTTTTTGGTGAGCGCCGTGACCTCTGCGGCGATATAATCGACACCGGCCTCGCGGCTGATGCGGCGCTGCCAGTCAAACACCGCCTGCCCATCAAAAAAGCCCTCATCGACCGTATTGATCGAGCCAAGGAGGATATCGTCAAGCGCATAGAACGGGTAGGCGGCGGCGATCTCGCTGCGGCTCAGGAGCTTGGTGGCGGCGCCGGCGGCCTGCTGGACGGCGTGGTTGCTGCGCAGGGTTGTGACCATCTCTTCGCTGTCGGCGAGATACATATAGCCGAAATTCTGGATATCGAGCTTGGGAACGCGGCTGTCGTTGAGATAGCTTGCCAGATTTTTCACATAGTCCGCGGCAAACTGCGAAATGCGCACGTTTAGCCCTGTTGAAAACTGCTGCCGCATACAGGAATTGGTGTGGGAGGTGGAGGCGAATTCATAGCTCGGGTCGCGCTCGACAACCAGAACGGTGCCGTCAAAATCTGGATTTTGAGATAGAAAACAGGCGGTTGAGGCACCCATGATGCCACCGCCAATGATGATAATGTCATAGGAGTCTTGCACTGAATTGACTTTCGGTCTGGGCGCGGGTCGCGGGTCGGAATTTGGCCCAGATTGCCTGAAAACGGGGCCAGTGCAAGGGCGGAAAGCAGGGCATGAGTCCGGTTTGGCGGGCCTTGTGGCGGGCCTGCAGATTCGCCGGCTGGCTTGACGCTAGGGCAATCTTTCACGCCAAGCGCTGAGTGAGGCCGCCGAGACCCTGTGATGGCGAGGCCAAAACGGGTGAATAATTTCACAATTAAAAACAGAGGGTTAAAGTGAAAAATTGGCTAAATTTTGACAGAGTTTGTCGCGCGGCTTGACTTGGCGACAGCATTGTCCGAGCCTCGGACTGTTGTAACTGGTTATTCTTGGGGTTGTTTAAATGGTTGTTGGGTCTCGCGTCGCTTTGCCGACGGTTGTGTCTGTTTCGTCTTCATCAGAATTTGCCGCTCGCCTGTCAGGGTTGAGTGGCGCGCAAGCGGTGCCGGTGTCGCTGCCAAGAGATGGCGCGGCGCGGCAGGGCTATGTCCAGAAACTTGTCAAACAAAACGCCCTGCGGCTGGCTGTGGGCGGCTCTGCTATGGTTTTGGTGTTGCTGGGGGCGCAAGACGCGAGCGCGCAGAGCGCTGTGGTGGACATCGCCGGGCTTGAGGGCGTGGCCTCGGCTGCCCAGCAGGCCGACGGGTCTTTGCTGATCACTTTGGACAACGGCGAGACGATCAGGATTCCGCAGGGCAGCTATACGGTGGGCGCGGCGGGCGATATTGTGGTCTCCGAGGCTGTGGCGCAGCAAGTCGCCGATATTATGGCTGCGGGTCTTGAGGGCGGCGCCACCCTCACCGCAGGCATGGCGGCCGGCGGCGCTGTTGGTGTCGGGGCTTTGGCGGCTCTGGGCGGCGGCTCTTCGGGGGCGGCCGCGCCGAGCACGCCGGCGGCACCTGTGTTCAACACCGGGGGCCGCGTTGTGGACGGCTATCTTGTCAACGCGACAGTCTTTCGCGACCTGAACGGCAACGAGGCGCTGGATGCGGGCGAGCCGACCACCACGACCGACAGCGAGGGCAACTGGACTCTGGCCGAGAGCAGCGCCAACCCGAGCGCCAAGCTGATTTCCTTTGGCGGTATTGATGCGGCAACGGGCAAAGCCTTTACGGGGGTTTTGACGGCGCCGGCGGATGCCGATGTGATCACGCCATTGACAACGCTTGTGCAAAGCCTTGTTGAAAAACGGGCGGCGGAGGGCAATGATATTTCGGTTGCCGATGCCAGCGCGCAGCTTGCCACGGCCCTCGGGCTGTCGGGGCAGAACCTTCTGGAGCTTGACCCGATTGAGGCGATTGAAAACGGCGCTGGTGACTCTGATGCCGATGCGTTCAAGGCGGCGGCGAAAGTTGCGGCTGTGATCAACGCGGCGGCGGCGGGCGCGGCGGATGATGCGGCCGCGCTTGACGGCTCGGAGCAGGCGACCGGCTCTTTGGCCGAATCCTTGCTGGCCAGCGGCGATGACAGCGCCTTGGAAGACACAGCGGCGATTGGTGCGGCGCTGGAAAGCGCGGGCGTTGATGCGACGAAGTCTGGCGCGATTGCGGGGAAAGTGCAAAGCGCGAACGCGCTGATTGATCAGGCGGCTGGCTCTGACTTGCAAGCGGTGCAGCAGCAGATCGAGGCTGTTCAGGAGATTGTTCAGGGGGATCTGGTGGAGGCGATCGAAGCCTCGGGCGAGGATGGCAACACCGAGCTTGACGATCTGGACGTGGGCCAGCAGGCGGCGGCTGTTGTGCCGCTGCGCCCGACGGTTTCAACTGAGATCAGCGCGCTTTACGGAGCGGATGGCCCAGAGGCTGACATCACGGTGGCCGGCTTGGGGCGGCCCGGGAGCACGGTTGAAGTCAGGATCGGCGGTGAGGCCAAGACGGCGGTTGTGGCGGCGGCGGCCGAGGGCGCAACCCAAGGCGTGTGGAGTGTGAGCTTTGCGGCGGCGGATCTGCCGGATGCGACGGGAGAGTATGATGTCCGTATTGCGGCGGCTCCTGCGGGGAGCACTGTGTTTACCCTTGGGCGCGCGGTTGGCTCTGTTGAGGTAGATGTTACGGCGCCTGATGCGCCTGTGATTGACGCGGTGACGGGGGATGACGAACTCAACCTGAGTGAGCAATTTGAAGACCTGACGGTGACGGGCACGGCGGAAGCTGGCGCCACTGTCACGGTGAGTATTGGCGAGGTGGATGTCGAGGTCACGGCCTCTGCGACAGATGGCAGCTTTAGGGCGACATTTGACGCTGCTGATTTGCCTGAAACCAGCCCGTTTGACATTTCGGCTGTGGCCGAAGACGCGCTTGGCAACAGGGGCGTTGCGGCGACCCGTTCTGTCACGCTTGGCGACACCGATTTGAGCGCGACCATTGTGGTCAACACCGCGGTGTCGATGTTTGAGGAGCCAAACAACCCTGAGGCTTTGGATATTTCCGGGGCACGGCCCGGTGTCTTTGTGCAGGGCGAAGACGGCTCTGCCAGTCTGCGCACGCCTGTTGTCAGCGACACGGCCATTACCTTTACAGGGGATGACGGGGTGGTCTTCAGCTTTACCGGCACGGGGCTGAGCTATGGAGAGGGCAGCGCCACGGGGATTATCTCGGGCTATACGATTGGAACAACCGCCACGCCCAACGCGCTTGTGGCGACGGGGCTGGCTGTTCCTGCGGCGATATTGCCTGCGGGTCTTGCGCAGCTTGTGTCCGAGGCGGGCGTGATCAACGAAGAGGCGTTTGACGATCTGTTCAGTTTATTCACCAATACGGTGACCGGCTCGGCCGGCGGCGATGATCTGGATTTTGACGGTATGTCGCCCAATAACGACAGTGTTGATGGCGGTGATGGCGATGATGTCCTGAGCTTCGGTGTGGGCGATGACAGCTATCAGGGGGGCGCGGGCGACGATTATTTCTTTGACGCGCTCGGCTCAAACACGATTGACGGCGGCGCGGGCGATTATGACCAAGTGGCCTATTGGCGCGCCGAGGCGGGTGTGACAGTTGATCTGAAGGCCGGAACGGCCACCAAGGGCGATGGCTCGGTTGATACGATCAGCAATGTGGAAATGGTGCGCGGCTCGATGTTTGCCGATAGCATCCAGCTTGCGGATGGTGACGGCCCCGGCCGTGCGCGCGGGCTGGATGGCAATGATACGTTGATGGGCGGCAACGGCGACAACGACCGTGTGTCTTATGACAAAGACGCGCAGTATGGTGGCGATGCTGGCGTCACTGTCAACTTGCAAACCGGCACCGCGACCGACGGCTTTGGCGCGACCGACACGCTCTCGGGCTTTGAGGAGGTGCAAGGCACGGAGTTTGCCGATCATCTCACAGCGGCTGACAGCGGCTCGGATTTGCGCGCAGGCGGCGGCGATGACACGGTTGTGTCGGGCGCGGGGGATGACGATATGGTGCTCGGCGCAGGCGCCGATGTGCTGCGCTACTCCGCGGGCGATGACTGGGTGGAGGATTTTGATGTCAGCGAGGACAGGCTCGAGTTTGTCGGAGCGGCCGCAGACAGCGTTCTGACGGTGTCTGTCAACGGCTATAACAACGGTCCGGGGCCATATGATCAGGGCGCTTTCCTTGATTTCGGCGACGGCAACTGGCTGGCGCTCAACGGGGTGAGCGCGGCGCAGGCGCAGGCCTTGCTGCTGGATCTGGATCTTGCGGGCGTGTCCTTGACGGGCACCACGGGCAGCGACACGCTTGAGGGCACGATTGGCGACGATACGCTCAACGGCGTGAGCAACGACGACGGCCACGACCGCCTGGTCGCCAGCCTTGGAGACGACCAGCTTGTGTTCTCGGACGGCACGGAGACGACTTATGCGTCGGCGGATTACTCAAAGCTTGAGGGCGTCGGGATCACAGCCGCGCTGGACTTTCAGGCCAACAGCGGCACTGTCTCAAAGGGCGCGCTGGGCACGGATACGCTGGTTGGGATCACGGCGGTGTCCAATTGGGGGCTGGGCCTTATCACCACCCGCGCAGATGACACAGTGACCATCACCCAAGGGGGCGAAGACAGCTATACTTGGAGTGCTGTCTATTATGAAGGCGGCGATGATGTTGTGAATGTGAATGTCGGCCCGGGTTCGGGCACCACACGCGTCGCCATCAAGGGCAGTGACGCGGTTGTGGCTGACTTGAGCACAGGGTTGGTTGACATTGGCGGGGCCGGCTCTGTTCAGATCAATGTGACAGGCGCGGGTGAAAACACTGGTAATGTTGAGTTGCAGACCAGCTCGGTGGCTGACAGCGTGACGGGCAGCGCCTTTAACGACCGCTTCATTCTCGGCGCGGGCAATGACACGCTGGATGGGGGCGATGGCTTTGACATGGTGCGCTATGACCGCGACGGTGTGGGGCCAATCACGGCTGACTTGGGCGCGGGCACTGTCAGCGGCACATGGGATGGCGTGGCCTTTAGCGACCAGATTTCGAATGTCGAGGCCATCCGCGGCTCGCGCGAGGGCGGGGACACGTTGATTGCGTCTGGCAGCGGCTCGGAGTTGCGCGGTTATGGCGGGGATGACACGCTCATCGGCGGCATGGGGGACGATACCCTGCGTGGCGGGGACGGCGGCGACACCTTTGTTGTCGGGCATGGCGGATATGATGTGATCTATGATTTCAACATTTCCGAGGGCGATGTGCTGCTTGATGTTCTGGCAGACAGCCGCGGCGAAGAGGAGCTTGTTTTCAACGCTGTTGGCGGGTCGACCGAGATTTCGATTGGCGGCACGACCGTATTGCTGAACGATGTCTTTATTGACGATGTGCAAGACTATCTTGAAAGTCTCGAAGGCATTGTGGGCACCTCTGGAAACGATACGCTGATCGGCACTTCGGGAGACGATATTCTCAATGGCCTTGGCGGTGATGATCTGCTGACCGGCGGAGAGGGCGCGGATGAGTTTCTTGTCGGGTCGGGCAATGACACTATCACCGACTTTGACCCTGACGAAGGCGACGACATTTACACCGCCGAAGATCTGGATATTGATTTTGATACGGCGCTCACAGACACCACTTACGAGGGTGCCGCGGCGGCGCAGGTGACTTTTGGCGGCGGAAACTCTGTCACGGTGGCAGGCTATACGGCGGCGCAGTTCCTTGATCTGCTATCGTCTTATATTTACTCGGCGGCCCCGTTTGACCCCGCTGACTTTGGCGACCGTGTTGTGACGTTTGAACAGTTTGATACGGGGGGTGTTGACCCTTATGACGCCTTTGATGAGGTTGTTGAAAATGGCGATATTGATGTCGCAAGCTTCTCCCCGACGAGCGTGACATTTACCGCCACCTATCTGGGCAGCTCTTATACTGCGGTTGCGACGGGCACGGGCTTTGCCGTCTCGGGCACGGGCGAGGAGCAGGTCTTGCTTGGCAATATCGTTGATATTGACTTCGGGCCGACGGGCGGAGCGCCTTGGCTTGCCATCCGTGATCTGAACCTCAGTCCTGAGGCGCTTTATGACGCGGTGACGGGCGATATGAGCACTGCCGAGGTCTTTGGGGCGGATGCGCAATTTGTCCTGATTGACAGTGACGCCAGCGCGGGCGACGGCTGGGACGGGGCTGACACCTGGATTGACTCAGGTGCCGGGGATGACACCGTTGATGTGGGCGGCACAGGCGACTTTGGTGTTGTGCTTGGGGATGGCAGCGATCGCCTTGAGATTTACAAATCATCCGAAGATGGCGCGACCCTGTCGGATCAGACCTTTGTTTACATTGATATTGATGACACGGGCGTTGATACGATTTCCGGATTCAGGATGGCAGAAGGGTCCGATCAGGGCGATATCATTGTGCTGCGCGACTTGAGCGGGCTGGACCAGTTTGACCTTTACACGATCTTTGACGGCAATCTGCCAGAGATGGTTGATGTTGGCACGGGGGCTGTGGATCTGGATGTGATCAACGATGATCTTGCATTCTTTGAGTATCAGGGAAGTGCCGAGTTGTTCTATGGTATGTTCATTGAGGGCAGCAGCAGCGAGGCTGTGTTGGCCAAGCTGGAAGTCAATGACAGCGGCACGGTGGTTGTTCAGGAGACTGTTGCGATCTTTGAGAACCTACAACAGAACGGCTTCAATGCGCCGCTGCATGACAACATACTGCTCTTCGTGGAAGACATCCCGGCGACGCCGGAGGTGGCCTGACGCGAGGCGGCGGGGATGTCATTTGATACGCACCCGCCGCGCGCTCTGGCTTTGAGGGCTGGCGCCTTTGCCAATAAAACATGGCGCGCGCCTGCCGACCTTCGCTTTGTGCACAGTCTGAGCGAAGTCGAGATCGGCGCGAACGAGGCGGGCCGGGTCGGGCGCAGTTACGGCTGGTATTTCAGGCAAGACGAGACGGGCTGGGCTCTTGTTGTGGGCTTAACAGATGCGCTACGTCAG
>JAHBAN010000254.1 GCA_018500075.1 Flavobacteriia bacterium | reverse complement strand
CGCGAGGCAGGCGACACGGCCTGGTGCCTGCATTTGAGTTACATCAAGCCACATTGGCCCTATATCGTCCCCGCGCCCTATCACGATATGTATGGCCCCGAGACACACCTCGCGCCCGTGCGGGACGCCTGTGAGCGGCGCGATGCGCACCCCGTCTATGACGCCTTCATGCAAGAACGGGTGTCCAGGGCCTTTTGCGACGACCAGACCCGCACCAAAGTGCTGACGGCCTATATGGGCCTTATCAAGCAGATTGACGACCAGATCGGCCGGTTGATGGCCTTTCTGGATGCGCAGGGCCTGAGGGATGACACCATGATCGTATTCACCTCCGATCATGGCGACTATCTGGGCGACCACTGGATGGGCGAGAAAGAGCTGTTCCATGATGCCTCCGCGCGCGTTCCGCTGATTGTGGTTGACCCAAGCCCCGAGGCCAACGCGACCCGCGGGTTGCGCTCTGCGGCGCTGGCCGAGGCGATTGATGTCGTGCCAACCATTCTTTCGTTTTTTGGTGGCACAGAGGTTCCGCATATCCTTGAAGGCCACGCCTTGCAGCCGATCCTGCACGGTCATGCCGATGGGGTGCGCGTGGTGGCGGTTTCGGAGTACGACTATTCCATGCGCGACGTGCGGCGGCGGCTTGATGTTGCTGTCAGAGACGCACGCCTGACCATGCTGTTTGACGGGCGCTGGAAATATATCTTCGCAGAAGGCTTCCGCCCCATGCTGTATGATGTGCAAACCGACCCTGACGAGCTGTGCGATCTGGGGGCCGATCCGGCCTTTGCAAAAGAGCGCGCGCAGATGGAGCAGCATTTCTTTGACTGGTCGCGCCGACTGTCGCAACGCACGACCCGTTCAGATGCCTGGATCGCCGAGCGCGACACCGTTCTTGGGGAGGCCAAAGCCGGCATTCTGATCGGGTATCGCACGGAAGCGGAGCTGCGCGAGGCATTTGCCGAAGGCCAACCCGAGAACAAAGCCCCTCAGAAAGCGTCTTGAGCCAAGGCCCAAGACAGGCACCCTGACAGGGCGGGCGCCTGCCCTGCACCACCCCACCTTGCCCTGCCCTGCCCTGCCGCTCGAAACGGCACGCCGCGCGCCCTCGCCCCGCTGCGGGCAATTTTTGCTAAAGGCGCAACATTCTGCGCCCCGCCGTGGTTTTTGTGCAACTGGGCCAGACAGACGGGCTGAGCGCGCCGCGCGCCCCGCCACGCCTCATGTGCAGGCGCAATCTCGCAAAACAAGCCGCGCAGCACCGGCCCAAAGGGCATAGCCCAAGGGGCGGAGTCTCTCCTATTTTTGACAGTTTCACCGCTGCGATGGTCATTAAATGGCCACTTTTTGTCCTTAAGCAGGCCCCTGTTGACGGCGAAACACCGACCCAACCAGTAGCTCATGAGGATTATGATGTCGCAAATCAGTCTCCACCAATTCGACTCGTCAGGTCAGGCTGTCGACAACGTCACCAGCGATGGCACGGCCCAAAACGGCAGCTATCAAGACGGCGCGACCGCCTCGGGCGGCGCTGTGCAACTGGACGGTGTGAATGACCATGTCCTGATCCCCGCCGACAGCGCCTATCAGCTGGGCACCGGCACCTTGGTAATGGAAGTGTCTCCGGACACCGTTCATGAAGGAACGATCTTTTCACGGGATTCCGACGGGCTGGACGACGGCGGCCACTTCCGCCTTCAGGTTCTGGCAGACGGGTCTGTGGCGGCGCGCCACCAGACCGACAGTGCCGAGTTCAACTATAACACCCCTGCGGGCTTCTACGCTGCGGGCGACGATATCCGCATCACCTATTCGTGGAACGACGATGGCACAGGCGGCGAATTCAAGGTCGAAAACCTGACCCAGGCCACATCCTATTCCACCCCGACCGACGGCACCCTGACCTGGGACATGGGCGCAACCTATAACGAACCGATCACCATCGGCGCCGATCAGGACCTGTCGGGCAACAACAGCGCCGACTCCCTTCATACCTTCTTTGACGGCTCTGTCGCTTATGTCTCTGTCTTTGACGAGGTGGTCGACCCTGCCGGCCCGACACTGCCCATCACAGGGACAAGCGGAAACGACACCCTATACGGCACCGAGGTTGGCGAAGTGCTCGAGGGGCTGGACGGCAATGATGCGCTTCATGGCGGCTTGGGCGATGACTCTCTCATTGGAGGTGCGGGCAACGATACGTTGGCTGGCGGCGAAGGCGCTGACACCCTTGAGGGTGGTGCTGGCAACGACCTTGCCCACTATGGGGGTGACACGGTCGGGGTCAACATTGACCTCGCAGCCGGAACAGCCGCAGGCGGCCATGCCGAAGGCGATGTCTTCTCCGGGATTGAAAGAGTCTGGGGCGGTTCCGGAGATGATACGATCACCGGTGATTCCGGCCACAACGATCTGCGCGGCGCTGCGGGCGATGACTCGCTGGCTGGTGGTGTTGGCAGTGACCAACTGGAAGGCGGCGCAGGAGCCGATACACTCGACGGTGGCGACGGCACCGATCTTGCCTTTTATCAAAGTGATACCGCTGGTGTGAATATCGATCTGGCCGCAGGCACGGCCTCTGGCGGCGAAGCCGAAGGCGACGTGCTCACCAATATTGAAAACCTCTCTGGTGGGTTTGGCGATGACACCCTGACAGGGGACGCGGGCGCAAACAGGCTTGATGGCTATGACGGCGACGACATCTTGGAGGGCGGCGCTGGCAACGATACATTGGCTGGCGGCGCGGGGGATGACACCCTGTCCGGCGGCGATGGCAATGACCAGATCTATGCCCGTGCGGGCGCGGATGCTGTTGATGGTGGCGCTGGCAATGACTGGGTCCGCTACAATGGCGGCGCCGATCTGGACATGACGATTGATCTCTCCACCGGCACAGGCGCGGGCGGTGACGCCGAGGGCGACACCTATGCAAATATCGAAAATGTCTGGGGCGATGGCGGCGACGACACAATCATCGGCGACGCAGCCAACAACGATCTGCGCGGCGATGATGGCAATGACTCCCTCGTGGGCGGCGCAGGGGATGACCGCCTCATGGGCGGAGCCGGTGCCGATACGCTGGATGGCGGTGATGGGTCGGACACGGCCGATTACTATACCGCGCTCACAGGCGTGACGGCCAATCTGGCGACAGGCACGGGCAGCGGCGGCGAAGCCGAAGGCGATGTGTATTCCAATATTGAACACATCCGCGGTGGTCTGGGCGATGATAGCCTGACAGGGGACGCGGGCAACAACAATCTCACAGGTCAGGCCGGTAATGATACGCTGGATGGCGGCGCGGGCAACGATACCCTCGTGGGCGGCGCTGGGGATGACACCATGTTCGGCGGCGACGGCGATGACCATATCTATGCCCGTGCGGGCGCGGATGCTGTTGATGGCGGTGCTGGCAGCGATTGGGTCCGCTACAACGGCGGTGCCGATCAGGACATGACGATTGATCTGTCGACAGGCACAGGCACAGGCGGCGACGCCGAGGGCGACACATACACAAATATCGAAAATGTCTGGGCCGATGGCGGCGATGACACGATCATCGGCACAGCCGAAGCCAACACGCTATATGGCGATGCCGGTGACGATGTGATCGACGGCGGCGCGGGCAATGACGTTTTGCACGGCCAGTCTGGCAACGACACGCTGACAGGCGGCGCGGGAAATGACCGCTTTGACCTTGGCGATGGCGGCGGCAACGATGTTATAACCGATTTTGAACTGCCTGTGGACAACGGCGACGGCACCTATACGGCGGTCGACACCCTGGGCCTCGGAGAACTGACCTCGGACGGCGGCACAACGCCTGTCACCACCGATGATGTGGTGATTTCGGACACAAACGGCGACGGCACCGGCGATGCGATCCTGAGCTTCCCCGGCGGCGAAAGCTTCACCTTGGCCGGTATCACGCCCGACCAGATCAACACCGGCCCGATCCTGCAAGCCATGGGCATCCCGGCGGGCAGCAACGATTATATCGTCAGCGGCACAGCCGGCAACGATACCATCGCCGGCGCTTATACCGATGCTGATGGCGATGTGATCGACGGCAATGACGCGCTTGACGGCTCAAACGACGATGTGATCGACGCAGGCGCGGGCAACGACCGGATCAATGCGGGCCTGGGCGATGATTCCGTTCAAGGCGGCAGCGGCGAAGACTGGATTCAGGGCGGCGTGGGTGCCGATACGCTGGACGGCGGCGACGATACGGACTGGCTGAACTACTATGACGACACGGCTGGCGTCACGGTTGATCTTGCGACCAACACCGCCTCGGGCGGCCATGCCGACGGCGATGTGATCAGCAACTTCGAGAATATGTCCACAGGCTCGGGCGACGACAGCCTGACAGGCGATGCGGGCGACAACCTGATCGTGTCCGGCGCGGGCGACGACACAATCGCTGGCGGCGCGGGCAATGACGAACTGCGCGGCGCAGCGGGCGCTGATGCGCTTGATGGTGGCGATGGCAGCGACACGGTCAGCTATCAGAACCTCGGCTTCCTGGGCCCAAACACCACGGGTGTGGACGTTGATCTGACGCGCGGCACCGGGTTTGGCGGCCACGCCGAGGGCGACACCTATACCAATATCGAAAACGTCACAGGCAGCGACGGCGATGATACGATCACCGGCGATGCAGGCGCGAATACCCTATCTGGCGATGCTGGTAATGACATCATCGACGGCGGTGAGGGCCATGACTCGCTTGAAGGTGGCGACGGCGATGACCTGCTCACCGGCGGCGCGGGGGATGATACCTTCGTGTTCGCCGATGGCGCGGGCAGCGACACAATCACCGACTTCGAGATGCCTGTGGACAACGGTGACGGCACCTATACGGCGGCGGATACGCTCGATGTTGTGAACGTGACCTCGGACGGCGGCACAACCCCTGTCACCACTGATGATGTGGTGATTTCGGACACAAACGGCGACGGCACGGGCGATGCGATCCTGAGCTTCCCCGGCGGCGAAAGCCTGACGCTCACTGGCGTCACGCCCGACCAGCTGGATTATGCCACGCTGACCGCCATGGGCATTGCCCCCGGCACACAGGATGGCGTGGTTGACGGCACTGCGGGCAATGACGTGATCGACACGGCCTATGTTGACGCCGATGGCGATGCGATTGACGGCAATGACGCGCTGGACGGGTCCAACGATGATGTGATCGACGCGGGCGCTGGCAGTGACCTGATCAGTGGCAGTGCCGGAGCCGATACCATTGAGGGTGGTGCGGGCACCGATACGATTGATTACCGCACCAGTGCGGCAGGGGTTGATGTCAACCTGGCCACAGGCACGGGCAGCGGCGGCGACGCTGAGGGCGATGTTCTCACAGGTATCGAGCGCGCCTATGGTTCAAACCATGATGACACGCTGGTAGGCGACGACGGAGCCAACCTGATTTACGCCTATGATGGAGATGACTTCATAGATGGTGGCGCAGGCAATGACATCCTGCGGGGCGCAGCAGGCGCAGACACACTCGAGGGTGGTGAAGGTGCAGACACCGCAGATTATCGCGACAGCGCAGCCATCAATGTCAACCTTGAGACAGGCGCAGCCTCGGGCGGCGATGCGCAAGGCGACGTGCTGAGCAGCATCGAGCGGGTCTATGGTGGCAGCGGTGATGATACCATCACGGGCAACGCCGATGACAACCTGATCTACAGCAATGACGGTGATGATTACATCGACGGCGGGGCCGGAGATGACTTTATCCGCGGTGGTGCGGGCGCTGATACGATCATTGGCGGCGACGGTATGGACTATGTCGATTATGCCGATGACACCGCAGGCGTCACGGTCGATCTCGCCAGCCAGACGGTCTCTGGCGGGCTGGCCGAGGGCGATGTGATCTCGGGCATTGAATATGTGCGCGGCGGTTCGGGGGATGACACCATCACCGGCGATGCGGGCGACAACTACATCCGCGGCATGGACGGGGCAGACTCGCTCGATGGCGGCGCGGGCAATGACGTTCTT
>JAHBAN010000055.1 GCA_018500075.1 Flavobacteriia bacterium | reverse complement strand
GGGGGGCCAGCCCCCCGCACCACAGGCCAAAGCGGGGGGCCAGCCCCCCGCACCCCCCGGGATATTTCTGGAAAGAAAAAGGGGGGGGCGGATTTAGAGGACCTGAATGACGGTTTTGTCGATGCTGAGGATATAGCCGCGGCGGGCGATGTTTTTGATCAGCAGTTCGGAGACGAGCTGGTTGCCCAATGTGTCGCGCAGGCGCTTGATGCGGGTTGCGCCGGCGGCTTCGTCGCAATCGGAGGCGAGGCGGCCTGAAATGACCGCTTCGATTTCGGCACCGTTGAGGACATCGTCATCCATCCGGGCCTCGGCGAGCACACTCAGGGTTTCCATGGCTGCGCCTGTGAGCTTGAAGCCCATGTTGTTGAGATAGACTGTGTTTTCTTCGCGGCTGATCAGGAGCGAATTGACCTGAATGCCCGAGCGCTCGACGGCGGCCATGCGGCGGCTGAAGGCGGCAAGCAGGACGAGAAAGACGAAGGCCGCGATGAGCATTGCGGCGGCGAAGACGAGCAGAACGAAAATCACCATGCGATAGCTTGAGAGCGTGTCGGAGAAGGCTGTGCCGGACTGGGCCAGAATTTCGAGCAATTTGACCTCTGTTTGAGTGGTCAGAGTGTCATTTTCGACAAAGAGCTGCTCGACCCTTGCGTTGAAGGCGCCGGCATCGGGGAGGGTGAAGAAGAGCACGATGGCTGCGATGAGCAAGATTGCGACGATCGCTGTGATGCCGATAAGGACTATGCGATTGGGGCTGCTGATCTGGTCAGAAACGGAGATAGAAGGGTCCTGCACTCTCTTTCCTCTCGGTAAGGCCGCTGGCGTCAAACATCGAAACAACATTGAGCAACACCCAGCCGCCTTTGGCAAGGCGGTGGGTTAGCTCGGCGCGGGCGGAGGCTGTGGTGCAGTCTCCTGTGATCCGGGCGACGCCATAGTGAAGCTTGAGCGGGTTGTCCTGCTTGGCCTTGTAATCGGCATAGCAATCGGCCGCGTGGAGCGGCGCGGCAAAGAGCGCCAGAGCGGCGGATATGGGTATGAGGATTTTCATAGGGCCAGACTGCGCGTTTTGGCTTTGATATTCAATATCCATAGGCGGGCGCGGCGCGTGCTATCAAATAGCGGGGGGCTGTTATTGCCTGTCATCAAGGGGCGGCCGACTTTGGCAGTGTCCGGTGTGCATGATGAGGTGCAGGCCGTTTGAACACCGAAAGGAAAGTCTCTTATGTCACGTAAATTCATAACTGCGATTGCCTTGGGGTCGCTCTTGGCGGCCTCGCTTCCGGCTGCTCCTCTGCGCGCGGATGACCGGGATACGGCGCGCGCGCTTGCGGGGATTATGGCGCTTGTTCTGATCGGGACGGCGCTTAAGGACCGCCATGACGACCGTCATGGGCATGAGGCCCGCCGCGCTGGCCCCGGCCCCGGCCCGCAAAAGGGCCATGGCGCACCGCGGTCTGGCCACATCGAACATCGGCCTATGCCGCCGGCTGTGCGCAAGATGACGCTGCCGCAGCGGTGTTTGACTGTCGTGCAGGCCCGCCACAAGACGCTGAGATACATGGGGGCCAGATGTTTGCAAAACAACTATCGGTGGAGTGCTGCGCTGCCGCAGGCTTGCGAAATCACGATCGAGGGGCCACGCGGTCAGCGCAGGGGCTATCAGGCGGGCTGTCTGAAGCGGAGCGGATACCGCCTCAACGGGTAATACGGGCTTGATCCGGGTCTGCTCTTTCTGTCATTTGTGCAGGATGACAGGCCCGGATTTTTCTTTTGAGCGCGCGGCGATGCGCCGTGGCTTTGCCCGCATTGCGGGGGTTGACGAGGTGGGCCGTGGGCCGCTGGCGGGGCCGGTGACGGCCTGTGCCGTTGTGTTGGATATGTCGCGTATTCCCGAGGGGCTGAACGACAGCAAGAAGCTGAGTGCGAAGCGGCGGGACGCTCTGGCGGAGGCGCTTTTGGCCTGTGCCGAAGTGAGCGTGGCGAGTGCGAGTGTCGCAGAGATCGATGCGCTCAATATATTGCGGGCCTCCCATTTGGCTATGGAGCGCGCTGTTGCGGGGCTTCTGACGCCGCCTGACCATTGTTTGATTGATGGAAACCTCATTCCCGAGGGGCTTCGGATTTCGGCGGAGGCGATTGTGAAGGGCGATAGCAAATCAGTGAGCATTTCTGCGGCCTCTATTGTGGCGAAAACCCGGCGGGATTTTGTCATGGCGGCACTGGCGCAACAGTTTCCCGGTTATGGCTGGGAGACGAACGCCGGATACCCATCAAAAAGTCACAGGTTGGCTTTGGAAAATCTTGGTGTGACCCCACACCATAGACGTTCGTTCAAACCGGTGCACAATATCTTGTATCAACAAAAAAATGTAAGTGACTGATTCAAAAAAGAAATTGACCGCGAATCGTCAATGACTCATCTTAGGTCTCAACCAATGAGTGCAAAACGCACCGTGAATGAGGCAGAAAATGAAAACGAAAACGAACGCAAAGAGCGCGGTGTCGCTTCCTTTGAACACCATTCTTGACGGGGACTGCATTGAGCGCATGAATGCGCTCCCTGCGGAGAGCATTGATCTGATCTTTGCCGATCCGCCCTATAACTTGCAGCTCAAGGGCGACTTGCACCGCCCTGACAATTCAAAAGTGGATGCGGTGGATGACCACTGGGACCAGTTTGACAGCTTCAAGGCCTATGACAAATTTACCCGTGAGTGGCTTGCGGCGGCGCGGCGTCTGCTGAAGCCCAATGGCGCGATCTGGGTGATCGGCTCTTATCACAATGTGTTCCGTATGGGCGCCGAACTTCAGAACCAGGGGTTCTGGATCCTTAATGATGTGGTGTGGCGCAAGTCAAACCCGATGCCGAACTTTCGCGGCAAGCGCTTTACCAATGCGCATGAGACAATGATCTGGGCCGGCAAGACCGAAACCAGCAAATACACCTTCAATTACGAGGCGCTGAAGGCGCTGAACGAAGGCATCCAGATGCGCTCTGACTGGGTCATTCCGATTTGCAATGGTGGCGAGCGCCTCAAGGATGACAACGGCGATAAGGCCCACCCGACACAGAAGCCGGAAGCGCTTTTGCACCGTGTGATGGTTGGCTCGACCAATGTGGGCGATGTGGTTCTGGACCCGTTCTTTGGCACTGGCACAACTGGCGCAGTTGCCAAGATGCTGGGGCGCGAATTTATCGGGATCGAGCGCGAGGAGGCTTACCGCAAGGTTGCGCAAAAGCGGATCGCCAATGTGCGCAAGTTTGACAAGGAAGCGCTGGAAGTGAGCGCGAGCAAGCGTGCGGAGCCGCGTGTGCCTTTCGGGCAGCTGGTCGAGCGCGGAATGCTGCGTCCGGGCGAGGAGCTTTATTCTCTGAACGGGCGTCACAAGGCCAAAGTGCGGGCCGATGGCACGCTGATTGGCGACGATATCAAAGGATCGATCCATCAGGTCGGCGCCTATCTTGAGGGCGCACCAAGCTGCAACGGCTGGACCTACTGGAGCATCAAGCGCGATGGCAAACAGGTTCCGATCGAGCTGTTCCGCCAGCAGATCCGCGCCGAGATGCGCAACTGACACACAGGCAGAGGCCATCTGTTGGCAAGGCTCGCGAGCGGGCCTGCGGATGAGCTTTGTCTGAAACCGAACACCGCCGGTGCCTGTGGCCTGACTCTGCAGCACCTTACCTTGCCCCGTCCTCCTCCAGAGGCGGGGCTTTTTTTGGCGCGAACGAAGGCCTTGAGGTGACTTAGGTCGGACAGGGGTTCGGACGTGTAGCGAAGGGTGGGTATGAGGCCAGAGTGCGCATTGTGCCCGCCGCGCATCGTCAGCCCCTCCCTTGGGCTGGCAATTTGGCTGAGCTGGGCGCGCCATTCGTTCTGGGGATGTGTTTGGCAGGCATAAAGCGCTTCGCACGTCGCGTAGGGTTGCCACCCCGGGGGCTGACGTTGGCCTATGGTGGCAAGGTCCGCTCCGTCCCGCAAACCGGACCTTCGCCTCGTCACCTAGCGCGGCATCGGATTTGTGGCTTTGGAGTAGGGTTTCCACTCGGTGATTTCGGGGTAATACATCTCGCGCCAGCGCTTGACGCGGGGGTTCATTTTCTTGCGCCAGAGCGGGGGGACCATCGCGGCCATGGTCATCAGTGGATAGCCATAGGGCAGCTGGGGCGCTTGGTCGGCGTCGTAGTTTTGCAAGAGCGGGAAGCGGCGATCCGGCTTGTAGTGGTGATCGGAGTGGCGCTGGAGATTGATCAGGAGCCAGTTGGAGGCTTTGTGGGCCGCGTTCCAGCTGTGATGGGGCATCACGTGCTCGTATTTGCCATCGCCCAGATGTTTGCGGGTCAGGCCGTAGTGTTCGACGTAATTGACCAGCTCGAGCTGCCAGACGGCGGCGAAGGCCTGCCACAGAAACAGCGCCAGACCCGTCCAGCCGCCGACCAGCAGCGCCAGAGCGAGCATCAGGCATTGCAGTAGCCAATACCGGAAGAAGGGATTGGAGCGATCGCTCCACGGCAGCTTCTTGCGGGCGAGCATTTCTTTTTCGGCTTTGAGGGCCGAGCGCAGCCCGTCGCGCAGAACGCGGGGGAAGTAGCGGTAAAAGCCTTCGTTGTAGCGGGCTGTGACGGCGTCGCGCGGGGTTCCGACGTAGCGGTGATGAACGAGCAGGTGCTCTGTTCGAAAGTGTGAGTAAAGCACCATGGAGAGCAGGATATCGCCAAGCCAGCGCTCGAATTTGTTTTTCTGGTGCATCAGCTCGTGGCTGTAGTTGATCCCGACTGTGCCTGTGATCACGCCGACGCCAAAGAAAAGCACAATGGTTTCGAGCGTGCCGAGGTGTTCGGCGCGGGGGACATAGTAGAGCAAGCCAAACAGCGTCATAAACTGCAGAGGCATCCAGAGTTTGGTGATCAGGGAATAGGCTTTGAGGTGTTCTTCGCCAATGTTGGGGTCTGCATTCTCGGTGTTGAGGCCGAGGACGGCGTCAAGGCCGGAGAACAGATACCATGTCGCCATGGGCAGCAGCAGGACCGTCCAGCCGCCATAAATCGCGCCGATCCACGCGAGAGGAATAAGCGTCAGTGAAAGCCAGAACGGCAGAGCGCGGCTGAGGCTGGCAACCTGTTGGGCGGTGAGCATCTGAAAACCCCTTTACTCAGGACAATTGGTGCAACTCTTTCGATGTAATGTCGAACGCGCTTTGCGCAAGATCAAATGCTTTTCGCATCACAGTCGGCAAAGCCCTGCGGGAAAAGCTGTGTTTGGGAATAAAGTCCAGCCCGGCGACCTGCGCATCCTGTGGCAGATGGGCAATATGGATCTCAAGGCGCAAGTGGAAGTGTGTGAAGGTGTGAAGCGCTTCGGCGTCGAGCTTTTGCCAGCGGGCGTCAAGCGGAGGGGCGGCGATCCGGTCTGCGCCCCAGGCCGCGCCGGGCCAGCCGAGCATTCCGCCAAGGAGGCCTTTGTCGGGGCGGCGCTCCATCAGCCATGCGCCATCGGCGCGGCGCGCGATATAGGCGATGCCGAGGCGCGTGGGCTTGGCCGCTTTGGGGCGCTTGCGCGGGAGCGTCTCGGCGATGCCGTCTGCGCGGGCGCGGCAGGGCTTTTGCCATGGGCAAATGCCGCAGGCGGGCGATTTGGGCGTGCAGAGCGTTGCGCCGAGGTCCATGACGGCTTGGGCATAATCGCCGGCGCGCCGCTCGGGCGTCAGAGCGGCGGCATGGGCGCGCAATGTCTCTTTGCTGTCGGGAAGCGGCTCTAACACCGCATAAAGCCGCGACATGACACGCTCGACATTGCCGTCGAGCACGGTTTCGGGCTGATCATAGGCGATCGAGGAAATGGCGGCGGAGGTATAGGGGCCGATCCCCGGAAGGGCCTCGAGCGCGGCGCGTGTTCGGGGGAAGCCACCCAGCTCTGTGACGGCGCGGGCGCATTTCAGCAGGTTGCGCGCGCGGGCGTAATACCCAAGGCCCGCCCATTCGGCCATGACATCCTCGTCGCGTGCCGCGGCCAGCGCCTCGACTGTCGGCCACAGCAGCAGGAAGCGGGTGAAATAGGCTTTGACCGCGGCGACCGTTGTTTGCTGCAGCATGATTTCGGAGAGCCAAACGGCATAGGGATCAGGGGTGACGCCAGCGGCCCTGTCAGAGGGGCTGGTGCGCCATGGCAGGCTGCGCGCGTGCACATCATACCAGTCAAGCAGATCTGAGGCCTTCGCCGTGTCACGCATTGTTTATACCCTGTTTACCAATCGCTCTGTCCAAGGAGCCTTTGCGCAGGTAACATGGCGTGGATGAGTAAAGATGCAAGCCAAACCAAGCGGAACCGCGGCTTTAAGCGGGCGGCTAATTTGATGGGAGAGCGGATCAACGCTGTCTCCCAGCAGCGCGGTTTTGCTGTGTCGCGGCTTTTGACCCATTGGGAAGAGATTGCGGGGTCTGATATTGCCAGCATCAGCCGTCCGGTTGAAATGAGCTATGGCAAAAGCGGCTTTGGGGCGACTCTGGTTTTGTTGACCACAGGGGCAAATGCGCCTGTGCTTGAGATGCAGAAAACCAAGCTGCGCGAGAAGGTGAACGCGGTCTACGGCTATAACGCGATCTCCAGTATCCGGATCACCCAGACCCATGCCACCGGCTTTGCCGAGGGGCGCGTCGACTTTGAGCACCGCAAGCCCAAAGCGGCCCCACAGGCGCCAGACCCTGCTGTTGTACAAGAGGTCAAGGCGCGCGCGGCGGCGGTGGGCAACGAGAGTTTGCGACTGGCCCTTGAAGCGCTGGGCCAAAACGTTTTATCCAAACACAAACGCTAGAAGAGAGATTTTTTATGAACCGCAACATTCTTATTATTGCACTGGTTGCCATCCTTGGCGTCGGGGCCGCCTTTTTTGTCTGGAGCGGGGGCGGGGCCAAGCAGGTCGAGGTTGCGCCGCAAGCGCAAGCCGAAGCAGAAACGGAAGCTGTCGCGGAGACGAGTGACGCTGCGGTGTCCGAGATCACTGAAATGACCTTGGGCAACCCGGATGCGCCTGTGAAGGTTGTCGAGTATGCGTCGTTTACCTGCTCCCATTGCGGCGCGTTTCACCGCGAGGGCTTTAAGGAGCTGAAGGCCAATTACATCGACACAGGCAAGATCCATTTTACCTATCGTGAGGTCTATTTTGACCGGGCGGCGCTTTGGGCCTCTATGGTGGCGCGCTGTGGCGGGGCAGAGAAGTTTTTCGGGATATCCGATCTGATTTACAAAGGTCAGCGTGACTGGATGGGCGGTGGCGACCCTGTGCAGATGGCGGATGGTTTGCGCAAAATCGCCCGTGTTGCGGGGCTGTCCTCGGAGGCGATTGATGCCTGTCTTGAGGATC
>JAHBAN010000228.1 GCA_018500075.1 Flavobacteriia bacterium | reverse complement strand
AGATGTGTATAAGAGACAGCTGGGGCGCAGGCTGGCAGGCCGCTCTGCCCCCTCATCTGACCTCCCCCAGTCGTGTCCCGCAGATCTGCTGCGCACACAAGCCCTCAAACAGCCACGCCCGCGCAGGGCCAGCGCGCGGCCAAACCCGCCATCAAACCCGCATCCTCACGGCTCAGCCCGCCAGAGGCCCAGGGCCGAAACCTGAGGCGGAAGGCGGCCAGAACAAGCCCCTCCTCCACATCCCCGACAGGATAGCCAAACCGCGCCGCATCTTCATAAAAATCGCCCGCCAGACCCGCGCCCGCAACAGAAATATCCTCGGCAGACGGCCAGACAGACAGCCCCCCGCGCGCCAGCCGCGCCCAGTCAAACCGCGCTCCGGGGTCGCCCTTGCGTCCGGGCGCCATATCAGAATGCCCGATCACCCGCTCCGCCCCGATGCCCCAACGCGCCATAATCGAGCGCATCAGCGCCTCAAGCTGCCTCATCTGCGGCTCGGAAAACGGATGGTCGCCACGGTTGGCCAGCTCGATCCCGACCGAACGGGAGTTCACATCCGTAACCGCCCCCCAGCGCCCCGCGCCCGCGTGCCAGGCCCGCATCTCCTCAGGCACAAGCCGGGTGATCTGGCCGCGCTCGCAAATCACATAATGCGCCGAAACCTCTGCCGCCGGCGCAGACAACCGCTCAATCGCCGCCGCCGCGCTCTCCATGGCCGTATAATGGATCACAATCAGATCAGGCCGCACAGCCCCACGGCGCGCGCCCTGATTGGGCGATATCACATCGCAAATTTGCAGCCCGTCGCTCACTCGTCCAGAGGCGAGGCCGCATCCAGCGGCGCTTCGGCCTGCCGCCCGGCCGCTTTGGCCGCACGGAACGGCGCAGGGTCCCAAGAGCAGGCATAGCCGTCGCCATCCGGGTCCAGTCCGAGACGGTCGCGCTCCGGCCCGCCACGCGCCAAAAACGCGCTCTGCGCCAGATCGGGCGAAGGATATTTCGCACAGTTGCGGGTGTATTTCGCCTGCAAGTTCAGACCCACCCGACGGTAGATCCCCTGACCGCGCGGGTTCGAGGTCGCCAGCGCAAACGCGACAATATTCGGCCCGTCCTGCCCGGAGCGGGTCGGAACCGCCGTCGGGCGCACATCCTGATACTGCGCTTTCAGGGCCGCCCGCCGCGCCGCATCGTCTTCAATGCTGCGCTGCTCGCCAACCGCGTCAAAGTCGTTTTCCTTGGAAATTCCGGCCGCATTGATCACAGCCGGCGGCGGGTTGCTCGGGCTGGCGTTGAGCACCTGCCCGTCAGGGCGCGTCGCATCCAGAACCGCGCTCGCCTCCAGTGCCAGCGCGGCCTCTGTCGTCTCTGCCGCCTGTGTTGCCTCTGCCGCCTGCGCTGTCTCTGCCGCCTCTGCGGTCTCCAGCACTTCCGCGCTCACAGCCCGTGGCGCAGGCAAAGCCGTGCCAGTCAGCTCAGCCTCCCGCGCCGCCTGCTGGGCGTCATAGGCCTGATAATTGCCAAAGCCGACCCCGGCCCCCGCGCCCGCACCGGGCGCCGCGCTGTCGGGGACAGCGGGCGCACAGGCCGCCAAAGCCAGAGCTGCCAGACCCGTTACCATATAATTCTTCACGCGCTCTCCTGCCTCTTTCAAGCGTCTTGCAAACTTTTTACAAGTCCGCAGCCCTCTACCACCATTTCGCCGGTTTGGCTACAAACCCGGCCGCCTGCTCAAGCGCATAGGCGGTATTCAGCAAATCGCCCTCTTCCCAAGGCCGCCCGATCAGTTGCAGCCCCAAGGGCAGCCCCTGCGCGTCGGTTCCCGTCGGAACAGCAATCCCCGGCAAGCCGGCAAGGTTCACCGTCACAGTGAAAACATCGTTGAGATACATTGCAATCGGATCAGCCTCGCTCATCTCCCCCAGCCCAAAGGCCGCGCTTGGCGTGGTCGGGGTCAGGATCGCATCAACACCGGCGGCAAACACATCCTCAAAGTCGCGTTTGATGAGCGTGCGCACCTTGCGCGCGCGGTTGTAATAGGCGTCATAAAACCCGGCCGAGAGCACATAGGTTCCCACCATGACCCGGCGTTGCACCTCATGACCAAAGCCCTCCGCGCGGGTCTTTTCATACATCTCGGTGATACCATCCCCCGCCGCAAGGCTGGCGCGGTGGCCATAGCGCACGCCATCATAGCGCGCGAGGTTGCTTGAGGCTTCCGCCGGCGCAATCACATAATAGGCCGGCAAAGCGTATTTCGTATGCGGCAGCGAGATATCGACAATCTTGGCCCCCGCCGCCTTGAGCATCTCTGTGCCCTCGGCCCAGAGCTTTTCGATCTCCGCCGGCATCCCGTCCATCCGGTATTCGCGCGGAATCCCGATGGTCTTGCCACGAATATCCCCCGTCAGCATGGCCTCAAAATCGGGCACGGCCAGATCGGCGCTGGTGCTGTCCTTGGCGTCATGGCCACACATGGCTTGCAGCATGATCGCCGCATCGCGCACATCCTTGGTCATCGGCCCCGCCTGATCCAGCGAGGAGGCAAAGGCCACAACGCCCCAGCGGCTCACCCGGCCATAGGTCGGCTTGATGCCGGTGATGCCGGTGAAGGCCGCCGGCTGGCGGATCGAGCCGCCGGTGTCGGTGCCGGTCGCCGCAAGGCAAAGGTCCGCCGCCACAGCCGCCGCCGAGCCGCCAGAGGAGCCGCCCGGCGTGAGCGCCGCGTCACTGCCCTCGCGCCGCCAGGGGTTTACAGCATTGCCATAAACACTGGTCTCGTTGCTGGAGCCCATGGCAAACTCGTCCATATTGAGCTTGCCCAGCATCACCGCCCCCGCCTCAAACAGCTGGTGGGTGACAGTGCTTTCATATTCGGGCGTGAACCCCTTGAGGATCCCTGAGGCCGCCTGACTGGGCACGCCCTTGGTGCAAAACAGATCCTTGATCCCAAGCGGAATACCGCACATCGCGGGCGCATCCCCCGCCTTGAGGCGCGCATCCGCCGCCGCAGCCTGCGCACGGGCGATATCGGGTGTGTTGTGCACAAAGGCATTCAAAGCCCCCGCGCCTTCAATCGCGCTCAAACACGCCTCGGTCAGCTCCACGCTGGTCACATCGCCCGCCTTGAGCGCATCCCGCGCCGCCGCAATCGTCAGTCTGTTCAGATCAGCCATTATTCCACCACCTTCGGAACCGCAAAAAAGCCCTCGCGCGCATCGGGCGCATTGGCCAGCACTTTGGCCTGCTGCCCCCCGTCCGTGACCTCATCCACCCGCCGTGGCAGGCGCATCGGCGTGACCGAAACCATCGGCTCCACCCCCTCGACATCGACTTCGCCGAGCTGCTCGATAAAGCCGAGCACCGCGTTGAACTCTTCGGCCAAAGCCGGCAAATCCGCCGCCTCAACCCTGATCCGTGCCAGCTTGGCCACTTTGGCCGCTGTGTCCTTGTCAATCGACATGGGGTCACTCCGTTTCTGTGTTGCCCATTTTGTGTTGCCCTGCCTTTAGCGCGCAGCGCGCTCCGCTTCAACCAGCTTCCGCGCCGCAGAGCAATACCGGCCCAAACGCCCCTCGGCCCCCTCTGTCTCTTATACACATCTCCGAGCCCACGAGACC
>JAHBAN010000250.1 GCA_018500075.1 Flavobacteriia bacterium | reverse complement strand
TGCGCGCGGGGTTGCCCAAGCGCGAGCCGGACTGGCTGGCGCGCTGGGAGACGATCGGAATTTATGACCGTCTGCGCGAGAAGGGGGCGGGGCGTGAGCCGTTTATTCTGCATGATGGCCCGCCCTATGCGAACGGGCATTTGCACATCGGTCATGCGCTCAACAAGACGATCAAGGATATGATTGTGCGCTCCCATCAGATGATGGGGCATGATGCGCGCTATGTGCCGGGCTGGGACTGTCACGGCCTGCCGATCGAGTGGAAGATCGAGGAGCAGTATCGCAAGAAGGGCAAGAACAAGGACGCTGTGAACATTGTCGACTTTCGTCAGGAGTGCCGCAAGTTTGCCGAGGGCTGGGTCGATGTGCAGCGCGCGGAGTTCCAGCGGCTGGGAATCACCGGCAACTGGGCAGACCCTTATTTGACGATGGATTACCACGCCGAGCGGGTGATTGCCGAAGAGTTCATGAAGTTCCTCATGAACGGCACGCTCTATCAGGGCAGCAAACCTGTGATGTGGAGCCCTGTGGAGCAGACCGCGCTGGCGGAGGCCGAAGTCGAGTATCACGACAAGGAGAGCTTTACCGTTTGGGTGAAATTCAAGGTTGTGGACACGGGCGATGCCACGCTGGACAGTGCCCATGTTGTGATCTGGACCACGACGCCCTGGACGATGCCGTCCAATAAGGCCGTTGTTTGGGGGGAGGGGATTTCTTACGGGCTGTATGAAGTTATTGGCCGCCCCGAAGACTGCTGGGCCAGCATTGGCGAGCGCTACATTCTGGCGGACAATCTGGCGGGCGATGTTTTGGGACGGGCGCGGCTGGATGAGACGATGTATCGTCGTTTGTGCGATGTGAGCGGCGATGATCTGCGCAAGATCAAGCTCAAGCACCCGCTCGCGGGCGCGCAAGGCGCGGGCGGCGAATGGGACGATCTGCGCGATTTCCGCGCGGCGGAGTTTGTCACCGACACCGAGGGCACGGGCTTTGTGCATTGTGCGCCGAGCCACGGGATGGAAGAATTCGAGCTTTACCGCGACCTCGGGATGCTGGAGCAGGTCATCACCTATAATGTGATGGATGACGGGTCTTTCCGCAAAGATCTGCCGTTTTTTGGCGGCACATACATCCTCAACCGCAAGGGGGGCGAGGGCGATGCCAACACCGCTGTGATCAACAAGCTTGTCGAGGTGGGCGGTTTGCTCGCGCGGGGCAAGATCAAGCACAGCTACCCGCACAGCTGGCGCTCTAAAGCGCCGATCATCTACCGCAACACGCCGCAGTGGTTTGCGAGTGTGGACCGCGCCGTGGGCGACGGGCAGGACGATATGGGCAAGAGCATCCGCGAACGCGCGCTCAACTCGATTGACCAGCTCGTGAAATGGACGCCACAAACCGGGCGCAACCGTTTGTATTCCATGATCGAGGCGCGCCCCGACTGGGTGTTGAGCCGCCAGCGCGCCTGGGGGGTTCCGCTGACCTGCTTTACCCGCGTGGGCAAATTGCCCACCGATGAGGGCTTCTTGTTGCGCGACCCGAAGGTGAATGCGCGGATTGCCGAGGCCTTCGAAGCCGAAGGCGCGGATTGCTGGTATGCGGAAGGCGCGAAAGAGCGCTTCCTCGGGAGCGATTACAGCGCGGATGAGTGGGAGCAGGTCTTTGATGTGCTGGATGTTTGGTTTGATAGCGGCTCCACGCACGCTTTTGTGCTGCGTGACCGCGAAGACGGCGCGGCAGACGGGATTGCGGATGTTTATATGGAAGGCACCGATCAGCACCGCGGCTGGTTCCATTCCTCTCTGTTGCAGGCGTGCGGCACACTGGGGCGCGCGCCTTACCGCAATGTTGTGACGCACGGGTTTACGCTGGATGAGAAGGGCATGAAGATGTCCAAATCGCTGGGCAACACCATCGTTCCCGAAGAGATCATCAAGCAATATGGCGCCGATATTCTGCGGCTCTGGGTGGCGCAGACCGATTATACCGCCGATCAGCGCATCGGGCCGGAGATCCTGAAAGGGGTGGCCGACAGCTATCGCCGGCTGCGCAACACCATGCGCTATATGCTGGGCGCACTGGCGCACTTCAAGGAAGAGGAGCGTGTCGCGCCAAGCGATATGCCGGAGCTTGAGCGCTATATCCTGCACCGTCTGGCGGAGCTTGACGGGCAGGTGCGGGCCGGCTACCGCGCGTTTGATTTCCAAGGGGTGTTCTCGGCGGTCTTTACCTTCTGCACCGTCGAGCTTTCGGCGTTTTATTTTGATATCCGCAAGGACACGCTCTATTGCGACGGCGACAGCCTGCGCGCCCGCGCGGCGCGCACGGTGATGGACCTTCTGTTTGAGCGGCTCACCACATGGCTTGCGCCTGTGCTTGTCTTTACGATGGAAGATGTCTGGCTGTCGCGCTTCCCCGAGAGCGACGGTTCTGTGCATCTCACAGATATGCCCGAGACGCCGACGGCGTGGATCGATGAGGCTTTGGCCGCAAAGTGGGGCCATGTGCGGCGCGCGCGCCGTGTGGTCAATGCGGCGCTGGAAGTGCAGCGGGCGGAGAAGGTGATCGGGGCGTCTCTTGAGGCGGCTCCTGTGGTTTATGTGCAGGATGCAGAGATGCTGGCGGCGCTCAAGTCGGTTCCCTTCGAGGATGTGTGCATCACCTCTGCGGTGTCGCTGAGCGATGCGGCGATCACGGATCAGGCGTTCCGCTTGCCCGAGATCGAGGGGATCGGGGTTGTGTTTGAAAAGGCCGAGGGCGCAAAATGTGAGCGCTGCTGGAAGATCCTGCCGGATGTGGGCACGCATAAGCACGCCGGCACCTGCGGGCGCTGTAGCGAGGCGCTGGGGTGATTTCGGGCTGCGCTGAGGCGGGCCGGGCGTGAGCCTTACGGTCTTTCTGGCTGTCCTTGGCGCAGCGCTTTTGCACGCGAGCTGGAACGCGCTCATCAAGACGGGCGCTTCCAAGATTGCCTCGATGTTTATCCTCACGCTGGTGCAGGGGGTGGCCGGCTTTTGCATCGCGATGAGCCAGCCCTGGCCTGAGGCGCAGATCTGGCTTTGGCTGATCGCTTCGGGGCTGTTTCATGCGGGCTACAAGCTATTTCTCGCCTTTGCCTATGAGCAGGGCGACTTGAGCCGCGTCTACCCGATCGCGCGGGGGGCTGCGCCGATGATTGTGACTGTGGTGTCGGCGGTTTTGCTGATTGATGTGGTCGAGGCTGGGGACTACGGCGCGATCGGGCTTTTGGGCCTCGGGATTGCGCTGATGGCGCAGGGGGCCTTTGCCCATGGCGAAAGCCGCAGGCTTGTGCCGCTGGCGCTTGGTTCGGCCTGTATGACGGCGGGGTATTCGCTTGTGGACGGGCTGGGCGCGCGGGCGGCGGGCAATGCTGTGATGTATGTGGGCTGGCTTTTTGCGCTGGATGCTTTGCTGTTCAGCCCGCTCATTCTGATGCTGCGCGGGCGTGTGGCCCTGCGCGCGAGCCGTAAGGACTGGGGCTTTGGGGCGCTGGCGGCGGCGGCCTCCTATGGCGCTTATGCGATTGCGGTCTGGGCGATGACGGTTGCGCCGATTGCTTTGGTGACAGCGCTGCGGGAGACCTCGATTTTGTTTGCGGTGCTGATCGGATGGCTGATCTTTGGCGACAGGATGGACCGTGGCAAGGCGGTTGCGGCCTGCCTGATTGTCGCCGGTGTGGTGCTGACGCGGATATGAAGCGCAGTGTGATGACCCCGACCGGCGCTGTGACGCTCACCCAAGAGGGCGGCGCGCTTGTGGCTCTGGAATGGGGCGGGGGCTTTTGCGACGAAAGCGATGTGCTCATTCGCGCCGAGCGCCAGATTGCGGAGTATTTCGCAGGCGCGCGGCCTGTGTTTGATCTGCCGCTGGTGGTGCGCGGCTCGCAGTTTCAGCAGGATGTGTGCGCGGTTATGGCCACGATCCCTTTTGGTGAGACTTTGACCTATGGCGATATTGCGAGGCGGCTCGGCGCGCCGGCGCAGGCTGTGGGGCAGGCCTGTGGGGGCAATCCGATTCCGCTGATTATCCCCTGCCACAGGGTGCTGGGCGCGCGTGGGCTTGGCGGCTTTTCCGGCGGTGTTGGTGTGGACACCAAGGTCTGGCTCCTCAAGCACGAGGGCGCGGGCGGGCTATTGATTTAGCCTTTGGGCCAGAGGTGCGCAGGGACTGCGCACCCTACGGTGCTGCCGCTGCTGTTAGCCGTCGCGCCCGTAGAGCGCCTGTTGGGCGGCGCCTGCGATGAGCAGGTAGATCGATGTGACCATGAGGCCCCAGAAGACGACGGGCACGGGGGCGAAGCCTTCCCATGCGGCGAAGCCGGCAAAGACCGTCCAGGCGAGCGCCATTGGCAGGGTCAGCGCGCGCCAGCGGTCGGTGCGCACCGGGTGCACAAATTTGACCGGAACAAACATCGCCACAGTCAACACAGCAACGAGGCCAAGGCAGATCTGCCAGGAAGGCGAGAGCGCGAAGAGCACAAGGACAACCATGTTCCAGCAGCCCGGAAAGCCCGAAAAGGAATTGTCGGCGGTTTTCATGCGGGTGTCGGCGAAATACATCGCCGAGCCGAAGGTGATCACGATGATCGCGGCCCAGCCGGACCAGCCATCCATCAGCCCCGAGGCATAGAGCGCATAGGCCGGAATGAAGACATAGGTGAGGTAGTCGATGATCAGATCGAGCAGAACCCCGTCAAACTGTGGCGCGTTCTGCTTGACCTGATAGTGGCGCGCGAGCGGGCCATCCACACCATCGACCGCGAAAGCGACAATCAGCCAGACAAACATCATCGCCCAGTCGCGCTCGATTGCCTCGAGCATGGCGAGCATGGCAAAGACCGCGCCTGTGGCGGTGAGAAGATGAACCGCGAGGGCTTTGGCTTGGCGTGTCATGGGCTGTTGCTCGCGGATTTGGGGTGGGATTTTTCGTATATATCAAGCAGGTGACGGGCATCAACCGCTGTATAGGCCTGTGTGGTCGAGAGCGAGGCATGGCCCAGAAGCTCCTGAATGGCGCGCAGATCGCCGCCGGCGGCCAGAAGATGGGTTGCGAAGCTGTGGCGCAGGGCGTGCGGCGTGGCCGAGGCGGGCAGGCCGAGCTGGAGCCGGGCCGCCTGCATGGCCTTCTGGATCAGGCGGGGGCTGAGCGCGCCGCCGCGCACGCCGCGAAAGAGCGGGCCTTTGTCCTGCGCAAAGGGGCAGAGCTTGAGATACGCCGCGACAGCGGCGCGGGCCGCGTCAATCACCGGCACGACACGCTCCTTGCCGCCTTTGCCGGTGATCCGGATCACCTGCGCGAGAGGCGCGTCGGCCATGGTCAGGCTGAGGGCTTCCGATATCCGCAAGCCGCAGCCGTAGAGCAGCGTGACCACAGCCACATCGCGCGCGCCGACCCATGGCGCGCTGGCGGGCTGATCAAGCGCGCCGATCAGATCGCGGGTCGCCTCGACAGCCAGCGGGCGGGGCAGCTTGGCCTGAAACTTCGGCGCGCGGGCGTTGAGCACGGCACTCGCCTCAAAGCCTTCGCGCTCGCCGAGCCAGCGAAAGAAGCTTTTGACAGAGGAGAGCTTGCGGGCAATGGAGCGCGAGCCAAGCTCGTCGCGGCGCAGGGAAGCCATCCAGGCGCGAATGTCTGTGATGGTCAGGGATTTGAGAGCGGTGAGGCCGGTTTCGCCGCCCCTGTGCTCGGCAATAAAGCCGAGAAAGCCGTAAACATCATGAGCGTAGGCGGTGAGCGTGTTGTCAGATGCGCCCTTGAGCGCGCGGCGGGTGTCAAGCCAGATCTGGACCGCGTCGCGCAGGGCCGGCGAGACCATGGGCAGGCCCGCAGTCATGACAGCCAGCGGCGCATCGCTCGTTCAAACACACCTGCAAAAAACGCCAGCAAATCCGTGCCTTG
>JAHBAN010000043.1 GCA_018500075.1 Flavobacteriia bacterium | reverse complement strand
CATTGCCCTATCTCCCCCTTATGCGAAGTCAGCGGCGAATGTGTCTAGCGCTGCTTTCAAACGGTCTGCGGCTTCGCCTTTGATCTTGGGATCGTCTTTCGTGATCCACTCGATGATGTCGGCGTGCTTTGAGTGCAGATGCTTGAGAAGACCAGCTTCATAACGCGCAACATCTTTCACAGCGATCTTGTCGAGGTAGCCGTTTGTGCCCGCAAAGATAACACAGACGATCTCGGCGTTTGTCAGCGGCGAATACTGTGGCTGCTTCATAAGCTCGGTGAGGCGTGCACCCCGGTTCAGAAGCTGCTGCGTGGCCGCATCAAGGTCTGAGCCGAACTGGGCAAAGGCCGCCATTTCGCGGTATTGCGCAAGCGAGAGCTTCACAGGGCCGGCAACAGAAGACATCGCAGATGTCTGGGCTGACGATCCAACACGAGACACAGACAGACCGGTGTTCACAGCAGGGCGGATGCCTTGATAGAATAGCTCTGTTTCAAGGAAGATCTGACCGTCGGTGATCGAAATCACGTTGGTCGGAATAAAGGCCGAAACGTCGCCGCCTTGGGTTTCAATGATCGGCAGAGCGGTCAATGAGCCTGAGCCGTGGTCTTCGTTGAGCTTTGATGAGCGCTCAAGCAGACGTGAGTGAAGATAGAAAACGTCACCAGGATAGGCTTCACGGCCGGGCGGACGACGCAGCAGAAGTGACATCTGGCGATAAGACACAGCCTGCTTGGAAAGATCATCATAAACGATGAGCGCGTGCTTGCCGTTGTCGCGGAAGTATTCCGCCATGGCAGTCGCCGCGTAAGGCGCGAGGAACTGCATGGGCGCAGGATCAGAGGCTGTCGCGGCCACAACGATTGAATACTCGATCGCGCCGCTTTCTTCGAGGCGTTTCACAAGCTGCGCAACCGTCGAGCGCTTCTGGCCGATCGCAACATAGACGCAGTAGAGCTTCTTGCTCTCGTCGTCGCCTGCCGCTTCGTTGTAGGACTTCTGGTTGAGGATCGCATCAAGCGCCACAGCCGTTTTACCTGTCTGACGGTCACCAATGATCAGCTCGCGCTGGCCACGGCCAATCGGGATCATCGCGTCAACAGACTTGAGACCTGTCGCCATTGGCTCGTGAACAGACTTACGCGGGATAATGCCCGGCGCCTTGCTGTCCGCAATCGCGCGGTTCTTTGTTTTGATCGGGCCTTTGCCGTCAATCGGGTTGCCGAGGCCGTCAACCACGCGCCCGAGAAGCTCGGGGCCGGCAGGAACGTCAACGATCGACTTCGTGCGCTTGACTGTGTCACCTTCTTTGATGTCACGGTCAGAACCGAAGATAACAACACCGACGTTGTCTGTTTCGAGGTTGAGGGCCATGCCCATGATCCCGCCAGGGAATTCAACCATCTCACCGGCTTGGATGTTGTCCAGACCATAAACACGGGCGATACCATCGCCAACGCTGAGAACTTGACCGACTTCAGCAACTTCGGCTTCTTTGCCAAAGTTCTTGATCTGGTCCTTCAGGATCGCAGAAATTTCTGCTGCTTGGATACCCATTTATCCGACCTCTTTCATTGCATTCTGGAGGGAGTTGAGCTGCGAGCGGATCGACGTGTCGATCATTTTCGAGCCCACCTTGACGACAAGACCGCCGATGAGAGTTTCATCCACGGTCGCATTGATAGTTACAGTCTTGCCAAAGCGTTCTTTCAACGTCTTGGCGAGCTTGTCTGCTTGGCCTTTGGTCAGGGCTTTGGCGCTGACCACATCAGCCGAAACCTCGCCCTTGTCTTGCGCAATCGCGGCGCGCAGGGCGCGCACAAGCTGCGGCAAAACAAACAAACGCCGCTTGGCAGCCATCAGGCTGAGCGTGTTTGTCATCATTGGCGACAGTTTCATCTTCTTGGCGAGCGCCGCAACAGCCGCGCCCTGCTCGTCACGGCTGTAAACCGGACTCATGATGAGATTGTTAAAATCGGCGCTGTCAGTCAGCGCCCCTTCCAAGCTGTCAAGGTCACCCTCAACGGCTGTGAGCTTTTTCGTTTCCTTGGCCAGGTCAAATACGGCCGTGGCATAGCGTGCGGCAATGCCGGAAGAGATCGAAGCTGGTTCGGACACGTCAACCCTTTCGATTTTCTGGCCCCGTGCTCTGCGATACGCTCGAATTTGCGCATAGCTCACTTGGGGGCGTGTTCACCCTGAGATTTCCCAAAGCTGCTAAATCGAGGCGGGTGTAGCAGAGCATTCCATTTGCGGCAACCTGCTAGCGCATTTTTCAACATAGGCTAAAATCGTTCGTTAACAAAGTGTTAGCAGAAGTGCGACCGTTTGCGCCTCTAAATATCAGCTTTTCGATCAGGTTTTTTACGAGTCACGCCCGCAAAGTTAACGCTATCAAGACAGAATCTATTAAAACCGGCTTTAAGCGGGCAGACCGTCCGGCACCGGCTGAACCACAAATGAGGGCTTGCGCACACGCTGGCTCAGACCGGGCCGGGTCGGCGCCGGAATTTGCTTTGTCACCTCCACCATCAATACACCGCCCCCCGCACTCAGCGGCAGCCCATGGCCGAGCCGCTCCCAAAATCCCGCTGTCTTGCGCCAGAAGCGCCGCTCGCTGGGGGGCTGGTATAGGGCGGTCTGGCTGCGCTCGGTCTTGAAGCCCCAAAGCTTGAGCTGTTGGTCAAGCTGCCCCATCGTGAAGGGGCGCCCGTATCCGAAAGGCGTTCTGTCATTGCGGCTCCAAAGCCCGGCGCGATTGGGCACAATAAACAGCGCCCGCCCGCCGGGGCCAAGCACGCGATAGCATTCTTCCAGAACATGGGTCGGCCACTCGCTGGTCTCCAACCCGTGCATCACAACCAGCCGGTCGACGTGCCCTGTCTCGATCGGCCAGTGGGTCTCTTCACAGAGCACGCTCACATTAGGCTGCCCCGCAGGCCAGGGCATCACCCCCTGAGGTCCGGGCATCAGGCAGCTCACCCGCCTCGCCTGCCCGAGATAGGGCCGCAGCAAGGGCGCCGCAAAGCCAAAGCCCACAACCGTCTGCCCTTTGGCTTCCGGCCAGAACGTGAGCATCTGGTCGCGGATCACTTTTTGTGCCGCGCGCCCCAAGGTGCTGCGGTAGTAAAAATTTCTGAGATCTTTCACATCAAGATGCATGGACGCCGCCGCTCGTATCCGTCACTCTGAAAACACCATAACAACGATCCTTGGAAATGCTATGCCCCTTGAGCTGCTCACCATCCCCTGTCTTGCAGACAACTACGCTTTTCTGCTCGTCAATGACGCCGGCGAAGCCGCGCTCGTTGATGCGCCCGAGGCCGCGCCGATCAATGCGGCCCTCGCCGCGCGCGGCCTCACCCTCACAACCATCCTGCTCACCCATCATCACTGGGATCACGTCGAAGGTCTGGAGGGCCTCAGCACTGCGCCCGCCCCGCGCCGGATCGGGGCCAAAGCCGATGCTCACCGCCTTCCGCCCCTCACCGAAGAGGTCAGCGAAGGCGAGCGCATCACCGTGCTCGGCGAAGCGGTCGATATCCTTGATGTCTCCGGCCACACAGTCGGCCATATCGCCTTTCACTTTCCCGCCTCGGGCTTTGTGTTCACCGGCGACAGCCTGATGGCCTTTGGCTGTGGCCGCCTCTTTGAAGGCACCCCGGACCAGATGTATCACAGCCTTGGCAAGCTTGCGGCCCTGCCCCAAGAGACGCTGGTCTGCTCGGGCCATGAATACACCGCCGCAAATGCCAAATTTGCCGCCTCGGTCTTGCCCGGGGTTGCCGCCATCGCCGCCCGCTGCGCCGAAACAGACCGGCTGCGCCGCGCCGGGCAGTTTACCGTGCCCTCCTCCCTCGCACTGGAGACCGCAACCAACCCCTTTCTCCTCGCGCCCGACGCCGCCGCCTTTGCCAAGCTGCGCGCCCAAAAAGATGTATTTTGAGCGCTTCACCGCTTCGTGACATGAAATCTCGTGTTTTTTTCAAGAAAAGCCTTGAAGCCCGCGCGATATCGACCAAACTTTAACCTAAGAGCGCGAAGGTTCTCCTCAAGAGCCCAAAGACGTCGGTGAACCAACTCAAAAGGAGCACGAGAGCAGTGCCATCATTTTCGACTACACTCGAGCAATCTATCCACGCGGCCTTGGCAACAGCCAACAGCAAGCGTCATGAGTTCGCCACACTGGAGCACCTGCTGCTCGCCCTTCTGGATGAGCCGGACGCCTTTCGCGTGCTTCAGGCCTGCTCTGTCAACACCGAGGAGCTGCGCCAGAGCCTTGTCGATTTTGTCGAGGAAGATCTCGCCAACCTGATCACCGATATCGAAGGCTCCGAGGCTGTGCCCACAGCCGCCTTCCAGCGCGTCATCCAGCGCGCCGCCATTCATGTCCAAAGCTCGGGGCGCAACGAAGTCACCGGCGCCAATGTGCTTGTCGCGATCTTTGCGGAGCGCGAAAGCAACGCCGCCTATTTCCTTCAGGAACAAGACATGACCCGCTATGACGCGGTCAATTTTATCGCCCATGGCGTGGCCAAAGACCCGGCTTTTGGCGAAGCCCGCCCGCTCACCGGCGCAGACGAAGACGAGCGTCAGGATGCCTCCTCTGACACCAAGCCCGAAGACGAGAGCGCGCTTGGCAAATACTGCGTTGATCTCAACGCAAAGGCCCGCAAAGGCGAGATTGATCCGCTCATTGGCCGCGACTCAGAAGTCGAGCGCTGCATTCAGGTGCTCTGTCGGCGCCGCAAGAACAACCCGCTGCTGGTCGGGGATCCGGGTGTTGGCAAAACCGCCATCGCCGAGGGCCTCGCCAACCAGATCGTCAATGGCGAAACCCCCGACATCCTCTCCAAAACCACGATCTACTCGCTCGATATGGGCGCGCTCCTTGCGGGCACGCGGTACCGCGGCGACTTTGAAGAGCGCCTCAAAGCGGTCGTCAAAGAGCTTGAGGAGCATGACGACGCTGTGCTCTTCATCGACGAGATCCACACCGTCATCGGCGCAGGCGCGACCTCGGGTGGCGCGATGGACGCCTCCAACCTCTTGAAGCCGGCCCTCGCCGGCGGCAAGCTGCGCACCATGGGCTCCACAACCTATAAAGAGTTCCGCCAGCATTTCGAGAAAGACCGCGCGCTGTCGCGGCGCTTCCAGAAAATAGATGTCAACGAGCCATCCGTGGAAGACGCGGTCAAAATCTTGCGGGGCATCAAGCCCTATTTTGAGGAGCACCACGGCGTCAAATACACCAATGATGCCATCAAATCCTCTGTCGAGCTGGCCGCACGCTATATCAATGACCGCAAGCTCCCGGACAGCGCGATTGATGTGATCGACGAGGCCGGCGCAGCGCAACACCTGCTCAAATCGGCCAAGCGGCGCAAAACCATCGGCACAAAAGAAATCGAAGCCGTGGTTGCCAAAATCGCCCGCATCCCGCCAAAGAATGTCTCAAAAGACGATGGCGCCGTTCTCAAGGACCTCGAAAAATCGCTCAAACGCGTGGTCTTCGGACAGGACGAGGCGATCGATGCGCTCTCCTCGGCGATCAAGCTCTCCCGCGCGGGGCTGCGCGAGCCAGAAAAGCCGATTGGCAACTATCTCTTCGCAGGGCCAACCGGCGTCGGCAAAACCGAAGTCGCCAAGCAGCTCGCCGATGTGCTCGGCGTCGAGCTTTTGCGCTTTGATATGTCCGAATACATGGAAAAACACGCCGTCTCCCGCCTGATCGGCGCGCCCCCCGGCTATGTCGGCTTTGATCAGGGCGGTTTGCTCACAGACGGGGTCGACCAGCACCCGCATTGTGTTCTGCTGCTGGACGAGATGGAAAAAGCCCACCCTGATGTCTATAATATCCTGCTGCAGGTGATGGACAACGGCGAGCTGACCGATCACAACGGCCGCACTGTGAGCTTTCGCAATGTTGTCTTGATCATGACCTCAAACGCCGGGGCCTCCGAGCAAGCCAAGGAGGCCGTCGGCTTTGGCCGCGATCGTCGCGAGGGCGAAGACACCGCCGCCATCGAGCGCACCTTCACGCCCGAGTTCCGCAACCGTCTGGACGCGGTGATCAGCTTCGCGCCACTGGGCAAAAAGATCATCTCCAAAGTGGTCGAAAAATTCGTGCTCCAGCTCGAAGCCCAGCTGATGGACCGCAACGTGACCTTCGAGCTGACCGCAGCGGCCGCCGAATGGCTGGGGGACAAAGGCTATGACGAGAAGATGGGCGCGCGCCCCCTCGCACGCGTCATTCAGGAGCATATCAAAAAGCCGCTGGCCGAAGAGCTGCTCTTTGGCACCCTTGCCAAGGGCGGCGTGGTGAAGGTCGGCGTCAAGGACGGCAAGCTCGACCTGCGGATCGAAGGCCCAGACAAGCCCCGCCTCGCAGGCACAAAGCCGCCCCTGCTGACTGCCGAATAACAAATGTGGCGGCAAGGCTCTTTTCTCGGCCTCGCCGCCCTTTTGGCCGGCGCGGCTGTGGCAGGGCCGCTGCGCTTTGCCCTGCCGCTTGACTGCACCTTAGGCGAAAACTGCTACATCCAGAACTATGTCGACACCCTTCCCGCCACCGGCCGCGTGTCCGATTATGCCTGTGGCCCGCTCAGCTATGACGGCCACAAAGGCACCGATTTTGCGCTCTTTACCCGTGCCCAAATGGCGGCAGGCGTGAGCGTGACCGCCGCCGCCGATGGTGTGGTGCGCGGCACCCGCGACACCATGCCAGACACGGGCCTCAGCGCCGCGACCGAAGCGGCGATTGCCGGTCGCGAATGTGGCAACGGTCTGGTGATCGACCATGGCGACGGCTGGGTCAGCCAATACTGCCATATGAAGCGCGGCTCGATCACTGTGCAGAAGGGCCAGGCCGTCCAGACCGGCGATCGCCTCGGCCAAGTCGGCCTCTCGGGGCAGAGCGAATTTCCCCATCTGCATTTCACGCTGCGCCAGAACGAGCGGGTGATCGACCCGTTTGATCCGGACAACACAGCCACCTGCGGCGCCGCCGGCCAGACCCTCTGGGCCACGCCGCCCGCCTATGTGGCAGGGGGGCTTCTCGGCCTCGGCTTTGCCAGCGCCGTGCCCCCGTTTGACAGCATCAAAGCCGGAACCGCCCATAGCCCCGCCCTCGCCGCAGACGCCTCTGCGCTCGTCCTCTGGGCCTATATGTTTGGCACCCGCGCCGGCGACAGCCTCACGCTTGTGATCAGCGGCCCCGAGGGCTTTTCCTTTGAGCACAGCACCACGCTGGACAAGACCCAGGCGCTCAGCTTTCGCGCCGCAGGCAAGCGCCTGCGCACGGCGGGCTGGCCTGTCGGGCCTTATCAGGGGCACGCCACGCTCCGCCGCAAAGGCCAGATCATCAGCGCCGAGGCCATCCGCCTCCAGATCAGGCCTTGAACTCTAAACCGTCAGAGTGAAAAACATCCGCCGGAACGGAAACAGCACGCTGCCGTCTGCCGCGCGCGGATAGGCCTTTTCCATGACCTGCTCATAGCGCGCGACAAGCATCGCCTGCTCATCTGCCTCAAGCGCCGCCAGAATGGGGCGCGCATAGGTGCTCTCGGTAAAGCGGCGCACAGGGTGGCCGCTCTCGTCCGCCCCGAGGCGCTGGTAATACTCCGTTTCCCAGATCGACAGATCGCCAAGGTTTGACAGCATCGCGTGATACGCGCTTGGCAACAACACAGACGGACCCGCCGCAAAATCGATCCGCTCGGGAAAGAACTCTTCGGCCAGACTGCGCCAGACCCGGTGGGAGGGCGCGTTGTTCTGATGCGGCATCTGAACCGCCAGCGTGCCGCCCTTGCCCAGAAGACCCGCCAGACGCGGCATCAAATCCTCATGCCCCTTGAGCCAGTGCAAAGCCGCGTTTGAATAAATCAGCCCTGCGCCGCGCTGGCTCCAGTCGGCAATATCTTTTGCCTCCAGACGCGCATAAGCGCCGGTCTCTTCGGCCTGTGCAAGCATCGCAGGCGAGGCATCCACCCCCACCACAGAATGCCCGGCAAAGCGCTCCTTCAGACGCAGACCGATCGCCCCGTTGCCACAGCCAAGATCGATCACATCGCCCCCGCCCACAGACCGCACCGCCAGAAGCAAATCCAGCGCAGGGCGCAAACGCAAATCCCGAAACCTTGAATAGGCTTCGGGATTCCAGTCTCGTTTTTGCTCGGCTGCGCTCATGCGGTCGGCTCGGGTTCCATGTCGCCATCGCTGGCTTTGGGCTTGGCTTTGGCGCGCGGCTTGGTCTTGGGGATCGCGGTGACAGAGCCTGTGTCGCTCGGCTCGTCGTCCTCGCCGTCGCTCTTATGCGGCGGCTCGCCCCGCATCACCCGCTCGATCTCCGCGCCGGTGAGCGTCTCATACTCAAGCAGGCCCTCAGCCAGACTTTCCCATCCGGCCTTGTTGTCCATGATGATCTTATGAGCGTCTTCATAGCCCTGGTCGATGATGCGCTTCACCTCATCCTCGATCAGCTCTTTTGTATGCGCCGAAATCGAGAAGCCCCCCGCACCACCGCCACCGCGGAAGGCTTCGGCGGCTTCCTGATAGTCGATATTGCCGACTTTGTCCGACATTCCCCAACGCATCACCATCGCCCGCGCCAGAGCGCTCGCTTGCATGATGTCCCCCGATGGCCCGTTGCTCACAGCATCCTCACCGTATTTGATGATCTCTGCGGCCTTGCCGGCCATGGTCATGGCGATTTTCTGGGTCAGCTCGTCCTTGAAATAGTTGAGCTGGTCCATCTCGGGCAAGCTCATCACCATGCCAAGCGCCTGACCGCGCGGAATGATTGTCGCCTTATAAACCGGGTCACATTTGGGCAGGGTCATGCCGACAATGGCATGGCCGGCCTCGTGATAGGCGGTCATTTCCTTCTGCGCCGGCGTCATAACCATCGAGCGGCGCTCGGCGCCCATCATGATCTTGTCTTTGGCCTGCTCAAAATCGGCCATCGCCACAAAGCGCCGCCCGACGCGCGCCGCCATAAGTGCGGCCTCATTGACAAGGTTGGCAAGGTCCGCGCCCGAAAAGCCCGGCGTGCCGCGCGCAATGATGCGCAGGTCGACATCCGGCCCAAGCGGGCTTTTGCGCGCGTGAACCCCGAGGATTTTCTCGCGGCCCTTGATGTCGGGGTTGGGCACCGTCACGTTGCGGTCAAACCGGCCCGGACGCAGCAGCGCCGGATCCAGGACATCTTTGCGGTTTGTCGCCGCAAGAATGATCACGCCCTCGTTGGCCTCAAAGCCGTCCATCTCGACAAGCAGCTGGTTGAGCGTCTGTTCGCGCTCGTCATTGCCCCCGCCATAGCCTGCGCCACGGTGGCGGCCCACAGCGTCGATCTCGTCAATAAAGACAATACAGGGCGCATTCTTTTTGGCCTGATCAAACATATCGCGCACCCGGCTCGCGCCGACGCCGACAAACATCTCGACAAAATCAGACCCCGAAATGGTGAAGAACGGCACACCCGCCTCACCCGCAATCGCGCGCGCCAGAAGCGTCTTGCCCGTGCCGGGAGGGCCAACAAGCAAAGCCCCCTTGGGGATCTTGCCGCCAAGGCGCGAAAACTTCTGCGGGTTGCGCAAAAATTCAACAATCTCTTCAAGCTCTTCCTTGGCCTCGTCAATACCGGCCACATCGTCAAAAGTCACACGGCCCGATTTTTCGGTCAGCATCTTGGCTTTGGATTTGCCAAAGCCCATCGCGCCGCCTTTGCCGCCGCCCTGCATCCGGTTCATAAAATAGATCCAGACACCAATCAGCAGCAGGAAGGGCAGCAAGCTCAGCAGGAACGACTGAAAACCGGAGGTCTCCTGCGGCTTGGCCGTCAGGGGCACATTGTTCTCGATCAGAAGATCCGTCACCGCCGCATCTTCGGGCTTCACGGTGGCATAGATCTTGTTGTCCGATCCGACAAAGCGCACATTTTCGCCGTCAATAGTGGCCTCTTGCACCGCCCCGTCCTGAACCGCCTGCACAAAATCCGAATAGGACCGCGCAGAGCTGGGCTGGGCTGTATTGGAGCCGCTAAAGAGATTGAACAGCATAAGGATCAGGACAAAGAGAATGACCCAAAAAGCGATGTTGCGTGTATTGCCCAAGAAAAGCTCTCCCAAATGAGGTGGCGCATAGATTTGCCCGTGTTACAGACTAAAATAGAGATCAACGCAACATCTTCAACGGCATAAGCCGATTAAGATCAGCAAAAGCGGCGGCGACGCCCCGTCAATCCGACAAATAGGGCGCAGGAACCTTAAAATTTAGTTTAAATGCGCCACCAAAGCCCAAAGACGGGGCGGCGAAAAGCCGCGCGCCCTGCCAAAGCGCCGGGGTCGCCAGCAGGGCCGCGCGCGGCAAACCCTGCGCGCGCCAGTCCTTGACCGCCGCCAGCCCCTCGGCGCCCAAGGCGCGCAGCTCAACGTCAGACGGGCGCTCCCCCGCGAGGCTCAGCCCGTCCCAAGCCTCGCCTTGCGCCTGAAGCCCCGCCACAGCCGCCGCCTCACGCGCCACAATCACACGCCCGCGATGCGCCAGAAGCGCACAGCCGTTCAAAGTGCTGTCCTGCCCATTGAGCGCACGCGCAAGCGCCGCAGCCAGCGCCGCGCGGCGCGGCGGATAGGCGCTCTGCCCTTGCCAGCCGGTCCAAGCGCTCATCAGACGATGGGTTATTTCCTCGGGCAAAGCGGCGAGCGCATCCCCACAGATCACAATATTGCGCCCCTCAAGCTGCGCCACCTGCTGCGCCGCATGGCGCGCCATCTCTTCCAGTGCAGCATCCGCCTGTGCCAGCCGCGCCGCCGTCTGCGCAATCCGCGCGCTCGACAGCCCCGCATCCGCCAGCGCCTGACGCATTTTCACGCGGTCGTATTTCAGCTCTGTGTTGGAGCGGTCTTCGGCCCAGTCCTGCCCACGGGCGCGCAGATAGGCGCGCAGCTCGGCGCGCGACATCGCAAGCAAGGGCCGCGCCCAGCCGACCCCCTCGGCCTGCCATTGCCCCTGCATCTGCGCAAGCCCCTTGAGGCCGGAGCCGCGCGCCATGCGCATCAGGAATGTTTCGGCCACATCATCGGCCGTATGGCCAATCAGCACAGTGCCCACACCGCGCCGCTTGGCCCAGTCGGCCAGCGCCCTGTAGCGCCCCGCGCGGGCTTCTGCCTGAAGGTTGCCCGCCCCGTCCCAGCGCCAGTCCAATACCTCATGCGCCACGCCAAGCTCTGCACAGGCCCGCGCCACAAGCGCCGTTTCGGCAAGGGCCTCCGCGCGCAAGCCATGATTGACGGTTGCGCACGTCAGCTCTCCCAAACCGGCCTCTGATGCCAGATAAAGCAGAGACAGCGAGTCACTCCCGCCGGAGACAGCCAGCCCGATCGGCCGCGCCGCGCCCGCAAGCGCCGCCTCAAACCGCGCGGTGAGACTCACGAACAGCCAAGTCGGCTGCGTTCGGCTTCGGCCTTGCCCGCCGGCTCCCCGCCCGGAAAGCGGATCGAGACTTCCGCAAGCGTCTTGCAGGCCTCCTCGGTCTGGCCCAAACGGCCCAGCCCCGTGCCCAGACGATAGAGCGCTTCTGGCGCATCCTCGCCGGTCGGCTCACGGCGGAAGGCGTCAAGATAGGCCCGCGACGCACCGGTCATATCGCCTTGCCCCTCCAGTGCCGCGCCATAGGCCAGCGCCACTTTGGTGGCCACGGGCGAGCCGGGGTAGGTCTCGTTAAATGATTTGAGCCGCGCCGCCGCATCGGCAAATTCGCCCGCCTCCAGCGCCTTGCGCGCAGCCGCAAAATCAGCCGCCTCGCCCACAGCCAGCTCGGCGGTCGGCGCGCTGCTTGGCGGCAGACCGCCCGCAGCAAGAGGCGCCTGCCCCTCGGGCAGATCACCGCCCAAAGTGCTGATCTGGCCAAGCGTGCTCAGATCGCCGCCCTCAAGCTCCACAAGCCGGAACTCAAGGTCCGTCACCCGCCGGGCGCCGTCCTGCGCAACCGCTTCGATGCGCAGGCTCAGCTCCTCGGTCCGCGCGGTCAGCCGGCGCAGCTCGGTTTCAATCGCATCGACCCGCTCCAGAACAGAGCCGCTCACCGCCGCGCCGCTGGCGCTGCCGGTTGTCGACAGCTCGCGTGTCAACTTTTGCATCTCGACGTGAAGCACCGTCAGCTCCTGACGGATATCCGCCAGTGTCTCGCTGTCCTGTGCATGGGCCATGCCCACACCAGCCAGCGCCCAGACCCCGAGCCAGACACCAAGCCACATACTGCGCCATATACTGCGCCATATACTGCGCCATACACCGCGCCGGTGACGGAGACGGAAAAGAAGACGACCCATAGCCTGATCCTTCCTAGCTGCTCAAGCCGCTTGAAAGAATGGTCACAGCGCGGCGGTTCTTGGCATAGCAGGCTTCCTGCGAGCAGATTTCAAGCGGGCGCTCCTTGCCATAGCTCACGGTCTTCAACCGGTGCGACGGCAGGCCCTTGGCCAGCAAATACTCTTTCACAGCATTGGCACGGCGCGCGCCCAACGCAAGGTTGTATTCGCGGGTGCCCTGCTCGTCGGCATGGCCTTCGATCACCACAGAATAGTCCGCATTGGTCGTCAGCCAGGAGGCCTGACCGTCCAGAACACGTTGCGCCGCATCGTTCAGGCTCGACTGGTCAACGTCAAAAAGGACGCGGTCCCCGATGGTCTCCTGAAAGTAAAGCGGCGACTGCGGGTCTTGCGCCGAGCCGGGCGTGACAGAGGAAAACGTTCCGTTGCCCCCCGCGCCAAAGCCATTGCCAAAGCGGTTGGGATTGGTGCAGGCCGACAGGGCGAGAACCGCAGGAATAACAAGTGTAATCAGTTTAAGTTTCATACTCTTTGCCTCGTGTTAATGGGGCCTGTCTAGCACAGACAACGCGCCCTGTGAATTCTCAAGATCGGCGCCAAAGCGTGACGCCAACACCTTTTCGTTACGGCTGCAAGGGGCTCCACGACGGGTCAGACGCGCCGCCCTCGGTGCGCACCCGTTGCAAATTACGCCCCGAAATATCGACAGAATAAAGGCTCGATTGCCCGTCCGTGCCCTGCGTTTCGCGGGTAAACATAATCACCCGCCCGTTTGGCGCCCAGGTCGGCCCCTCTTCAAGGAAGGATGCGGTCAAGAGCTTCTCGCCGGTGCCATCCACCCGCATAATGCCGATATGAAAGCGGCCCTTGGATTGCTTTGTAAAGGCCACCAGATCGCCACGCGGCGACCAGACGGGCGTTCCGTAGCGGCCCGGCCCTGTGCTGATGCGACGCGCCTCGCCGCCGCTTGCGGACATGATATAGAGCTGCTGGCTGCCCGAGCGGTCGCTTTCAAAAACGATCTGGCGGCCATCAGGCGAAAAGCTCGGCGCGGTTTCGATCGACGGCGCATGGGTCAGACGCTGCTCTGCCCCCGTGGTCACATCCATCAGATAAATATCGGTGTTGCCCCCGCTTTCGAGCGAAAAAACAACCCGGCGCCCGTCCGGCGCAAAGCGCGGCGCAAAGCTCATCGTGCCTTCGCGGCTTTGCAGCACACGGCGGCCAACACTGGCCACATCCAGCAGATAAATCTTGGGGAAGCCCGTCTCATAGCTTGTATAGAGCACGCGGTCGCCCGTGGGCGAAAACCGCGGTGCCAGCACAATCGCGCTGCTGTCGGTGAGGAACTGGTTGTTCGCCCCGTCATAATCCATGATGGCAAGGCGCTTCTTGCGGTCGTCCTTTGGCCCCGTCTCGCTCACATAGACGACACGGCTGTCAAAATAGCCGCCCTCGCCCGTGATCCGCGTATAGACCTGATCGGCCACCTTATGAGCCATCCGTCGCCAGCCGGCGCGCGTGCCCGCAAGCTGCAAGCCCTTGCCAAGCTCCTGCCCCGCAAACACATCATATACCCGAAACTTCACGATGACCTGCTCGCCCTGAACCGTGACCGCCCCGGTGATCAAGGCCTGCGCATTGATCGCCTTCCAGTCGGCAAACTGCACAGGCGCATCAAACGAGCTGATCTGGCTGATAAAGGCCGCCTTGTCGATTTCGCGAAACAGCCCCGTGCCCTTGAGGTCTTCGGCCACAACACGGGCAATATCCGCCGCAACCGGCCCCGCACCTGCGGTTTCGGCGACAAACTCGGGCACAGCCACAGGCAAAGGCTCAATCACGGCATCGGTGATTTCGATCCGCAACGGCTCGGCCTGTGCCACAGTTTTGGCGCTCAAAGCCGCCACCAGCACAAAGCTCAATAGTCTCAAGATCATACCCTACCTCATACTCTCGGGGTTAAACTTTATCTCGACCGTTTTCCATTGGTCGTATTTCTCGCTCGGCAGCTCAAATCCGTCATTGCCGCAAATGATAATCGCCCGCCGCGCCGCGTCATAGGCTTGCTTGGCGGCGGCCTCAGAGCCGTTCTCGCTGCGCAAGAGCTTGATAGACGCGATCACAGGCTTGCCATCCCGTGCCATCTCAACGCTAACATAAATCGTCACGGCAAGCGCCTCTGTTGAGAGCGCCCCGACATTGTAACAGCGGATTATTGCCAGTTTCAGCCCCTCGCGCTCGGCCCCGGTCAGCGGCGGGCCGGACGGCGCAGGCCGATCCTCGGCCGTATCATCCCCCCCGCCCATCGCTTCGGCCAAAGCGTCATTGACCGCGTTTGTAGCCTCGGCGGCAGGGGCTGTCGCGGCCTCAGCCTGCCGCTCGGGACGGCCCTTGGGGCGCACCGACTGCGCAGGAGCGAGCGTCTCGTCATCGCGTGCCTCAGGGTTGATCTCGGTTGTCGCCGCCTCGGGCTGGGCCGCCTCTGTCGCGGGCTTCACAACCTCGGCAATGGTGTCCGGCGCCGTCTCGGGCTGCACCTCCTCAGAGGGGGCCGCATCTGTCTGCTCGGGCGTGTTCACCGCCTCGGGGGCCACCCGCTCGATCGGGCGCAGCTTGGGGCGCGGGCTTGTGCCGGGTGTTAAAACAGCCACATCCTCCTCAGGCTGCACAAGCTGGGGCGGCACATCCTCGACTTCGGTGCGCCCCTCAGGCTCGCGCCTGTCCACCTGCGGGCTGACATCCGCCTCCGGACGGGCCACATCGGGCGCGTCCTGCGTCACGGGCGGGGTGTCGGCTGTGGCTTGAGGCTGCGCGCTGGTGTCTTCGCGCGGCGGCGCCGGCGCTGTGACATCGGAGACAGCTTGCGGCGCGCGCACCGCCGCCAAGGCCGCCTGATACTCGGCCTCGCTCACCACCGAAACGTCACTGATCTCAAAGGGCAAAGGCTCACTGTTCCACTTCCCGCCAAAGAGAAGCAGTCCAATCAGCCCGGCATGGCCGATAAGGGATATGCTCTGGCCGCGGTTCAAAGCGCCCTACTGATCACTCGGGAGGGGTGTCGTCGCGCCGTCAAGCGCCGGTCCGCCGCTCTCGGTCACAAGGCCGATATTGCTAAAGCCCGCACCGTTGAGCGCCCCCATGACCTGCACCACATCCGCATAAGACACAGCCCCGTCGGCGCGCAGAAACACGCGGTCGCCCTCGCGTTCGGCGGCGATCGCGCGCATCCGTCCGATCAGCTCGGCGCGGGGCACTTCGGTCTGCTGGATCATCACCTGCCCCTCGGCTGTGAGCGTTACAGTGAGCGGCTCCTCGGCCTCCACGGGCAGGCTGTTGGCCGCCGTCTTGGGCAGTT
>JAHBAN010000052.1 GCA_018500075.1 Flavobacteriia bacterium | reverse complement strand
GGTTCAAAGAATGCAGGGCCGCCAAAGCCTAAGCTGGGGTCAAATTTCATGGCGGAGAAAAAAATGTCTTACAAAACAATCTTTACTGCGCTGTCCCAGGACAGTTTTGCAAAGCCCATGATTGCCCATGCCGGGGCCATGGCGCGCGCCTATGATGCCCATCTCGAGGCGCTCTGCCTCGGCGTCGACCGCAGCCAGACCGGCTATTACTACGCCGGCGCCAATGCCATGATCCTTCAGGAAGTCATCGAGAAAGCCCGCGCAGACTCGCTCGCCCTTGAAGCGCTCGCAGAAGCAGACCTTGGCAAAACAGATCTGCGCTGGAGCTGTGAACACGGCGTGGCCCAACTGCCCGATATCGGCCGCCACGTGGCCGCGCGCGCCCGCTTTGCCGACATCGCCGTGCTCCCCACCCCCTATGGCGAAGACCGTGGGCAGGAGCAGGAAGCCCTTGTCGAAGCCTGCCTCTTTGAAGCGCGCGTGCCGGTGCTTGTTGTGCCCGAAAAACGCGCCCCCTCCGGCCCTTACGAAACCGTGATCATCGGCTGGAACGAAAGCGACGAGGCCCTCGGCGCGATCCGCGCGGCCCTGCCGATCCTGACACAGGCCAGACAGGTGCACGTCGTCGTGATCGACCCGCCCAAACACGGCCCGAATCGCTCTGATCCGGGCGGCTTGCTCTCGGTCTGGCTGGCACGCCACAATGTCCATGTGGAGATTGATGTCCTGTCAAAAACCATGCCGCGGGTCTCGGATGTGCTCCTGCGCCACGCCAGCGATCTGGACGCCGATCTGATTGTCATGGGAGCCTATGGCCACTCGCGCTTTCGCGAAGCCATCCTCGGCGGTGCCACCCGGTATATGCTGGAACAGTCCAAACTGCCCGTTCTGATGGCGCATTAAATGGCGCATTAAAGAGAATTTCGAATTGCACTTCGTGCAATCCGACCAGCCGGGGGACCAGTCCCCCGGACCCCAGCCAAGCTGGGGGACCAGTCCCCCAGACCCCCTGGGATATTTTTGGAAAGAGGAAGACGGGTGTTGCTCAAGGCAATGGCGAGCTGATCAGCTCAACATACCACCGTCAGAATCGTCGCCGGCTTCTTCGGAAAGGCGATCAAAATCTGGCACAATCACGTGGCGTTTGCCGATCAGGTCAATCACACCGTCGCGTTTGAGCGCATTGACCTGCCGGCTCACGGTCTCGAGGGTCAGGCCGAGATAATCCGCCATCGCCTCGCGGGTCAGCGGCAAATCGAACTCAAGCGGCCCCTCGACTCCGGCGAGATTGAGCGTTGCATCCCGGCGCGCGATAATGCTCAGCAGGCTGGCAATCTTTTCCCGTGCCGTCTTGCGGCCCAGAACAAGCATCCACTCGCGCGCGGCGTCAAGCTCGTCAAGCGTCATTTCGAGCAGTCGCTGGGCGATATGCGGGGTGCGGGCCATCATATCCTCAAACGGTTTTTTGCGAAAACAGCACATCACCAGATCACTTGTCGCCACCACATCATAAGCCGCCGACTCCCGCCCGGGACGTCCGACAAAATCAGACGGGAGCAACAGACCAACCATCTGGGTGCGCCCGTCTTCCATGGTCTGGGTGAGCGAGGCGACGCCTCTGACCACAGAGCCGACAAACTCCATCCGGTCGCCCGACCAGACAATCGTCTGGCCCGCCTCATAAGAGCGGTAATATTTGATTTCTTCCAGCCGTGTCAGCTCTTCGCTTTCACAGCGCGCACAGACCGCCCGATGCCGGATCGGACATTCGCCACAGTCGCGCGGCACCTCAATAGTTACTGTCTTTTGCATCTTTTCACTTCACGCGCTTGATCTGCATCAATGACGCTGCAGACTCCGTCTTTTAGGTCTAGACCCATGATGACAAAAACTCAACTCGCCAGTCTGGGGCTATTTGACGCGAAAGTGCCGCGTTACACAAGCTATCCGACAGCCCCGCAGTTCACCCCGGCCCTCACTGGCGATATGTTCTCCAAATGGATCACCCTCATCCCCGAGGGCAGCGAAATTTCGCTCTATATCCATATCCCGTTCTGCCGCAGGCTGTGCTGGTTCTGCGCTTGTCGCACCCAAGGCACGCAAAAAGACGCGCCTGTGCGCGCCTATCTCGATGTGCTCAAAGCCGAGCTGGCCTTGCTGAAGAACGCCCTGCCCAAAGGCGTCACCCTGTCCCGCCTCCACTGGGGCGGCGGCACGCCAACACTGCTGAGCGCCGGTATGATGCGCGATCTCGCCGCCGAAATCGCCTCGGTTGCGCCTTTTGCGCCTGACTATGAATTCTCTGTCGAGATCGACCCCAACGAGATCGACAGCGCCCGCCTGGATGCGCTCGCCGCCGCAGGGATGAACCGCGCCTCGATCGGAGTGCAGGATTTTGACGACGAGATCCAGCACGCCATCGGCCGCATCCAGAGCTTTGAGGCAACACGCGACGCGATCGATATGATCCGCGCCCATGGCGTGGAAAGCCTCAACGCCGATATCCTCTTCGGCCTGCCCCACCAGTCCAATGCGCGGATCACAGAGAGCGTGCAAAAGCTGCTCGCGCTCTCGCCTGACCGGGTCGCGCTCTATGGCTACGCTCATGTGCCCTGGATGGCCAAACGCCAGCAGATGATCCCCTCGGAGGCCCTTCCCACGCCCGAAGAGCGGCTTGATCTGTTTGAAACCGCGCGCAAACTCTTCCTCTGGGACGGATACGCCGAAATCGGGATCGACCATTTCGCCCGCCCCGAAGACGGGCTGACCCGCGCCCAAAAAGCCGGCACGCTGCGGCGCAACTTTCAGGGCTATACCGATGACACAAGCGATGTGCTCATTGGCCTCGGCGCCTCCTCGATCTCGCGCTTTCCTCAGGGCTATGCGCAAAACGCCCCCGCCACCTCGGCTCATGCCAAAAAAATCGCCGAGGGCCGCTTTTCCACGTCGCGGGGCCATGTCTTTTCCGCCGAAGACAAACTGCGCAGCCGTATCATCGAGATGATCATGTGCGACTTCCGCGTCTCTGCCGCCGAGCTTCTGGCCGAGCATGATATCGCGCCCGCCGCGCTTGCGGCGATGCTCGCCGAGGCCAACAAAAGCTTTGGCAACCGCCTCAAAACCAGCCCAGAGGGCCTGTACATCCCCGAAGAGATGCGCCCGCTCACGCGGCTGATCGCCCGCGCCTTTGACGCCTATGACCTGAGCAAAGCCGGCCACAGCTCTGCAATCTGACCCGCTCTTTTTCTTTCTCTAAATATCCCTGCACAAGACTCGCCAAGTAGAGCGCCTGCAAAAAGATAAGCGCGGAGAAAACCAGGCCGAGCGCAGCGAGGCCCCGCCGCGATGCGCGCCAGCGCAGCGCAACTGCTCATTCACTCCGTCACGCCGCCCGCCTTCAGCTCAAGCGCGGCGGTGAGCAGCGTTCTGGCGTAGTCGGTCCGGGGCCGCTCAAACAGCTCCTCCGCCGGCCCGGCTTCCACAACATCACCCTGCCGCATCACAATCATCTTGTGGCTCATCGCGCGCACCACGTTGAGATCATGGCTGATAAAGAGATAGGCCAGCCCGTATTTGCGCTGAAGCGCGCGCAACAGGTCCACAATCTGCACCTGCACGGTCATATCAAGCGCGCTCGTCGGCTCATCGAGCACAACAAGCTTGGGCCGCAAAATCATCGCCCGCGCAATCGCGATCCGCTGGCGCTGCCCGCCCGAAAACTCGTGGGGGTAGCGGTCCATCGTCGCCGGATCAAGCCCGACCTCTTCCATCACCTCAGAGACAAGTTCGCGCGCGCTCTTGCCCTCGGGCTTGCCATGGACACCAAGCCCCTCGGCAATAATCTCGGCACAGCTCATCCGCGGGCTGAGCGAGCCAAACGGGTCCTGAAACACGATTTGCATCTCACGGCGCAGGCTGCGCAGGGTCTTGGTGCTCCAGCCGCGCACATCCTGCCCCTGATAGGTGATCCCACCCTGCGAGCCGATCAGCCGCATCATCGCAAGCGCCAGCGTGGTCTTGCCCGAGCCGCTCTCGCCCACGATCCCGAGGGTTTCGCCCGCGCGCACCGAAAGGCTCGCGCCGTTCACGGCCTTCACATGGCCGGTGACGCGCTTCATCAGCCCTGTCTTGACCGGAAACCAGACCCGCAGTTGATCGGTCGCAACAATCTCTTCGGCCCCCGCAGGCACAGGCTCGGGCTGGCCCACGGCCCGCGCCGCCAGCAGCGTCTTTGTATAGTCATGCTGGGGCGCCGCAAACAGCGCCTTGGCCGGTCCCTGCTCGACAATCTCGCCGTTTTTCATGACACAGACCGTATCGGCAAAGCGCTGCACAACGCCAAGATCATGGGTGATAAACAACAGCCCCATGTTCTCGCTTTCCTTCAGCTCGTTGAGCAGCTCGAGGATCTGGGCCTGTATCGTCACATCCAGCGCCGTGGTCGGCTCGTCCGCAATCAGAATGTCAGGCTTGTTCGCCAGCGCCATAGCGATCATCACGCGCTGCCGCTGCCCGCCGGACAGCTCGTGTGGATAGGCGCTGAGGCGGCGCTCCGCATCGCGGATGCCGACTTTGTTGAGCAGCTCAAGAACACGCGCCCGCGCCGCCCCCCGCGTCAGCCCCTGATGCAGCTCAAGACTCTCGCCAAGCTGCTTTTCAATCGTGTGCAAGGGGTTGAGCGAAGTCATCGGCTCCTGAAAGATAAAGCTGATGTCATTGCCCCGCACACGGCGCAACACAGCCTCCTTCGCCCCGATCATTTCCTGCCCGTCATAGGTCACAGAGCCGCTCACTTCGGCGCTATCCCCAAGCAGGGCCACGGTGCTCAAGGCACTCACAGACTTGCCAGAGCCGCTTTCCCCCACAAGCGCAACCGTCTCGCCACGGCCCACACTAAAGCTCACGCCTTTCACAGCCTGATTGGCCTTGCCGTCCTGGCGAAAGGTCACAGTGAGGTCACGGACGTTGAGCAGGCTCATCGAAAGGTCTTTCTCGGGTCAAAGGCGTCGCGCACGCCTTCAAAGATGAAAACAAGCAGCGAGAGCATGACGGCAAAGGTAAAAAACGCGGTGAAAGCCAGCCATGGCGCCTCAAGGTTCTGCTTGGCCTGAAGCGTCAGCTCGCCAAGGCTCGGCGCGCTCGACGGAAGGCCAAAGCCGAGATAATCCAGCGCCGCCAGAGACGAAATCGTCCCCGTCACAATAAACGGCAGCATGGTCAGCGTCGCCACCATCGCATTGGGCAGCATATGGCGGAACATAATCGTGGTGTTGCTCACCCCCAGCGCCTTGGCCGCGCGCACATACTCAAGGTTGCGCGCCCGCAAAAACTCGGCCCGCACAACCCCGACAAGCGACATCCAGCCAAACAGCACCATCAAAAACACCAAAAGCCAGAACGACCGCCCCAGAATGGCAAACATGATGATGATGACATAAAGCTGCGGCGTGGAGGTCCAGATTTCAATGATCCGCTGGAACACAAGATCAAGCCTGCCGCCAAAATAGCCCTGCACCGCCCCCGCCGCGACCCCGATGAGCGAGGCCAGCCCCGTCACAATCAGGGTAAACAGGATCGACAAGCGGAAGCCGTGAATCACCCGCGCCAGCACATCGCGCTTGGTCGCGTCCGTGCCCAAAAGGTTCTCTGCGTTGGGCGGCAAGGGGGCCGCGCCGGGCCGCTCGACAGCCGTATCAAACGAATAGGGGATCAACGGCCAGACCGCCCAGCCCGGCTCAAAGCCCTCGGCGGCAAATGTGCCGGCCTCAATCGCTTCCACAATCCCCTCGGGGTCGTCAAAGCAGGCGTCCAACCCGCCCGAAGCGATCAGACATTGCACCTCCGGATCGCGGTAGACAGCCTCCGTCTGGAAATCCCCGCCAAACTCTGTTTCGGGGTAAAAGTTCCAGATCGGCGCGTAATACTGGCCGCGATAATTCACCAGAATGGGTTTGTCATAGGCCAGAAACTCGGCAAACAGACTCAACACAAACAGGATCGAAAAGACCCAAAGGCTCCAAAGCGCGCGGCGGTTGGCCTTGAAGTTGCGCCAACGGCGCGCATTGATCGGCGAGAGTGTCAGCACAGCCATCAGCCCTCCCTGCGCTCAAAGTCGATCCGCGGGTCCACCAGAACATACATCAGGTCCGAGACAATCCCGACCACAAGGCTGATCAGCCCGAAGATAAACAGCGTCCCGAAGACGATAGGATAATCCCGCGCCACAGCCGCCTCAAAGCCGAGCCGCCCGAGGCCATCGAGCGAGAAAATCGTCTCGATAATCAAGGACGCGCCGAAGAAAACCCCGATAAACACCGCAGGAAACCCCGCAATCACAATCAGCATCGCATTGCGGAACACATGGCCATAAAGCACCGCCCGCTCAGACAGGCCCTTGGCCCGCGCGGTCATCACATATTGTTTTTTCATCTCGTCCAGAAAGCTGTTCTTGGTGAGAAGCGTCAGCGTGGCAAAGCCCGCAATACTGGAGGCCAGCACAGGCAGCGTAATGTGCCACGCATAATCCTTGATCTTGCCCCAAGCGCTTAAGCTCTCGAAATTGTCGCTGGTCAGCCCGCGCAGCGGGAAGACCTGCCAGTAAGAGCCACCCGCAAACAGCGTCAACAACAGGATCGCAAACAAAAATCCGGGGATCGCATAGCCCGCAATAATCGCACCGCTCGTCCATGTGTCAAAGGGCGTGCCATCCTTCACAGCCTTGCGGATACCAAGCGGAATCGAGATCATATAAGCAATCAAAGTCGACCAAAGCCCAAGCGTGATCGACACAGGCAGCTTTTCCTTGATCAGCTCGATCACAGTCGCCGAGCGGAAATAGCTCTCGCCAAAATCAAAGCGGATATAATTGCCCAGCATCAGGAAAAACCGCTCCACAGGCGGCTTGTCAAAGCCGAACTCGCGCTCAAGCTCGGCGATAAACTCGGGCGGCAGCCCCCGCGCGCCAACATAGTCGCTCGCCCCGCTGCCAAGCGTGCTTTCAGAGCCGTCCTGCCCCGCAAAGCTGCCAAAGACATTGCCCTCGCCCTGCGCCCGCGCAATCGCCTGCTCCACAGGCCCACCGGGAACAAACTGCGTGAGCGCAAAATTGATCAGCATAATGCCAAACAGCGTCGGAATAATCAGCAGCAAGCGCCGCAGGACATAAGCACCCATCAGGCTATCTCAGCGCCCCCTGCTCTCTCAGGGCGGCGCCTTTTGCCGCGTCATACCACCAGAAATCAAGCGTCCCGAGCGCAAACGGCGGGATCGTCTCGGGCCGCCCGTATTGGTCCCAATACGCCACCCAGTGATCGGCGACATAGCCTGTCGGGATCAGGAAAAATTCGTGCCGCAGAACACGGTCAAGCGCGCGCAGCATCATGTCTTCTTCCTCCTGCGTCTCACTCAGAAGCGCCTTCTCGATGATCTCGTCCACAACAGGGCTGGCAAGTGAGGCGGGGTTAAACAAAAGCTGCGCCGCCTCCGAGCCAAAGCGCTGTTGAAGCCCGGTGCCCACGCCAAACAGCGCAGGATAGCCGTCCAGAACCAGATCATAATCATGGTCGCGCTCGCGCGAGGTATATTGCGAGGGGTCCACCACTTCAAACTGCGCCTCAATCCCCATCACTTGCAGATTGCTGATAAAATTCTCCGCAAGAGCCTTGTTGGTCGGCGTGTCCGAGGAGTTGAACAACAGATTGAGGCTCAAAAGCGCGCCCTCGGCATTGCGCCGCTTGCCATCCTCCCCCACAGCCCAGCCCGCCTGATCCAGAAGCTTCATCGCCGCGCGCAGATTGCGGCGATCGTTCAGGCGCTCTTTCTGCGACAGATGCGGCATCCGTGGCGCCTCTGTCAAAACCTCGGGGTCAGGCTGCGCCACCAGCCCGCGCAAAAGCGCAAGCTCCGCGCCCTCCGGCACGCCCTTGGCCTCATACTTTGTGCCCGTACTGAAAGAATGCTGCTGGCTTTGCAGCCCGTAAAGCAGCGAGGCATTGGTCCACTCAAAGTTAAATCCAAGCGCCAAAGCGTCCCGCACACGTCGGTCTTTCAGAGCCTCACGACCAAGGTTCATAACAATCCCCGTGTTCGCAGGCGGCGTCCCGTCAGGGATTTCCTCGAGCGTCACAAAAGCGTCGTCGACGGCCGGAAAGTCATAAGACGTGGCCCAGCGCTTGGGGTCGCTCTCGCTGCGATAGGTCACAGACCCCGCCTTAAACGCTTCAAATGCCGCCGTCGCATCGGCAAAATATTCGATCCGGATGGTGTCAAAGTTGTGCCGGCCCACGTTGATCGGCAGATCCTTGCCCCAATAGTCGGGGTTGCGCTCATAGATCACCGAGCGGTTTACATCGACCTTCTCGATCACATAAGGCCCCGATCCGGGCGACACCTCAAGGCGGCTCTCGTCCAGCCGCGCGCCCGTCTCTTCATACCATTTTTTGGACCAGGCCGGCACAAACCCCACTTGGTCGATCAGCGAGCGCCGCGAAATGCCCTCGGCAAAATAGAACTTGATGGTGTGATCGTCGATCACCTCGACCTTGGGGATACGCTTGCGCACCGCATCGGCATAAGACTTTAGCCCCTGATCCAGCAAAAGATTGTGGCTAAAGGCAATGTCATGCGCCGTCACAGGGCTGCCATCCGAAAATCTGGCCTCGGGGCGCATATAAAAGACAACCCAGCTCTTATCCGCCGGATACTCAAGCCGGTGCGCCAGCAGGCCGTAATACTCCCCGTCCACATCCGCCGGCAGCCCCCCCGAGCCAGCCAGAACACCGCCCAAAAGCGATTCGTATCCGACGGTCGAAAGCGCCGCCGCGCGGCCTTTGCGCGTATAGGGGTTCATGCTGTCAAATGTGCCCGCCACCGCGATAGAGATTTCCCCGCCCTTGGGCGCATCAGGGTTCACATAGTTGAAATGGGGGTAATCCTCAGGGTAGCTCAGCTTGCCAAAGTAGGAATACCCATGGCTTTGGATCAGCGCGCTCTCGGCCCGCAGCACAAGCACCGAGGCGGTCAGAAAGACAATACTCGCAAGCCCCAGAGCCACCACATCTCTCGCCTGCCGTGCGGCCGCTTTCGCGCCCTTGCGTGAACCCGTCATACCTTTGCCTCCCAAAGCCGGACACCCTGTCAGGCTCTATTTATAGTTGGACCACCCTAGTTTCCAAGGCCCATGACATTCAAGTTGAGAATTCGTGAGCACCCCAAAGCAAAACCGCCAGCCCGTTGCGGGGCTGGCGGCTTCAAAACTCTGGTCTGCGCCTTGGCCTCAGTCGTCGAGGCTGTCCAGATAGGCAATTACATCGGCCCGATCAGATGATTTCTTCAGGCCGGAGAAGCTCATGCTTGTGCCGGGTGCGGCTTTCTTGGGGTTCTCAAGGAAGGCATAGAGGTTTTCAGGCGTCCAGTCGGCCCCGATCTGCTCAAGCGCGCCCGAGTAGCCAAAGCCCTCGGCTGAGTCGATCGCGCGGCCAACAACACCGTGAAGATACGGGCCTGTCGCATTCGCGCCTTTTTCGACTTTGTGGCAGGCCGAGCATTTCTTGAAGACTTTCGCGCCCTTGCTCACATCGGCGGCTGCCATAATGGTTGCAAAGTCTGGGGCGTCGTCTTCGACTTCGGCTTCGGCGGCCTCTTCGACTTCAATCAGATAGCCCGCAACGTGCTCTTCGCCGTGCGCACCATGACCGCCGCCAACCGTGTAAAGCGCGTCTGCACCCCACTTGGCAAAAAGAAACAGCAAAAGCGCGCCACAAACCGCGCCGAGGATTTTGGTGGATGTCATTGTATCAAACATGGGCCAGATTCCGTTTGGTAGCTTTTGGCGGTTTCTATCCGCTTCCACTCCCTTTACGCAAGGTGTAGTTTCTGCGGCCAAACGCCCCTTCTCTCTCGGGGTGCATCAAAAAGGTTAAAATATGTCTGAACGGATCGCATTTCAGGGCGAATTGGGCGCCTACAGCCACGAAGCCTGCACAACAGCACGCCCCAATGCCGTGCCTGTGCCCTGCGCGTCCTTTGAAGCCGCGATCGACGCGGTCAAATCGGGCGCCGCCGATCTGGCCATGCTTCCGGTCGAAAATACGACCTATGGCCGCGTCGCGGACAATCACCGCCTTATTCCCGACTGTGGCCTGTTCATCGTCGATGAGGCTTTCGTGCGGGTGCGCATCGCGCTCATGGCCAACGCAGGCGTGCCGCTTTCAGCGATCACAAGCGTGCGCGCGCACCCTGTCCTGCTGCCCCAGTCGGCCACATTCCTGAAACAGCACGGCATCGCGCCCATCTCGGCCGCCGACAGCGCAGGCGCCGCCGCCGAGCTGGCCGCCTCCGGCGCGCAAGATCAGGGCGTGCTCGCCTCCGAGCTGGCCGCAGACATCCATGGCCTCACCGTTCTGGCCTCCGATATCGAAGATCACGGCCACAACACGACCCGCTTTGTCATTATGGGCCGCAAAGCCGATCTGTCGCGCCGCGGCAAACTCAACATGATGACAACCTTCGTCTTTGAAGTGCGCAACATTCCCGCCGCGCTCTACAAAGCCATGGGCGGTTTCGCCACCAACGGTGTCAACATGACCAAGCTCGAAAGCTATATGGTCGACGGCTCCTTCACGGCGACCCGCTTTTACGCCGACATCGACGGCCACCCCGACGACCCCAACGTCAAACTGGCGCTGGAAGAACTCGACTATTTCACCTCCTATATCCAAATCATCGGCGTCTACCCCGCCGACCGCGAAAGATAAGCCCCATGACCAAACGCATCGCCCTCTCCAGTGACCACGCCGCCATCGAGCTGCGCCAAGCCATTGCCGCCCATATCACGGCACAGGGCTATGAAGCCGTCGACATCGGGCCAACAACCCCCGAAAGCACGCATTACCCCAAGCACGGCCAAGCCGCAGCCGAGCTGGTCGCCTCGGGCGAGTGTGACCTTGGCATTATCCTCTGCGGCACAGGTCAGGGCATCATGATGGCCGCCAACAAAGTCAAAGGAATCCGCTGTGGCGTCTGCTCGGAAGCCTATTCCGCCCGCATGATCCGCGCGCATAACAACGCCAATATGCTCTCCATCGGCGAGCGCGTCACAGGCGCGGGCCTCGCTCTTGATATCGTGGACGCCTTCCTCTCCGCCGAGTTCGAAGGCGGCCGTCATGGCACCCGCGTCGATATGATCACCGCAATAGAGGCCTAGCGCAGCGGCGTCACAGCACAGAGAAAAATAAACTCTGCCGGCAGGCTAAGGCTTTGCGCGGCGCGTGTTTGGCGCTAAAGCCTGACAAATGCGTTATCAGGGCCAAGATTTTTTAACTGCCCCCGCGCGCCAAAGCGCGGAGCTTTGGCGCTTTGGCCTCGGCCTTGTGCTTGTGGTCGGCTGCTATCTGACGCTCGGCCACAGCTATTTTACCCTGCTCGCCGAGATGGTGCCAGCGCAAGACTGGCCCGCCCTGCTCGAGGAAATAGACAACGGCAGCACCCCGCGCGGGATGCTCGCCATTCTCGCCTCCTTCGGCTTTATCATCATCGCCCTCGGCCTTGTGCTCAATCTGTTGCATCACCGCCCGCTTGCGACACTCTTTGGCAAAGGCCGCCTGTTCCTCCAGCAGGGCCTGCGCGTGAGCACAGCGCTTGGCGGCTTTGCGGTTCTGCTCTGGTTCCTCCCCGAGCCGGGCATCCTCCAGCCGTTTCACAATCTCGACTACCTGCGCTGGCTTGCGCTTCTGCCGCTCGCCCTGCCGCTGCTGCTTATTCAGGTCACAGCCGAAGAACTGCTGTTTCGCGGCTACGCCCAGAGCCAGCTTGCGGCGCGGTTTGCGCGCCCGGTGGTCTGGCTTGTGCTGCCCGCGCTGGTCTTTGGCGCGCTGCACTACGAGCCGTCGCTCGCCGGCCCCAACGCTTGGGCGCTGGTTCTGGGCGCCGCCCTCTTCGGCCTCGCCGCCGCCGATCTGACAGCCCGCTCCGGAACGCTCGCTCCCGCCATTGCACTGCACGTGTTTTTCAATGTCGCCAGCCTGCTCTATGTCACGCCGGGCGATACGCTCGTCGGCCTTGCGCTCTATACCTACCCCTTCGAGCTGACCGATCCCGCCCTCCTGCCGATCTGGCTGCCCTATGACCTGATGACCCTGCTCTGCGCCTGGCTTGCAGCACGGCTCTCGCTGCGGCGCTGACAGATGCGCCGCGCCCCCTATGCTGCCCACCGCGCCTTTATTGCCCCCGCAGACCTCAGCGGCACAGTGCTCACCGTCGGGCTGGGCTATTGCCTGATCGAGCTTGGCTACTACCTCACCTATGATCTGATCGAAGCGCTCCTGCTGGCCCTTCAGCCCGACTGGATCGCCGCCTTCTTCGCAGGCTCAACTCCCCTTGGCCTTGGCGCCCAGCTCGCCTCCTTCGGCCTGCTCGCGGTACTTGTGGCGCTCGTTGTGCGCCGCCTGCATCACCGCCCCGCCAGAACCCTGATCGGCCCGCCGCGCCTTGCCCTGCGCCAGTTTTGCGCCGTGCTCGCCCCGCTGGGCCTGCTGTTGCTGGTGCTGGAGTTTGTCCCGCCCTGGTGGAGCGCAGATGCCCTGCACACCGTCCGCGCGCCGCTGACCTGGGGGGCGCTTCTGCCGCTCTCGCTCGGGGCGGTCTTTGTCCAGATCGCCGCCGAAGAGCTGCTTTACCGCGGCTATTTGCAACAACAGCTCGCCACACTCTTTGAGCACCCGGCAAGCTGGCTGCTCCTGACAAACCTCGCCTTCGGCTTCGCCCACTGGAGCGCGGCAAGCCCCCTGACAACCAATCTGCAATATGTCATCTGGGCCTTCTGCTTTGGCCTTGCCGCCTCCGATCTGACCGCCCGCGCCGGCACACTCGGCCCCGCACTCGCCTTTCACTTTGCCAATAACGCCTTCGCCTTCCTGCTCTATGGCGAGGCGGGCGGGCCGTCTTCGGGCTTTGCGCTCTTTCTCTTTGCCCCCGAAACACTGGGCGAACCCTTCACAAGCGACGCGCCCGCCGGCCTTGACTGGCGGCTTGCGCTCGAGCTTCTTTTGCTGGGCCTCATGTGGCTTGCCGCGCGCATCGGCCTCAAGCGCTGATTGCATTTCCCGCCCGTCCTGATTATCTGGACTCCTGACAAGTGAAACGGCAAAGGCCCCTCTATGAACTGGATCACAAACTACGTCCGTCCGCGCATCAACTCGATTTTCTCGCGCCGCGACACGCCCGAGAATCTCTGGAGCAAATGCGACGACTGCGGCACCATGCTGTTTCACCGCGAACTCGCAGGCAATCTCAATGTTTGCACCTCCTGCGGCCACCATATGGGCATCACGCCGCGCGACCGCTTCACCGCATTGTTTGATGGCGGCATCTTCACCGAGGTCAAAGTCCCTGCCCCGATCGAAGACCCGCTCAAATTCCGCGACCAGAAAAAATACCCCGACCGGATGAAAGCCGCCCAAAAATCAACCGGCGAAAAAGAGGCCATGCTCGTGGCCGAAGGCGACATCGGCCGCACCCCGATCATCGCCGCCGCGCAGGATTTTTCCTTCATGGGCGGCTCCATGGGAATGTATGTCGGCAATGCCATCATCGCTGCCGCCGAACGCGCCGTAAAGCTCAAGCGCCCGCTCGTGCTGTTCTCTGCTGCCGGTGGCGCACGGATGCAGGAGGGCATTCTCAGCCTCATGCAAATGCCGCGCACCACAGTCGCCGTGCAGATGCTCAAAGAAGCCGGCCTGCCCTATATCGTCGTTCTGACCCACCCCACAACAGGCGGCGTCACAGCCTCCTATGCCATGCTGGGCGATGTCCAGATCGCCGAGCCAAACGCGCTGATCTGCTTTGCCGGCCCGCGTGTGATCCAGCAAACCATCGGCGAAAAGCTCCCCGAGGGCTTCCAGCGCGCCGAATATCTGCTCGATCACGGGATGCTGGACCGCGTCACGCCCCGCACCGAAATGCGCGGCGAGCTGATCCAGATCATCCGGATGCTCATGGATATGCCGCCGCCCGTTGCGGGCGATCTGCCGGCCCCAACTCTGGCCCAAGCCGCAGAGGCCGCGGCGCCGGCAGAGGCAGACACCAAAAAATGAGCGCAGGATCAGATGTCATCCTTGAGAGGATGATGGCGCTTCACCCCAAGATCATCGACCTCACGCTCGACCGCGTGTGGAAGCTGCTTGACGCGCTCGGCAACCCGCAAGACAGGCTGCCCCCCGTGATCCATATCGCCGGGACCAACGGCAAAGGCTCAACCCTTGCCATGTTCCGCGCCGGCATCGAAGGCGCGGGCCTGACGGCACACGCCTATACCTCGCCCCACCTCGCCCGCTTTCACGAGCGCATCCGCTTGCGAGGCGAGCTGATCACCGAAGATCACCTCACCGAGGTGCTCAACGAATGCTATGACGCCAACAACGGCGACACGATCACCTATTTCGAAATCACAACCGTCGCGGGCCTCCTTGCCATGTCGCGCACGCCGGCCGACTATACGCTGCTCGAAGTCGGCCTCGGCGGACGGCTCGACGCCACAAACGTCATCACCAAACCCGCCCTCACAGTGATCACCCCGGTCTCCTTTGATCACCCGCAGTTTCTGGGCGATACCGTCGCCCAGATCGCGAGCGAAAAAGCAGGGATCATCAAACGTGGCGTGCCCCTCGTGATGTCGGCCCAGCCCGAAGACGCCGCCGAGGTGATCGAGGCCAAAGCCGCCAGCCTCGGCGCGCCGCTTCTGGCCCAAGGCCAGCACTGGCACGTGTCCGAAGAGCGTGGCCGCCTCGTCTATCAGGACGAAACCGGCCTGCTCGATCTGCCCCCGCCCGCCCTCATGGGCGCGCATCAGTTCCAGAATGCGGGCGCCGCCCTCGCCGGCCTGCGTCACCTCGGCCTGCCCGAAGCCGCCTATGACGCCGCCGTCACCGGCGCAACATGGCCCGCGCGGATGCAAAAACTCGCGCATGGCCCGCTGATTGACGCCGCACCCGAGGCCGAGCTTTGGCTTGATGGCGGCCACAACGCCGCCTGTGGCGCCACACTCGCCGAGAGCCTCACCCGCCTTCCGAAACGGCCCACCTACATGATCTGCGGTATGCTCAACACCAAAGACATCGCCGGCTATCTCGCCCCCGTTGTGCCCCATATCGAGGCGCTGCACGCCGTTTCGATCCCGGGCGAGGCCAACACCCTGCCCGCCGAAACAACCGCCGCCGCCGCCACACGCGCCGGCCTGCAAGCCTATGCCGCCCAAAGCGTGCGCAGCGCACTCGACACTATCCTGCGCGACGCGCCACACGCGCGCGTTCTAATCTGCGGTTCGCTCTATCTCGCCGGACATATCCTGCGCGAGCACAGCTGAGGCCGCGCAACCCCGGACCAAAAGGTAAAATAAATCCTGCGCATTTGAAAAAAATGCGAATCACTAACAACAGCTTAGCCCCGAGACCGCTCTGATTCGCAATATTCCGAATCACTTTATGTTGACCGATTCGCACTGATTCGCCTATATCTTGAGTCAGCAGTCGACGCACGCCCTGCGCCACAGAATGAAGCGTGCAATGATTTGGGGGATAGTAATGAGACGCCTTTTAGGCATTTTTTTCGCTGGCGCGTGCCTTATGCCAGCAGTGACCTTCGCACAGGATGTGCGCCTCACACCTGACAACCCGTCCAAACAGATCACATTCGAGACAGGCCAAACCCTCGTCATCGAACGGATCCAGGACACCTCTCACCAGCTCACAGGCGAGTTCACCAAAACATCGCGCGCCTGCCCGCCGTTCTGCATCCACGCCATGAGCGCGGGCGAGGGCGTCGAAACAGTCGGCGAACTCGAGGTGATTTCCTTCCTCGAAACCACAGTCGCCCGCGGCCAAGGCCTCCTGCTCGACAGCCGTATGCCCGACTGGTTCGCCAAAGGAACAATCCCGGGCGCCGTCAATGTGCCCTTCGCCACCCTGCAAGAGAGCAATCCCTACCGTGACGAAATCCTGAAGGCCCTCGGCGCCGAAACCGACGGAACCGCATGGGATTTTGCCGCCGCCAAAGAGCTTCTGCTGTTTTGCAACGGTCCCTGGTGTGACCAGTCCCCCCGCGCGATCAATGCCCTGCGCAGCGCGGGCTACCCCGCCGAAAAGATCAAATATTATCGCGGCGGAATGCAAGTCTGGCTCCTCCTCGGCCTCTCCGTAAAGCAGCCGACATCATGAAGCCCTTGACGCGCCCCAACCCGCATCTCACCCGCCTGCTCCTCATCGGCGCGGCCTTTCTCACCGTCACACTGGCGCTCATCCTGATGCAGCCCTCCGGCGATGCCCTGGCCACCGCGCCCCAAGAGCCGGCCTCCCCGCAAAGCCCGGATGACATGAGCGTCACCCGCGCCGATACAGGGCTGATCGGCCTGCTGCCCGCCCGCGACACAGCACAGGACACGCCCGTCGACGAGATCACAGCCAGCGTCCTCGCCAGCCTCTCAGGCTCAACAGCGCCCAAAGCCGCCGCCCCCGCGCCGGAAAGCGCCGACACCCTGCGCAACATGACCGCAGGTGTGCTCGCCAGCCTGACAGGCCCGACACCGCCCAAAGCGGCCCCCGCCGCCGCAAATATGCAAGATCTGGTGAGTCAGGCGCTCCGGCAAGGCCAGTCAGACGCCTATATCGACGCCCTACTCAACGAGGCCGCCGCCTCGGGCCAGATTGCCGTGCCCGGCGCGCTGCGCACCGACGCAGGCCGCGTCGATACCGCAACGCTTCTGGCCGCCCTCGTGCGCAAATCTAGCCCCGATACAGCGCCCGCACCCAGTTTTGAGGCCAACAGTCAGGGCGTCGAGGTCCGCGTTGTCCAGCGCGCCGGCGAAACCAAGCGCTACAACTTCTACACCGTCCAATCCGGCGACAGCCTCGGCGCAATCGCCAACCGCTTTTACGGCGACGCCGCGCTCTTCACAGCGATTTTCGAGGCCAACCGCCAGTTTTTATCCAGCCCCGACCGCATCCGCGCGGGCCAAAGGCTGAGTATCCCCGAGGTCACCTCAGGGTAAATGTTTACGAGGGCAAGAGTGTTATCTCTTAATCTATCGGCAGGAGAAAGAGGGGCCGAACCAACGGCCCCCTTTCTTTCCCGATAAGGCTCAGACCAAACCGGCCAACTCCACAGCCACATCCACGGCCACATCCACGGCCAAAGCGTCAGCCCTCGCCCCAGCCGTCCCCCTGCATCTCGCGCAAGCGGCTCGCCGTCCGCTCAAATTCAAACGTCCCCTCGCCCTCAAGATAAAGCATCTCCGGCGCCGCCGCCGCGCTCGCAATAAGACGCACCTTGGCCTCGTATAAAGCGTCAATCAACGTCACAAAGCGCTTGGCCTCGTTGAAGTTGCTGCGCGACAGACAAGGAATATCCTCAACAATCAAAACCCGCACCGCCTCGGCAATCGCCAGATAATCCGCCGGACCAAGCATCTTGCCGCAAAGCTCATGAAAGCGCGCCCGCCCGACCCCGCTCTGAAACGCTGGCAAAACAACCTCCCGCTTGTTCACACTCAACCGCAAAGGCTTGGCCGTCGCCCCGCCCAGATCATCCCAGATCGCCGCAATAGCCGCCCGCGCCGCCCCGTTCACAGGGCTGAAATAAGTCGCGGCCCCGGCCAGCCTGTCCTGACGGTAATCCGTCTCGCTCACCAGCTCCCGGACCTGAAGCCGCGCCGAAATCAGCGCAATAAAGGGCAAAAAGAGCTGCCTGTTCAGCCCGTTCTTATAAAGATCCTCGGGCGCCCGGTTGGAGGTGGTCACAACAACAACCCCCGCCTCAAACAGGGCCTCAAACAAGCGCCCGACAATCATCGCATCGGTGATATCGGTGATCTGCATCTCGTCAAAGGCCAGACAGCGCACCTCCCTGCTGACCGCCGCCGCCACAGGCGCAAGCGCATCCTGCACATTGTTCTGGCGCGCCTCATGCATCCCCTTGTGGATCTCCTGCATAAAGGCATGAAAATGCACCCGCCGCACCGGCACATCGAGACAGTCCACAAAGAGATCCATCAGCATCGACTTGCCGCGCCCGACCCCGCCCCACATATAAAGCCCCGCGATCGGCTCGGGCGCCTTGGCAAACCAGCCTCGCTTTACCGGCGCCGCCAGCGCGGCCCGAATGCGCTCAAGCTCGGGCAAAACAGCCTCTTGCGCCGGATCGGCCCGCAGCCGTCCGTCCGTCACACGGGCCGCATATTCGGTTATGATATCGCGCGTCATACCGCCCTTCCTATCGCCATTCACAACAGGGGCGCAAGCCGCCCCCTCCCCGTCTTTTTTATTGCTATAAATATCCAGATCCAACGGTCTCACCACAGAGCACACCCAAGAGGCGCGCGCCCACCGCAAACCGCACATCACCCCAAGGCACATCCGTTGCGCCGCTCCCGAAGCAACCCGACACAGCGCCGTCGGCTGGCCCGCTCTTGCGCTGCTCTCCACTCCTGCCCGCAGAGTCTCGCTGCCCCGCCAGTGCCCTGCCAGTGCCCTGCCAGTGCCCCGCCAGCGGGGCGCATCGCACGCTGCCTTTACCAAATTTCCTTAACAGAAATTAACGTTTTGCCGGTGCACGCCCGGTGCACGCCTTGTGCACGCTTTTCACCCCCCCTTTTGCGCAGCGCCCGCTGCTCTTTACCAAAGTTAACAAATGAATAATTGACCTTCCTCCAGAGCCGCGCCACTCTCTGCTGCGATCAGGAGACACCCATGCCAAAACAAGCCTCACTCTTCACCCCTGTGCTCCTCACAGGCTGTGTGATTATCCTTGTGTCCTTTGCCATTCGGGCCAGCTTCGGGGTGTTTCAAATTCCCATCGCACAGGAGTTCAACTGGCCCCGCGCCGAGTTCTCCCTTGCCATCGCCCTGCAAAATCTCGCCTGGGGCATCGGCCAGCCATTCTTCGGCGCCATCGCCGAGAAAATAGGCGATCGCAAGGCCGTCATCATCGGCGCTTTGGTCTATGCGGCGGGGCTTGTGCTCTCGTCGTTCGCCGTCAGCCCGCTTGAGCACCAACTCTATGAAATCCTTATAGGATTTGGCGTTGCCGGCACAGGCTTCGGGGTCATTCTCGCGGTCGTTGGCCGCGCCAGCTCGGATGAAAACCGCTCGATGTCGCTGGCCATTGTGACAGCCGCGGCGAGCGGCGGGCAAGTCCTCGGCGCGCCTGTCGCCGAGTATCTTTTGGGCTTCATGTCATGGCAGGATGTCTTCCTTGTCTTCGCCGCCGCCGTGCTCGCGCTGATCATGCTGTTGCCCTTCATGCGCGCCCCCGTCGCCGCCACCAAAGAAGAGCTTGAAGAGAGCATGGGAACCATCCTCAAAAAGGCCGCCCGCGACCCCTCTTTCACTCTGATTTTTCTTGGTTTTTTCTCTTGCGGCTACCAGCTTGCCTTCGTCACGGCGCATTTCCCCGCCTTTGTCACCGAGATGTGCAGCCCGATCGTTTCCGGCTCCCTGCTCGACAGCATCGGCGTCTCTTCCACCTCGGCTCTAGGCGCCGTCGCCATCTCGCTCATCGGCCTTGCAAATATAGCCGGAACGCTCACAGCCGGCTATCTTGGCAAGCGCTATTCCAAGAAATATCTGCTCGCCTCGATCTACCTTGCGCGCACCTTTGTCGCCGCCGCCTTTATTCTCACCCCCATGAGCCCGGCCACCGTGCTGCTCTTTTCGGTCGCCATGGGCGCCCTCTGGCTCGCCACCGTCCCGCTCACCTCGGGCCTCATCGCCCATATCTACGGGCTGCGCTACATGGGCACGCTCTACGGGATCGTCTTTTTCAGCCACCAGCTCGGCAGCTTCCTCGGCGTCTGGCTCGGCGGGCGGATGTATGACATCTACGGCAGCTATACCGCGGTCTGGTGGTTTGGTGTCGGGGTCGGCTTGTTCTCGGCTCTGGTGCATCTGCCCGTGCGCGAAAAGCGTTTGGAGGCCGTGGCGTGAGGGCTTCGAATTTCGCTTCGCGAAATCCGACCGCGGTGGGGGACTTGTCCCCCACACCCCCTAGGATATTTCTGGAAAGAAAAAGGGGTCAGCGGGCACGCCAGGCTTGGAGAATGTAGCGGCTTGTCATCAGGTCAAGATGGGCGCCCCCGCCGTTTTTGAAGAGTGTGATCTCGTCATCGGATCCGCGTTGCATCTTGTCCGGCTTGTAATAATCGGCGATCAGATCATCGCGGTGGATCACCCCTGTTTGCAGCGGAATTTCGATCTCTCCGATGTGACCTATTGTTGTGTGATAGCTGTCAACGAAAAGGCGCGCGCGCCGCAACGCCTCGTCATCTGCCTCGCGCATATCGGGGCGGTATGCGCCGATGAGATCGATATGCTGGCCGGGCTGAAGCCATGCGCCCAGCAGGTTCGGCTCGGTCACCATTGTCGCCGAGGTGATGATATCGGCCTCCTTGACCGCGGCCTCAAGGCTCTCGGCCACTTTCAGACCGGGATACTCCGCCGCCATCGCCTCGGCATTGGCGCGCGTGCGGTTCCAGACTGTGAACTCGGCCTCGGGAAAGCCCGCGCCGTAAGCCTGCCGCAGCGCGCGGCCGACTGTGCCTGCGCCAATGATCAGGATCTTGCGGCTGTCCTTGCGAGCGAGCTTCAGAGCGCCCAACAGGGAATCGCCGGCGGTTTTCCATTTGGTCACAAGATGGAAATCGACAATCGCTTCAAGGCTGCCGTCCGTATCGGAATAAAGGCTCACACCGCCGCCCACGACAGGCTTGCCACCCAGCGGGTTGTCGGGAAAAATCGTTGCGGATTTCACAGCGATGCCCATCCCGTCAATCCAGGCCGCGCGGCTCAGGAGCGTGTCTTTGCCACGATACAGAAACGTATCGCCGATCTCGGCCTCGGGGAGCCTGTGCCCCGCTTCAAGCGCCTGCGTCAGCGCCACCCAGTCGAGCAGCTTTTCGCCCTCCGCAAAGGGAACCATTTCAATACTCATCTCGCAGCCTCCTCGCTCAGCAGCCCGTGTGACACCAGAGCTTGCGCCCAGCTTGCCTCGCTGTCAACGCGATGGGTCTGCCAGCCGCGCGCGTGGGCGGTGGCGAGGTTGTCGTCGCGATCATCGCCAAACAGAAGCCGCTCGGGCGCGACCCCGCAGTCAGCCTCCACAGCGGCATATATTGCCTCAAACGGCTTGCGCAGCTTCATGTCCCCCGAGATATAGGCGCGGTCAAACTCGCTCAGAAACGGATGTGCCGCCGCACTCCATCTGAAGTTCTCCGAGCCGAAGTTTGACAGCGCAAAAACCGGCACACCCGCCGCCTTCAAGGCCCGCAACAGCCGCACAGAGCGGTGCATCACCTGCGCGGTCAACAAAAGCCACTCATCGCGCAGAATATGCAGCTCCTCGGCAAATTCGGGGTGCGCAGCCGCCGCCGCGGCAATGCTTGCGCCAAAGGGCGCGCCCGCGTCGATCTCGTTCATCAACCCGTGCAGATCATAGCCCGCAAAGAAGGCCTCTTGCCGCTCTTGGCCGAGGCGTTTGGCATAATAGCGCTCGGGCTGCCACTCGATCAGCACATTGCCGATATCAAAGACAACCGCCTCGATCACTTTGCCGCCTTGCGCAGTTCCCGCTCCAGCGCCTCCAAAAAGCGCGAGCGGTCTGTCTTGGAAAAGGCCCTGCCCCCGCCCTGACGAAACGGATCGGCGGCGCGCAGGTCATACATGAGATCGCGGGTCGCCAGCACATTGCCAATGTTGGCCGCCGTCAGCGCCTCGCCGTTGTGCTTGAGAACCTGCGCCCCGGCCTCGACACATTTCGCCGCCAGAGGAATGTCTGAGGTGATC
>JAHBAN010000068.1 GCA_018500075.1 Flavobacteriia bacterium | reverse complement strand
CCCCAGTCCGGGCTGGTGTAAAGCGCATGGATGCGCCGCCCGTCCCGCACCAGAAAGGCCCGCGCCCGCCCCTCCCGGCGCCAGAGTTGCACCTTGCCCCGCAAAATCAGATGTCCCAAAGCCCGCACATCCTCGTCGCGCCGCCGCCCCACAGGCCCCTGCCCGCGCGTCCCCGCCCAAAGGATTTTGAGCAACCGTGGCAAATGCCACAAATGCGCCCGTGCCACGCTCACAAGCGGTCTCCGATCAGAAACTCGGCGGCGCGGTCCAGCCTGATATGGGGCGGCCCGTCGCCCCGCGCGAGGGTCAAGACAGCCGGCGCAAAGGCCATGATCTGGTAATCCTGATCAAGCCAGTGCTGCGCTCCCTGTCGCGCCGGCTGCAACAGCTTGGCCGGATCCTCGGGCAAAGCCCCCGCATAGAGCGCCGCCTGCCGGCCGCTGTCCAGCAGCCTGCCCCGCACCAGCTGGAGCCGCTCGCCGTCATGACGCATTTCGGCCTCCTCGGTGGCCCGCAAGGCCGCAATCGACATCGCCCGCACCTCGGCTCCGGCAAAGCCCGCACGATCCGACGCCTCCCGCACCAGCGCCTCCACAATGCCGGTGAGCGCCGCGTGCTGGACATGATGCAAATGGTCCGCCTTGGTGGCCGCAAAGAGGATTTTTTCAACCCGCCGCCCGAGAAAAAGCCGCTTCAGAAACGCGTTCTGCCCGGGCTTGAACGCCTTCAGAATATCGCTCATCGCCCCGCGCATATCCTCAAGCGCCTCTGGCCCCTGATGAATCGCCCCAAGCGCATCAATCAAAACAACCTGCCGGTCGATCTTTGCAAAATGCTCGCGAAAAAACGGCCGAACAACCTGAGCCTTATAGGCCTCATAGCGCCGCTCCATCTCGCGCCAGAGGCTCTTGCGGCCAGCCCTCTTGGCCAGGCCCTTGCCGTTTGTCCCGTCTGCGTTTCTGTCTGCGGTTCCGTTTCCGTCCCCGCCTTGATCCAAAGGCGCAAAGGTGAGCACAGGCGAGCCCTCCAGCGCCCCGGGCAGCAAAAACCGCCCCGGCGTGCAGTCAGAATAGCCCGCATCCCGCGCCGCACAAAGATACCCCGTAAAGGACGCCGCCAAAGCCTGCGCCACCGGCTCGGCAAACACATCCCCGCCCGAAACAGCCGCCGCCGCTTTCAAAAAATCGCCCCCCTGCGCACGGCCCCTGAGGCGGGCAAACACCTCGCCAGACCACTGCGCATAGGATTTCTCCATCAAACCAAGGTCCAACAGCCATTCGCCGGGGTAGTCGACAATATCAATATGCACGATCCGCGCACCGGACAGCCCGCCCAACACCCCCCGCGGCCTGACCCGCAGCGACAGGCGCAATTCGCTCACCGCACGGGTTGAGCTTGGCCACTGCGGCCGCGGCCCCGTCAAAGCGGCCAAATGCTCCTCAAACTGGAACCGCGCCACCGTGTCATCTGGCTGGGGCTGCAAATAGGCCGCCTCAATGCGCCCCTGCGCCTCGCCCGCCAGACCGCCCATCCGGCCACGGTCGAGCAAATTGGCGACAAGCGAGGTGATAAATACAGTCTTGCCCGCCCGCGCCAGACCCGTCACACCGACACGGATCACAGGCTCCATAAGCGCCTGCGAGACCGAGCCGGCCAGATTGTCCACCCGCCGCGCAAGACTATCCGCCAACTCACCGATCACCCGACTGCCCCTTCCGACCACTCCGCGGCCTCTCTGCGGCCACTCGCGGCCACGCTTCAGCTTAAGATAGGGCCGAACAGCGCCGCACACCAGAGGGCCGCAGTGCACAAGGACACCTTGAGGCAGGCTTGCCGCGCCGCCTCTGAGACGCTAAAGCCCGATCATGCCCAGATATGCCCTCAAAATCGAATACAACGGCGCCCCCTTCTCAGGCTGGCAGCGCCAAAACGACCAGGACACCGTGCAAGGCGAGATCGAAACCGCCCTCGCGAAACTGGAGCCGCGCGCCCATAACATCGCCGCCGCCGGACGCACCGATGCCGGCGTTCACGCCCTCGGCCAAGTCGCCCATGCCGATATGGAGCAAAACTGGACAGCGTTCCGCCTCTCCGAAGCGCTGAACTATCACCTCAGCCCCAGCCCGATCGCCATTGTCGCCTGCGCCCGGGTGGAAGACGACTGGCACGCCCGCTTCTCGGCCCTGGAACGGCTCTATCTCTTCCGCCTTCTGGTCCGCCGCGCCCCCGCCGTGCATGACAAAGGCCTTGTGTGGCACGTCAAAAACCGGCTCGACCTTGACGCCATGCGCCAAGGCGCGGCCCGGCTGATCGGCCAGCATGACTTCACAACATTCCGCTCCACGATCTGTCAGGCCCAAAGCCCGGTGAAAACACTCGACGAAATCGCGATCACCGAGCACCCCGTGGCAGGCGGGCTGGAATACCGCTTCCATATCCGCGCCCGCTCGTTTTTACACAATCAAGTCCGCTCGATCGTGGGCACCTTGGAACGCGTCGGCGCCGGCTCGTGGACGCCCGAAGACGTCCAAACCGCCCTCAACGCCCGCACCCGCGCCGCCTGTGGCCCGGTCTGCCCGCCCCAAGGGCTTTATCTCAAACACGTGCTCTACGCGGATGATCCTTTTGCATGATGTCATTTCGAATTTTCGCTGCGCGAAAATCCGACCCGGGCGAGGGGCCAGCCCCTCGCGCTCCCCGGGATATTTCTGGAAAGAAAAAGGAAGGGCTGGTTTCAACCCTTCCTCAAAAAGAGACATCTCTTTTCCTTTCACGGCCATCGGCGTCCCCGCCTGTTCCGCAATCCCAGCCTGCAAGATAAAAGTTAATTAAGTCTTTTTCTTTCCACAAATATCCTCAGGGGGTGAATGCCGCAGGCAGAGGGGGCGCGAGCGCCCCCTGCCCCCTCACGGGGTGGTCACGCCCTGCGCGCCAGCCGGGCTTCCAGCACATCAAACGGCACACCCGGCTCGTCCTTTGCCCCCCGGATCACAAGCGATGTCTTGACGCTTGCCACATTTTCCGCCGCGGTCAGATCTTCGGTCAGAAAGCTCTGAAAGGTGGAGAGATCAGGCGCCACGCATTTGAGAATGAAATCAACCTCGCCGTTGAGCATATGGCACTCGCGCACCAGCGGCCAGGCACGGCAGCGCGCCTCAAATGCCGACAGGTCGGCCTCTGCCTGGCTGACCAGCCCGACCATGGCAAAGACCTGCACTTCAAAGCCAAGCTCGCGCGGGTTGACTTCGGCGTGATAGCCACGAATGAAGCCCGCCTCCTCCAGCGTCCGCACACGGCGCAAACAGGGCGGCGCAGAAATCCCGACCCGTTTGGCCAGCTCAACATTCGTCATCCGCCCATCAGCTTGCAACTCGGCCAGAATTTTACGGTCAATCTCATCGAGACGCGTATGCGGCATCGTTTATATCCTCCAGATTTGCCGATTGTTATATCAGCACGCCCTGTGGGCGCAACAATATTTCAACCCTGAGCAAGAAAACAAAACGCGCCTCCCGATACCCGGTCTTTTCCCACCTGCGCAGCGCCTCTTCCCTTCCTCGGGCCGCGGGGGTATATCCCTGCGCAACATCTGCACTCACCACATCATCAGGGGGCCGACACCATGGCTGAAACGCGTCACACCAAAGTTCTGATCATCGGCTCTGGCCCCGCAGGCTACACCGCAGGCGTCTACGCCTCGCGCGCCATGCTCGCACCCATCCTTGTGCAAGGCATCGAGCCGGGCGGCCAGCTCACAACCACAACCGAAGTGGAGAACTGGCCCGGCGACACCGAGGTGCAAGGCCCCGATCTCATGGTGCGTATGGAGGCCCATGCCAAAGCCATGGGCACCGAAATCATCGGCGACATCATCACCTCCCTCGACCTCTCCGAGCGCCCCTTCAAAGCCCAGGGCGACAGCGGCACGCTCTATAGCTGCGACGCGGTGATCCTCGCCACAGGCGCGCGCGCCAAATGGCTTGGCCTGCCGTCTGAGGAGAAGTTCAAAGGCTTCGGCGTTTCGGCCTGTGCCACCTGCGATGGCTTCTTTTATCGCGGTCAGGAGATCGTCGTGGTCGGCGGCGGCAACACCGCCGTCGAGGAAGCGCTCTTTCTCACCAACTTCGCCAGCAAGGTCACGCTCGTTCACCGCCGCGACACATTACGCAGCGAGAAAATCCTCCAAGACCGCCTGATGAAAAACCCCAAGATCGAAACCCTCTGGTTTCACGAAATCGAGGAAGTCTACGGCACTGATATGCCGCTCGGCGTCGAAGGCGTAAAAGTCAAACACACCCAAACAGGCGTCATCACAGACCTGCCCTGCAAAGGCGTCTTTGTCGCCATCGGCCACGCCCCCGCCAACGAGCTGGTCAAAGACACGCTCCAAACCCACATGGGCGGCTATGTGCTCACAAAACCCGACAGCACAGAAACATCCATCCCCGGCGTCTTCGCCGCAGGCGATCTCACCGATCACAAATACCGCCAGGCCGTCACCTCCGCAGGCATGGGCTGCATGGCCGCCCTCGAGGCCGAACGGTTCCTCGCCGAGGAAAACAGCTAAGCTCAGGCCCCTTTGCCCCCTCCGGCTGCTTTTTCTTTCCAGAAATATCCCGGGGGAGGCTGCAAAAGCCGTCAGGCTTTTTCAGCCGGGGGCAGCGCCCCCACCGGGCGTTGCGGCGCAGCCGCAGCGCAATCCCTAACCAAATCCCAAAGCCGCGCACGCTGTGGTCACACTTAGCACCGCCCCAAAACCCCCGTTTTGGCGGTGCACGCCCTGTGCACGCTCTGTGCACGCTTATCACCCCCCCCGACTCAGCGGGTCAGGCGCATTCGTTAACGCACGCGAAAAAATTTTAAATATTTTTTGCCCCGCTCACATCTTGGCGGGCACTTCGATCCCCAATAGCGTCAAGCCGAGGTCCAGCTGGCCCTTGGCCGCCGCCAGAAGGCCAAGGTGCGAGGCGGCCAGATCTGGGGCCACGCCCTCCGCCAGAACACGGTTGGATTGGTAAAATGAATTGGTCGCATTGGCGAGGTTATAGACGTGCAGCGCCATATTGCTCGGCTTGCGGGTTTCCACCGCGCGGGCGAGCTTGGCCGCAAAGGCATCCAGCGTCAGAACAAGGCCGCGTGCCCCATCGCTCACCTCGGTGAAAGCGCTTGGCTCAAGCCCGGCGGCACGGGCGTTTTCCATCAACGAAGCGATCCGCACACAGGTGTATTGAATATAAGGCCCCGTTTTGCCTTCAAATTGCAAAAACTGTTCCATATCAAATATATAGTTGCTCTCGCGGTCATGACTCAGCTCGCCGAACTTGATCGCGGCAATGGCGATCTGCTCGGCGGTCTTCTCAAGCTCCGCACCCTCAAGCTTGCCCATCTCCTCCAGCCGCTTGCGCGCCGCTGCGTGCATTTCTTCCATCAGATCATGCAGCCGCATCACCCCGCCCTCGCGGGTCTTGAAGGGTTTGCCATCGGTGCCGTTGACCGTGCCAAAAGCGGTATGCTCAAGCTGTGTGTCGCCCAGAAGCCCGGTCTTTTCCATCCCCAGAAACACCTGTTGAAAGTGCATTTTCTGGCGCGCATCAACAACATAAAGAATAGCATCCGGCCTGTCCGTTTCCAGCCGGTCCACGATGGTGGCAAGATCGGTCGCGCCATAGCCATAGCCGCCGTTGCTGTTGCGCAGCATCAATGGAGGAAGCTTCGTATCCTCTTCTAAATGAATAACAATTGCGCCATCCGATGGCTCCGCAACGCCTTTGTCTTCAAGGCTTTGCACCAGCGGTCCCAGCATCTCCTGATAACGGCTTTCACCATAAAAATAGGTAAACTCACAGCCCAAACGGTTGTAATCCCGGCGCAGGCTGGCGATGCTCACATCGACAATCCGCTGCCAAAGCCGCATATAGCGCCCGTCTCCCGCCTGCAGCGCCGATGTCGCGATACGCGCCTTGTCGCGGAAGGCTTCATCCGCCTTTGATTTGGCCGAGGCCGCCGGATACCACTCCTGCAAATCCAGCATGGTGATCGGCCTGAGCACCTCATCTTCAAAGAGATCAGGGCGCACCTCCTCGATCTGGGTGATCAGCTGGCCCAGCTGCAAGCCCCAATCGCCCAAATGCACATCGCTCACAACCTCATGGCCGGCAAAGGCAAGCAGGTTGATCAGCCCGTGGCCGACAATCGCCGAGCGCAAATGCCCCACGTGCATTTCCTTGGCAAGGTTCGGCCCGCCATAATCCACCATGATTTTTTGGCGCTCAACGCGCCCCGCCAGCGCCCGCGGATCAGCCGCTGAGGCCGCAACAAGCGCCCGCAGCGCCGCGTCGGTGGCCTTGAAGTTGAGAAAGCCGGGCTTCACAAAATCCGCCTCAAAAAGCCCTTCCATATCGAGCGCGTCCAGAACAGCTGCGCCAGCCTCCATCGGGTTCATCTTCTGGCTCTTGGCGACCCCCATAAGCCCGTTGCACTGAAAATCAGCAAGATCGGGCCGGTCCGAAACCCGCACAGCCGCAAATTTCGTGTCATAGCCCGCACGCTCAAAAGCGGCATTCACGAACGCTTGCAGCGTCTCAATCAGGGTCTTTTGCATCTGGCGCGGGCCTTCCTGGCATAGGTTTCAAAGTCGGGCTGTGCATACCGAGCTTGCGCCCTGAGGAAAAGAGGCAAATCATACTGGCAAGGGTTCCCCTCGGCTTGGGTTTACTGTTATCAAATTTCCATGAGCACCACAAAGCCCCAGCGCATCAATGTCGAATTTGTTTCGGCCTATCCCAGCCGCCCGCTGCGCGGCGAAGATGCCTATGCGGCCATCATTGGCGATGTGCTCGCCCGCATGGCCACAGCCCTTGGCCATGATGTCACACGCGAATACTACGTCAATGATGCAGGCCCGCAAGCCGACGCGCTCGCGCGGGGCGTTTTTGCCCGCTGTGTCGCGCCCGCCGAGTTTGAGCCTGACGAAATCACGGCGCTCGCCGCCACTGTGCGCAAGGGCCTGCCAAAAGAGCTGTTTACGGCCGCCGAGGCCGATTGGCTCCCCGCTGTGCGCCACGCCGCGCTCAAGGCTGCCATGGCCAGTATCCGCAGCGGCCTGACGGCTCTTGATGTGTCCTTTGACACCTTCACCCATGAGAGCGGCCTTGAAACAGACGCAACATTGTCGCGTCTTCTCAACGCGTTTTCAGCCACAGATGCTTTGCTGGACAGCAGAGGCGCCCTGATCACCACAGTGCCCGATACCCCCTCGGAGCGCCTCCTGCTTGACACTGTGCCGCGCGGCGACCTGCGCCCGCGCCCGCTCACGGACGGCGACGGGCGCTATACCTATTACGCCGCCGATCTGGCCTATCACTCCGACAAGATCGCGCGCGGCTATGATCTTCTGATTGATGTGTTCCGCAAGGATCACGCGAGCTATGCGCCCGGCCTTGTGGCCGGCGTCGCGCTGATGAGTGCCGGTCAGGCCAAGCTGTCGGTCTGCCTGATCGACCCTGTGCGCCCCGCCCCACAAGAGGAGCCGTCTCCGCGCGTGCCCGTGGCCACGGCGCTGCCCTCGCTTGATGCGCTTCTGGCCTATTACGGCCCGCGCCTTTTGCGCCGGCTGTTTCTGGCCCACGCGCCGGGCGAGCCTTTGACGCTTG
>JAHBAN010000167.1 GCA_018500075.1 Flavobacteriia bacterium | reverse complement strand
AGATGTGTATAAGAGACAGCAGACAAGCGCGCGCCCATCCACCTCGGCCACCATAGGCGCACCCGTCAGCGCAATCCGTTGTGGCGCGCTCACACTCAGCCTCACAGGCGCACTCGGCAGCTCGATTGCGCAGATATCAAGCCCTTGCCCCAGCAGCGCCGCCGCCTCCAAAAGCGCATATCGGTCCATCGCCCCGCCCCGCGACAGGCCAAAGCGCAAATACCCCTCGCGGCCAAGGTCTTGCAGGCTCGCGTTCGGGCCGATCTGGTGCAGCGTCAGCTCAGGCATTCTTGGCGTCCTCAAGCGTTGCGCCGCCCATGGGGTCAGTCTCTAACATGGCCCAATCATGCTCTGACACAGCCGGAAAGAGAAGCTCGTCGCCGGGCCTGAGCACAAATGGCTGTGGCGCATCGGGCTGAAACAGCTTGAGATGCGTGGTGGCAATATGGCGCCAGCCTGTCGGCGTCTCATTGGCAAACAGATTGAACTGCCGGACCGCCAGCACAAGCGCGCCCTGCGGCACACGCGGGCTTAGCTCGGTCTGACGCGGCACATCCCAGCGCTCGGGCAGCATCCCGAGATAGGGCTGCCCCGGCGCAAATCCGATCGCAAGCACCCGCACAGGCGCCGCGCTCAACTCGCGCACAGCCGCCGCCTCGGACAGCCCCACAAGCCGCGCCACTTCGCCAAGCTGCGGCCCCGCCGCACCGCCATAAAGCGTTGGCACCCGCCAGCGCCGCGGGCGCGCCCCATGCGCCGCCGTCAGCCAGTCCCGGCTGTCGAGCAAGGCTTGCAACCGCAGAACCAGATCAGCCCGCGCAATCTTCATCCCGTCAAAGCGCACAAAAACCGAGGCCAGAGCCGTCGAAATCTCGACAATCCCCGCGATCGCCTCGGCCTCGAGCGCCTCGGCAAAGCCCACAAGCGCCCGATTCGCCGCATCGTCCAGACGGTCGGCAAAGCGCACAAGATAGCCCTCGGTCCCGATCGGCGCGATCTGCGGTATCTGCGTCATGGTTTTCCTATCCGAAACTTTCAGGCCCCAATCTCACGCATGATGTCGCAATTGAAAAGTGCTTATCCGCAATCCGCCCCATGGCTTTCGGCCACTGGCCCCACTATGCAGATGAAAAGGAGCGCCCATGGCCGAAATCTGGCAAGGCATCACAGCCGCTTTCTGGCTGATCGTGACATTTGACGCCGATCTCTACGAGATCGCGGCGCGCTCTTTGCTTGTGACGTGCTCTGCCGTGGCTCTGGCGGCGCTGATCGGCCTGCCGCTCGGCGCTTGGCTCGCCGTCTCGCGCTACCGCTTGCGCCGCCTCGTCATAGCCCTGCTCAACGCGCTGATGGGCCTGCCCCCCGTGGTTGTCGGCCTCGTGGTCTATCTCTTGCTGTCGCGCTCCGGCCCCTTTGGCGTCATGGGGCTGCTCTTTACACCTTGGGCCATGATCATCGCGCAGGTGGTCATCCTCACACCGCTCATCGCCTCCATCGCCCATCAGTCGATCCGCGATCTTTGGGCCGAGTATCACGACCTGCTTATCTCGCTCCACACAACCCGCTCCCAAAGGATCAAAACGCTCCTCTGGGACAGCCGCCGCGCGCTTCTCACAGCCGCGCTCGCCGGCTTTGGCCGCGGCATCGGCGAAGTCGGCGCGATCATGATCGTCGGCGGCAATATCGACCATGTCACCCGCGTGATGACAACAGCCATCGCGCTCGAAACCTCCAAGGGCGATTTTGCCCTCGCCATCGGCCTCGGCTTTGTGCTCATCGGCCTCGCCGTCGCGGTCAATCTCGCGCTCCATATGCTCTCGGGCACGGAGGTGCGCGACAGATGGTGACAATCCTGCCCCTCTCCGTTCAAAGCGCAACCGTGGTCAAAAACGGCACGCGCCTGCTTGGCCCGGTTGATCTTTCCCTTGGCGAGACCGGCCTCACAATCGTGCTTGGCCCCAATGGCGCGGGCAAAAGCACGCTCTTGCGCTTGCTCCATGGTCTGGAAAAGCCCGCCGAGGGCCGGCTCCGCTTTGCCGCACCGCGCCATGAGACCTACGCCAAACAAGCCTTTGTCTTCCAGACCCCGGTGATGCTGCGCCGCACCGTTCTGGGCAATCTGACCTATCCGCTCACCGCACATGGCACAAAGCGCGCCGAAGCCGAAAAACAGGCTCTAACATGGCTGAATACCATCGGCCTCGCCGGTCACGAACAGCAGCGCGCCAGCCAGCTTTCAGGCGGCGAGCGCCAGAAGCTCGCCCTCGCGCGCGCCCTCATCCGCGCGCCGCAGCTTCTGTTTCTCGACGAGCCTTGCGCCAATCTTGATGGCGCCTCGACCCGCGATATCGAACGGCTGATCCTGACGGCCCGCGCCGCCGGCACACGTATCCTCATGGCCACGCATGATCTCGGCCAAGCCCGCCGCCTCGCGACAGATGTGCTCTTTCTCCACAAGGGCCAGATTGTCGAATCCGGCCCCGCCTCTGCGTTTTTTGACGCTCCCCAAACCCCCGAGGCGCAAGCCTTCCTCAAAGGAGACCTCGTGTTATGATTGACAAGCTTATTCGCATAATACTCGTTCTTGTGGCGTTGATCATGATCGCCAGTATCGCCGCCGCCGACACCCTCAAAATGGCGGTGACCACCTCCTTTCACAATTCGGGCCTGTCCGATGTGCTCCTGCCCGAAATCGCCAAAGAGACCGGCCTTGAGGTCCAGCTCATCGTGGTTGGCACAGGTCAGGCGATCCGCCTTGGCGAGGCGGGCGATGTCGATGCGCTCCTTGTGCATTCGCGCAAGGCCGAAGATGCCTTTGTCAACGGCGGCTTCGGCACCCACCGCCGCGAAATCATGTATAATGATTTCGTGCTTGTCGGCCCCTCCGACGATCCGGCCGGTATCGCCGGCGCCGAGACGGCCACAGCCGCCCTCACGGCGCTCGCAGGCGCCAAAGCGCCCTTCGCCAGCCGCGGCGACGACAGCGGCACCCACAAGAAAGAGCGCGCCCTCTGGGAGGCCGCAAACATCTCTGACGAGATGCGCACCCCCGACTGGTATAACGAAGCAGGCGCCGGCATGGGCGCAACCCTCAACACAGCCGCCGGCCTTGCGGCCTATGTGCTGACAGACCGTGCTAGCTGGCTCAATTTCGGCAACAAACAGTCTCTAGCACTGCTCTTTTGGGGCGATCCTGTGCTTTTCAATCAATACGCTTTCCTGCCCGTCAGCCCCACAAAGCACCCGCACGTAAAGCATGATCTGGCGCTCAAGCTCGAAGGCTGGCTTACCAGCCCCCGCGCTGCCGAGCTGATCAACGGCTATACCCTCAACGGCGAACCGCTCTTTACCTTCAACGCCCGGTAGCCCCTTGCGCGCGGTGGGGCCTCGCGTAAACTGGGGCCAGAAAACGTCCCGTCTTAAAGATGAATCGCCAAGACCCTGTCAGGCTGCGCCGTCACCGGACATTGGCAAGGCTCTTGTAGTCTCTTAAAGACAGGACGGTCCAGGAGGCGCGCATGATCGGCTATCTCACGCTCATTCTGTCCTGCCAGCTCGCCGGCGAGGTTGTCGTTGGCGCGCTTGGCCTGCCGGTGCCCGGCCCCGTGCTCGGCATGGCCCTTCTGTTCGGCTTTCTGCTGCTGCGCGGCCATGTGCCCGACGCCCTCGGAGCCACGGCCGATGGCCTTCTGCGCAATATGTCGCTGCTTTTTGTGCCCGCAGGCACCGGCGTGATCATGCACGTTGCCCTGCTTTCGGAGGCGCTTGTTCCACTCTCGCTGGCCGTCGCCATAAGCACCTCCGCCGCAATCGTTGTGACCGCGCTGATGATGCGCCTGTTGAGCAAAGGGGCAGACCGTGAATAACCTTGCGCAAACATGGGTCTATCTCTCGGCCTCGCCGCTCTTTCACCTGACCCTGACTCTCGCCGCCTTCCAGGCCGCAAGCCTTCTGTTTGAAAAAGGCCGGCGCAATCCGCTGCTCAATCCGGTGCTTGGCGCGGTCGGCCTCGTTGTTGCCGTGCTCGCCGCCACAGGAACAGATTATGCCACCTATTTTGAGGGCGCACAGTTCGTTCACTTCCTGCTTGGCCCCGCCACAGTCGCCCTCGCCATTCCGCTCTACCGCCAGTGGCATCACGTCCGCGCCTCTTGGCTCGCCATTGGCGCAAGCCTGCTCACAGGCTCCCTCGCCGCCGTCGCCTCGGCCGTCGCGGTGCTCTGGCTGGCCGACAGCGGCACAACCCTGATGGCAACGATCGCGCCCAAATCGGTTACAGCCCCCGTCGCCATGGGCATCGCCGAAGAGCTGGGCGGCCTGCCCTCGCTCACAGCCGTTCTGGTGATCGTCTCGGGGATCTTCGGGGCGATGTTCGGCCCGCTCCTGCTCAATCTGATCGGCGTCAAAGACTGGCGCGCCCGTGGCCTCGCCATCGGCACAGCCAGCCACGGCATAGGCACCGCCCGCGCGCTTCAGGTCAACGAAACAGCCGGCGCCTTCTCCGGCCTCGCCATGGGCCTCAACGCCATGGCCACAGCGCTCCTGCTGCCGCTCCTCTGGGGCCTGTTTTTCTAGCGCTCCCGCGCCGCCATCATCTCGTGCACGGCCTCCATACCGCGGTCAACCATCGCACTCACCTCGGCGGCGTGGGTCTGTAGCGCAGCAACAACATCAGGGTCATCGCTCGTCTGGATCACAACAATCCCCTCCTCCGTCATGTCCATCTCGGTCACAATGCTGGCGCGCCGCTCAAAGAGAATATCGAGCGTCGGCGACTGGATAATCACCTCGGGGTCGCGCCCCATATCGACCCGGTCAATCATCCCGATCACATGGCTGGCGACCACGCCCATCAACGCCTCATCTTGCGCAAATGTCACGGTTCGGATGCCATCGGGCAAATTCTCCACGCTGCGGGTGATCTCCTCAAAGCGGCGAAACATAACAGCAAGCTCCTCGCTCTCCTCTGCCGTCGCATCGCGCCCTCTCAGGCCGGGCATCGTTGCCATATCATGCCCCTGATGCCCGCCGTGGCCACCGTGGCCACCGTGGGCACTGTTTTCACCGTGCATCTCACCGTGCATCTCGCCGTGCATCTTGGCGTGCATGGCCGCGTGGTCCGCATGGTCCGCGCCGCGCATCTGCACAAAGCCAAAGCCCGCCCAGAGCGCCAGAAGCACCGCGACAAAGCCCCAGAACAGTCTTGATCTCACAACAGCCAGCATAATGCCCTCATTGGTTAAAAACACGGGTCGGGTGCAATTCACCCGCCTTGTATACCCCCACAGCGACAGCCTTGCCCTCAAAGCTCGCCCAGCAGTCGTCGCCATAGTCCGCCTCGCTGGCAAAGACCATTCCGGGGTTGCCATTGCGCAGCTTGGCCGCGCCCTCCTGGGTCGCCTTCACCTCGGGCAAGTCCTCAAGGCCCATCTCAAGCGGCAGGATATAGCCCTCAAGCTCGGGCGTTTTCGCCATCTCCTCGATCTGCTCAAAGCTGAGGGCCTTCTCCGCCTCAAACGGCCCCGACCAGACCCTACGCAGGCGCAAAACGTGCCCCTTACAGCCCAGCGCCTCGCCCAGATCCCGTGCAATAGAGCGCACATAGCCGCCCTTGCCACAGACCATTTCAAGCCGCACATGGTCGGCGTCGATACGCTCCACCATGGTCAGCTCATCCACATACAAAGGCCGCGCCTCAAGCGTGATATCCTCGCCCGCGCGCGACAGCTTATAGGCCCGCTGCCCGTCCACCTTCACAGCCGAAAACTTCGGCGGAACCTGCTCGATATTACCGACAAATTTCAGCAGCGCTTCCTTGATCTCATCGTCTGTAGGCCGTGCCTGAGAGGTGGCAATCACTTCGCCCTCCGCGTCGTCCGTATTGGTCGCTTCGCCGAGCTTCACATCAAACACATAGGCCTTGAGCGCATCGGTGATGTAAGGCACGGTCTTGGTCGCCTCGCCAAGCGCCACAGCCAAGACCCCGGTCGCCTCGGGGTCAAGCGTGCCCGCATGGCCCGCCTTGGCCGCGCCCAAAGCCCAGCGCACCTTGTTCACCACAGCGGTTGATGTCGGCCCCGCGGGTTTGTCGACCACGAGCCAGCCCGAAATATCGCGCCCTTTGCGTTTGCGTCCCATGCGTATTCCTCACGTCAAAAAGCGGCCCTAGCCCAAGCCCGCGCAGCCGTCAATCAGCCGTTTCCACCACGCCAACAATCGGCCCCAACAAAAAGCCGGCATCCGCGCGCCCCAGACCGGGCGCATAGAGGCGGCTCACATTGCCATCAAAGTAAAGCGCCTGCGGCAGCTTGAGCGCATCGCGCACAAAGCTTGCCATCTCGTAAAATGTGACCCGCTCGTTTGAAATGACAAAGACAGCCCGCCCGCCGTCTGCGCTTGTCGCCACCCCATTGCGCAGAAAACGGCTGTCGCTGTCGCGCAAAAAGCGCGGGTGCAGCGCCCCGTCAATCACAAGCATCGGCCCGCTTTGCGTGGCCTGCACACAGTCCGGCGCCTCCCGCAAAAAGCGCCGCGTCTCGATCACATCGGCGCGCCCGGCGCGCACACAAAACACCCCGTTGGGCAACATCCCGAAGTTCCCCGGCCCCGCATTGGGGATCACCCGCATCAGCTCGGTTCCGTTCTCGCGGTAATGCCCGACAGGGCTGCGGTCCTCATGATACATTCCGGCATTCATGGCAAAGCCAAGCCGCTGGCCCTGCGCCTTCAGCCCCGCATCCACAGCAAAAAACTGCCCCAGAAGCTTGCCTGTCTCGTCTTTCAGAAAAAGCCGGATCTCCTCGCGCGTCGCATCGACCTCGCAGATGGTATAAGAACGCCCGCCAAAGCTCCGGTCTTCGCAGTCTGCGGCCGCTGCCGGCTGCCCCGCAAGGCCCAACACCAGCGCCACAGCGCAAACCGCTCTAGTCGTCCAGATCACGCTTCACCTCGTCACGCGCAAACATCTCGCGCGTGGCATCCATCTGGTCAAAGGTCACATCAAGCCGAAAGCGCAGATCAGGCGTGTATTTCAAGCCCACTTTCTTTCCGATCATCCGGCGCAGCTCGTGTTTGTTGCGCGCCAGATACGCGACGGCTTTCTCGCGCCCCTGCCCGCCCAGCGGCATAACATAAGCCGTGGCGATCTTGAGATCGGGCGAACAGCGCACCTCGCCCACCGTGATAGACAGACGGTTCAGCTCGGGATCATGAATATCCCCCTGCCCCAAAACCTGCGCAAGCGTGCGGCGGATAAGCTCGCCCACCCGCAGCTGCCGTTGTGACGGGCCTTCGCCCTCATGAAACTTGTTCTTAGCCATAAGCGTCCCCTAACCCCTCAGCAAGGTTTTGCCAAGCGCCCATGGCTGCGCTATGAGCAAACCCAGAAGAATTTATGAAAGCAAAGATATGTCCGATCTGCCAGGAATTGTTGTCACAGGCGCCACAGGCCGCATGGGCCAGATGCTCGTCAAAACTGTTGTCCAGTCGGGCAAGGCGCGGCTCGTCGGCGCCATCGAACATGAAGGCAGCGCGGCTCTGGGTCAGGATATCGGCGTGATCTGCGGCCTCGGCCCGCTCGGCGTGCCGGTCCAAAGCGACCCCCTGCCAAGCTTTGCGCGCGCCCAGGCGGTGATCGATTTCACAACCCCCGCCGCGACCCTCGGCTTTGCCGCCCTCGCCGCACAGGCCCGCGCCGTCCATGTGATCGGCACAACCGGTCTGTCTGAAGCCGAAATCGAACAGCTCGCCCCCGCTGCACACCACGCCGTCATCATCCGCGCCGGCAATATGAGCCTCGGGGTCAACCTCCTGACACAGCTCACAAAAAAGGTCGCCGCCGCGCTCGACGCCGACTATGACATCGAAGTGATCGAAGCCCATCACAACCAGAAAGTCGATGCCCCCTCCGGCACAGCGCTGATGCTCGGCGAAGCCGCCGCCGAAGGCCGTGGCGTCTCGCTCAAAGACGTCAGCGACTCTGGCCGCGACGGCCTCACAGGCGCGCGCAAACGCGGCGACATCGGCTTTTCCGCCATCCGCGGCGGCGATATCGTGGGCGAGCATGATGTCATGTTCGCCGCTATGGGCGAGCGCATCATCCTGCGCCACATCGCCTCCGATCGCTCGGTCTTCGCCCGTGGCGCGCTCAAAGCCGCCCTCTGGGGCCAGGACAAATCCCCCGGCCAATACGATATGATCGACGTGCTCGGCCTCGCGGGCGCCTAACATCCCCCCCGCCAACCCGCTTTTTCTTTCTGCAAATATCCTGGGGGTCTGGGGGCAAAGCCCCCGGTTAAACAAGGGTCTGGGGGCAAAGCCCCCAGCCGGGCGGCGCGCAAAGCGCGGCGCAATCCCTCCTCAAAAGTCGATCGCGATCCCTTTTTTCTCCCAATCGCCATAGCGCGCGGGGTCGGGGCCGTCGCGGCCGCCCAGCTCTCTGGGCCGCGCCGCAAGCTCGGCTTCGCGCGCCGCGCGGCGTGCCTCGGCTTCGGCCAAAGCGCGTTTGGCGGCCTCCGGCAGCTCTTTTCTCTCTGACATGGCGTATTCCTTTCAGGCTCGCCCTGATATATGCCCCACACAGCCGCCAGACAACCCAACACGCGCCTGTCTCTTATACACATCT
>JAHBAN010000218.1 GCA_018500075.1 Flavobacteriia bacterium | reverse complement strand
GGGGTTTGATCCTGACAGCGCCGGCGCCGCCGATCTGCTTGGCGCGCTTAAGGCCTCAGGCGCAGGGCTTGTCTTTCTGGCGCTCGGCGCTCCCAAACAAGAGGCCTTCGCGGCCCGTGGACGCAGCCTTGCGCCACAGCTCGGGTTTGCCTCGATCGGTGCTGGGCTTGATTTTCTCTCCGGCGCCCAAAGCCGCGCGCCGCGCTGGGTGCAAGCCTTGGCCATGGAATGGGCGTGGCGCGCCGCGCAGGCACCTGCGCGGCTTGTGCCGCGATATCTGCGCTGTTTTGCGATCCTGCCGCGCTTGCTGCGCGCGGCCATCGCGCTGCGCTAAAGCCGCCGTGGCCGCGCCACGCGCCGCAGCAAAAGCCGGTCTTTCAGCCGCTCTTTCAGGCCCCGCACCGCCGGCAGCTCGCGGTTGAGCTCAAAAAGGGTGCCATTCAAGCTGCGCTCATGCCAGAGCGCCAGCGTCACCCCCCAGCCCGCCGCCACCTCGGGGGCAAGCCCGTCGGGGCGGCCCATCTCGGTTGCAAGCATACCGGGCAGCCAGTCATTGATCACAATATCGGGCAAACGGTCGGCCAGATCGGCCACAAGCGCACGAGTCAAAATCCGCTGCGCCCCCTTTGAGACCGAATAGGCGCCAGAGGCGGGCAGGGGGGCGATATCGGCAAAACTCGCGATGTTCAGGATCCGCCCAAAGCCCGCCTCGGCCATATCCTCAAGCGCGAGCCGCGTTGCGCCAAAGCTGCCGCCCAGATTGGTCGCCACCGTCGCCATAAAGCTCGCCTGACTCTCCGCAAAGATATCGCGGCGCGGATAAACGGCTGCATTGTTGACAAGTAAGAGCACCGGCCCGAGCCTGGCGCGCACCTCGGCAAAACCCGCCTCAAGCGCAAGCGGATCGGAGACATCACACACCAGTGGCAGAATGCCCGGATGCCCCGCGGCGGTCTCCTGAAGCGGGCCAAGCCGGCGGCCCAAAGCGGCCACCCGCAGCCCGCGCGCCGCCAGCCCCCGCGCCATAGCACGGCCAAGCCCTGCGCCTGCGCCTGTGACCAGAGCCACGCTCTCCAATAGCCGCCCGTTTGCCTCAGTCATGCGCCCCCCTTTCCACAATTGCCTCTGCCGTGCGCAAAGCCTGCGCCGCAATCGCCAGTGACGGGTTTACCCCCATCGAACTGGGCATAAAGCTTGCGTCCGCCACATACAGATTTGCCAGCTCATGCACGCGCCCCACGCCGTTGAGCACCGAGCGCTTGGGGTCTGCGCCAAAGCGCAGGGTGCCACAGGGGTGGCCATAATTCAGCTCGGGCCGGTTGCTCAGAAACATCTGCCGCTGGCCTTTGAATGCGCTCTTGATGGCGCGGCGAAACAGCTTGCGGCGCGCGAGAAGCTCGTCTCGCATATGATATTCGATCTCGATCGTATCGCCTGCGGGGGGCAAAACGCGGTTGTCCTCATAGGCAAGGTCCTCCATCAGCCCGACAAAGACCTTGGCGTTGCCCAGAAGCTTCGCTGAGAGCGCCGCAGGCAGCCGCGCGGCTTCCTGAACGAGGCGTTTTTGGCCCAGAGCGCTGCGCGCGAGCCTCTGGCGCAAATAGTGCAAAATCTCGCCATAAGAGGCATCCATCCCCATCGCCTGAACCATGCCAAGGCGCGCGCCCTCGTGCCATAGCAGATCGCGAAACCCGACCGCCTTTGACGGCCCGCCGCCTGCGATCCCCGGCCAGACCGCAAACATCTCGTTGAGATGAAACATCAGCCCGCGCCCGACGCGCCCGCTCGTGTTTGCCACGCCCTTGGGGAAGGCTTCAGAGGCCGAGCCAAGGCAGAGGCGCGGGCTGCCAAAGGCGCCGCCCGCCAGAACAAAAACGGGTGCGCGCAGCAAATGGGTTTCGCCCTCAAGGCGCAGCTCGATATGGGTGATGCGCTGCCCGTCGCCCACAAGCCGCCGCACCTCGGCAGAGTGCAGCAGCGCCGCATGGCCCGTGGCAAGCGCCGGCTCAACCCCCGCCGAACGGGCGTCCATCTTGCAGGGCATCGGACATTTGAAACCAAGACAGCTCTTGCAGCCGGCGATATTTTTCACCGCCGTGTGCAAATGATAAGGATGCAGCCCGTTGGCGGCCAGACGCTGGGCCATCACACGGTCCGCCGCGCCCATCTCGCCCGCCTCGGGCAGGGCACGCGAGGGCTGCGGGCCAAGCACATCCGCCCCGCCGCGCACCTGATATAGCTCTTCGGCGCGCGCCAGATAAGGCTCAAATTGCGCAAAAGACACAGGCCAGCCGCCTGTCGGATGGGGCCGGGCTGCGGTGTGGTCCAGATCCTGCGGAGCGGGGCGCTCGAGCGTGGCCGCATAAAAGACAGAACTGCCGCCAACCCCAGCGCCAAGCGGGGCAAAAAAGCTCTGCTCCTGCCCGTCCACGCGGGCACGCATCTGTGCCGGCCAAAGCCCCCGTGCCAGCCGCGCTTCGGGCAGGAAGATATCATGCGACAAAGGCGTCTCTTCGCGGCGGTGGCCGGCTGGCCCTTTCTCGATAAACAGGGTTTTCTTGCCGGCCTCCGCCAGCGCACGGCCCAGCGTGCCGCCGCCCATGCCGGTGCCGATCACAACCACATCCCAAGGTCTGTTCAACAGCTCATTCATCGCTCAAACGCCCCTCAAACAAAGCCGCAAACCGGGCCGCCATGGCCTTTGCGGCGGTGTTGGTGATGTGGTTGTTGTCAAAATACCAGCTTGTCGCGCCCTGAAGCGCGCGACAGGTGTCGCGGTCACAGACCGCATCCCAAGTTGCGATCACAGGGGCCGCACCCAGCGCTGCGCGCGCCGCCTCATAGCGCGCCGCGGCGGCCGTTCGCGCCACACTGGCCCGCGCCGCAATCTCGTCTGGGTGCGCCTGCCCATGCGCCAGAAGCCGCGCCGCCTCGCGGCTGTCATAGCGCGGCAGCTCCGGCAGTTGCTCCAGAAGATGCACCCGCCCGGCCTGCGCCCGCAGCCTTGGCAGCGTCGCCGCCAGCCCGGCGCGCAGCACCGCCGCATTGTCGCTTTGGCCGTAGCCCGCAAGCGCAATGGTGTTTTCCGCGTCAAGCCCCACACCGCGCCCGCTCGCATAATAGCTCCAGCGCCCGACCAGCAGCACATCGCGCACCGCCGCAAGACCGGGCAGATCGCGTTCAATGATGGCCTTGTCGCGCGTGCAGGCCCGATCCTCGCTGCGCGTGGCATAGCTCTCGGTTTTGTCCACGCCAAAAAGCGGCGGGCAGCCCGCCCGCCAGATGATGAGCGCCGGGGTCGCCGCCGCCCAAGCGGCCTGCTCCAGCCCCTCCTTCATGGCGCGCAGATGGCTGTCGCCCCAGATCAGCACCTGGGGCGCGCCTTCGGGGCCGATCGGGCAAAGTTCCACGCCCTCAAACGCCCCCGCGCGCGGCACCGAACAGCGCGAGAAATCCTGCAAAAAATCCGCACTGGCCGCGATATGCGCCTGTGTGGCGGCGTCAAAGCGGCTGGGCAACCCGTCTTTCACATAGGCCAGCGCCCCAAGGCCCAGAGCGAGCGCCGAAGGCACCGCCAGCGCGCCGAGCACAGCCGCGCCGCGCGGTTCAATTTTGCGAAACGGCGTCTCGACATAGCGCCAGCTCAGCGTGGCCAGCCCAAGGCTCAACCCCATCCAGAGAAGCGCCTCATGCCAGCCGGCATAGGCGCCGCGCCAATAGAGCGAGAGCACAAAAACAGGCCAGTGCCAGAGATAGAGCGAATAGGATATCTTGCCCAGAAACACCGGCCCGCGCAGGCTCAGCGCCGCGTTTACAGCGTTGCGCGCCCGCCCGTTTGCGAGCAAAAGCACAGTCCCCAGCACAGGGAAAATCACCTGCCAGCCGGGAAAGCCCTGCGCCGCATCAATCATCCCAAGGCTGCCCAGCACAAGCGCAAGCCCCAGCCAGCTCATCCATGCGCCCGCCCTGAGCGGTGCGCGCTCGTGGCTGTGAATGGCCAGCAAAACGCCTGCCAGAAGCTCCCATGCGCGCAAGGGAAAGAGATAGAAGGCCGCCGTTTCATGGCTTGGCGTCAGCCAGACAGAGAGGGTGAGCGAGGCCGCAAAGCAGAGCCAGAGCGCGCCCGGAAACACCCGCTTCCAGCGCAAAAGCACAAGCAAGAGCAGCGGCAGGAAAATATAGAATTGCTCCTCCACGGAGAGCGACCATGTGTGCAGCAACACCTTGGTCTCTGCACCCGTGTCAAAATACCCCGCGCCCCGGTAGAACAGAACATTGCTCAGATAGACGCTCGCCGCGATCAGCGATTTGCCATAGTCGCGAAACTCAAACGGCAAGAGCACAAACCACGCCACAGCGCTCGCCACCAGCACCATAGCAAAGAACGCCGGTGCCAGCCGCTTCACACGGCGGATATAAAACCGCGACAGGGAAATGCGGCCCGTGGCGCAGGCCTCGCGCCACAACAGCCCGCCAATCAGATAGCCCGAAATGACAAAAAACACATCAACGCCCGCAAACCCGCCGCCAAGACCGGGCAGGCCGAAGTGATACGCCACAACAGCGCAAATGGCGATCATGCGCAGACCGTCAATCTCGGGGCGATAGCTATGGGCACTGGCTGTCATAGGCGTGATGTAACTTAGGCTTCCTCGTTATCTGACGAGCTATAGCAGCAATGCGGCAATTTTTTGTGCAAATCTGAAAATCTGCCAATATGTTACCGAAAAATGCAAATATGACTTTGAAGTGTAACATATTGCTTGCGTCGAATCATGTCTCGCGCCACAGTATGGCAGCGACAGGATAGCCCGACAGGAGACCGCCTTGGCCGAAGCCTTTATTTGTGATGCAACCCGAACCCCGATTGGCCGCTACGGCGGATCGCTGTCCAGCCTGCGCGCCGATGATCTGGCCGCGCTGCCGATCGCTGCGCTCAAGGCGCGCAACCCTTCGGTGGATTGGGCCGCGATTGATGATGTGATCTATGGCTCCGCCAATCAGGCCGGCGAGGACAACCGCAATGTCGCCCGTATGGCGGCGCTGCTGGCGGGCCTGCCGATCGAGGTTCCCGGCACCACGCTCAATCGCCTCTGCGCAAGCGGTATGGACGCTGTCGGCATGGCTGCCCGCGCCATCAAGGCGGGCGATTATGACATGGCCATCGCCGGTGGTGTGGAAAGCATGAGCCGCGCGCCCTTTGTGATGCCCAAGGCCGAAACCGCCTTTTCGCGCACCAATACGGTCTATGATACAACCATCGGCTGGCGCTTTGTAAATCCGAAGATGAAAGCCGCCTATGGCACCGACTCGATGCCGGAAACCGCCGACAATGTGGCCGAAGACTTCGGCATCTCCCGCCAAGATCAGGATGCCTTTGCCGCCCGTTCCCAAGCCCGCTTTGAGGCCGCTCAGGCGGCTGGTAAGTTTGCCGAGGAAATCACGCCCGTGGAGATCCCGCAGCGCAAGGGCGAGGCGCTTGTCTTTGCCCAAGACGAACACCCCCGCGCCGGCACAACGCCCGAAAGCCTTGCCAAGCTGCGCGCCATCAACGGCGAGGGCAAGAGTGTCACCGCTGGCAATGCCTCGGGCGTCAATGACGGCGCGGGAGCGCTGCTGATGGCCTCTGAGGCTTGCGCTCAGGCGCAGGGCCTTGCGCCGCTGGCCCGTGTTGTGGGGATGTCTGTTGCGGGTGTCGCGCCGCGCATCATGGGCATCGGCCCCGTGCCTGCGAGCCAAAAGGTGCTCGCCCGCGCGGGCCTCGGCATTGAAGACATGGACGTGATCGAGCTTAACGAGGCCTTCGCCTCGCAAGGGCTTGCCACGCTGCGCGCCCTCGGCGTGGCCGATGATGCCGAACACGTCAATCCCAACGGCGGCGCCATTGCGCTCGGCCATCCGCTCGGAATGTCAGGCGCACGCCTTGTCATGACGGCGGCCTACGAGCTGCGGCGTCGCGGCGGGCGCTATGCGCTCTGCACCATGTGCGTTGGCGTCGGTCAGGGCGCAGCCATTATCATTGAACGGGTCTGAGGAGAGATATCATGTATGCACAGATGGTAAAATCAACGGGCGAGGGCGTCAAAACCCGCGCGGAAATGTCTCCCGAAGAGGCGGCCTTTCAGGATCGCATCGACGCCGGCATCAAGATCGAACCGAAAGACTGGATGCCCGAGGGCTACCGCAAAACGCTCATCCGCCAGATCGGCCAGCACGCGCACAGCGAGATCGTCGGCCAGCTCCCCGAGGGCAACTGGATCACCCGCGCGCCCACACTGGAGCGCAAAGCGATCCTGCTGGCCAAGGTGCAGGACGAGGCGGGCCACGGCCTCTACCTCTATGCCGCCGCCGAAACCATGGGCGTGAGCCGCGACGAGCTGACCGAACAGCTTCTGGACGGGCGCATGAAATACTCCTCGATTTTCAACTACCCCACACTCAATTGGGCCGATATCGGCGCAGTCGGCTGGCTTGTTGACGGGGCCGCGATCATGAATCAGGTGCCGCTTCAGCGCACCTCCTATGGCCCTTATTCCCGCGCGATGATCCGGATTTGCAAGGAAGAGAGCTTTCACCAGCGTCAGGGCTATGACATCATGATGAAAATGGCCCAAGGCACGGCGGCGCAAAAGGCCATGGCTCAGGATGCGCTCAACCGGCTCTGGTATCCGAGCCTGATGATGTTTGGCCCGTCAGACAAGGACTCGGTGCACTCGGCCCAGTCGCTGGCGTGGAAAATCAAGATCGATACAAACGACGAGCTGCGCCAGAAATTTGTCGACCAGACCGTGCCACAGGCCGAATATCTCGGGCTGACGGTGCCGGATGAAAACCTCAAATGGAACGCAGAGAAGGGCGGCTACGACTTCTCCGAGCCGGATTGGGACGAGTTCTTTGACGTGCTGCGCGGCAACGGCCCCTGCAATGTCGACCGCATGGAAAAACGCAACACAGCCTGGGACGAAGGCGCATGGGTGCGCGACGGCCTCATGGCCCACGCCGCCAAACGCGCAGCCCTGAAAACCGCTGCGGAATAAGGAGCATCACGATGTCTAAAGAATGGCCCCTCTGGGAAATCTTCATCCGCGGTCAACATGGCCTCTCACACCGCCACGTCGGCAGCCTGCACGCGCCCGACGCCGAAATGGCCATCAAAAATGCCCGCGATGTCTATACGCGGCGCAACGAAGGCCAGTCGATCTGGGTGGTGGAAGCCGCGCATATCACCGCCTCCAGCCCGTCTGACAAAGGCCCGCTCTATGAGCCAAGCGAAAGCAAGGTCTACCGTCACCCGACCTTCTTTGACATCCCCGACGACGTGGGGGCCATGTAAATGAGCACGCTTCACGACTTTGCGCTGCGCATGGGCGACAGCACGCTGATCCTTGGCCACCGCGTGTCCGAATGGTGCGGCCATGCGCCTGTCTTGGAAGAAGACATCGCGCTCGCCAATACCGCGCTCGACCTTATCGGCCAGACCCAGCTCTGGCTCGGCCTCGCCGCCGAGGAAGAGGGCAGCGGCAAAACCGCCGATGATCTCGCCTTTCTGCGCGATGCCTGGGAGTTTCGCAACGCGCTGCTCACCGAGCTGCCCAATGGCGACTTCGGCCGCACATTGATGCGCCAATATCTCTTTGACGAGTGGCACTTGCTCATGCTGCAAGCGCTGCAAGGCAGCTCTGAAAAGCGTGTGTCCGACATTGCCGACAAGGCCGTGAAAGAGGTGAGCTACCACGTCGAGCGCTCGCGCGACACGGTGATCGGGCTGGGCGATGGCACAGCCGAAAGCCACAAGCGGATGCAGGACGCACTCGACTATCTCTACCCCTATGTCGGCGAGCTGTTCACGCCCGATGCCATCGATGAGGCCGCCACAAACGCAGGGATCGCCCCCGATCTGGCCAGCCTGCGCGCGCCCTATGACGCCGCCCTCACGGCGACCATGGCCGAGGCCACGCTCAGCTTGCCCGACAGCCGCTTTGCCCACAAAGGCGGGCGCACGGGCAAAATGCACACCGAGCACCTCGGCCATATTCTCACACAGATGCAATGGCTCCAACGCGCCTATCCGGGGGCCACGTGGTGACACAGGCAAGTGTAGAGCAGGTCTATGCGTGGCTTGACGAGGTGCCCGATCCCGAGATCCCTGTGATCTCGCTGACGGATCTGGGCATCATCCGCCATGTGGAATGGGCCGGCGAGACGCTCGAAGTCACGGTCACGCCGACCTATTCGGGCTGTCCTGCCACCAGCATCATCAACCTCGATATCGAAACCGCCCTGCGCGCGCGCGGGATCGAAAAGCTCACGCTCAAACGCCAGCTTTCCCCGCCCTGGACCACCGACTGGCTGACGGAGGAGGGCCGCGCCAAACTTGAAGCCTATGGCATCGCGCCGCCCCAGCCTGCGGGTGGCCCCAAGCACTGCCCGCGCTGCCAGAGCGCCGATCTTGAGCGTTTGAGCCAGTTCGGCTCCACCCCCTGCAAGGCCCAGTGGCGCTGTAAAAGCTGCCTTGAGCCGTTCGACTATTTCAAATGTATCTGAGGAGCACCGCCCATGGCCCGCTTTCATGACCTCGAAGTCACCGACCTTCGCAAAACCATCCGCGACGCTGTTGTTGTCACGCTCAAGCCAGTGAACGGCGCAGCCTCTGAGTTTGACTTTACCCAAGGCCAGTATCTCACCTTCCGCCGCGATTTTGACGGTGAGGAAATCCGCCGCAGCTATTCGATCTGCGCCGGCAAGGGCGAAGGCATCCTGCAAGTCGGTATCAAACGGGTCGAGGGCGGGGCGTTTTCGACCTGGGCCAATGAAGAGCTGAAAGTGGGCGAGCGCCTTGAGGCCATGCCGCCGATGGGCCGCTTCTTCACCCCGCTGGATGCGCACAGCCAGAAAACCTACCTCGCTTTCGCGGGCGGATCCGGGATCACGCCGGTTCTGTCGCTGATCAAAACCACGCTTGAGACCGAGCCAAAGGCCGATTTCACGCTGGTCTATGCCAATAAGGGCGTGTCCACCATCATGTTCCGCGAGGAGCTGGAAGACCTCAAGAACCTCTACATGGGCCGCTTCAACGTGATCCATATTCTGGAGCAGGACGCGCAGGATATCGAGCTGTTCTCCGGCCTTGTCACCGAAGAAAAATGTGCCGAACTGTTCAAAAGCTGGATTGATATCAAAGCCGTAGACACGGCCTTCATCTGCGGCCCCGAGCCTATGATGCTCGGCATTGCCAAGGCGCTGAAGGACCACGGGCTTGAGGAGAGCCAGATCAAATTCGAGCTGTTTGCCTCGGCCCAGCCGGGCCGGCTGGCCAAACCCGCCGCCTCCCGCGCGGCAGCGGCTGCGGCCAAGATCAAACTCTCGGTGACCCTTGACGGCGCCACCCGGACCCTGGACGCAGGCCCGGACAGCAGCATTCTCGATCTGGCGCGGGCCGGCCATCTGGATGCGCCCTACGCCTGCAAAGCGGGGGTCTGTTCGACCTGTCGCTGCCGCGTGATCGAGGGCGAAGTCGATATGCGCGCCAACCATGCGCTGGAGGATTATGAAGTCGAGAAGGGGTATATCCTGTCTTGCCAGAGCTTTCCTGTCAGCGCGGTTGTGAAAGTCGATTACGACCAGTGAACCTTTGCGCACAGGCTTTGCCTGTGCGCCCGGGCGAGGGGGCTTTGCCCCCTCGCGCTCCCCCAGGATATTTCTGGCAATAAAAAAGGGCAGCGGCGGGAGAGGCTGGGTGAGGCGGGTTGCCTGAGGCTGAGGCAGGTTGACTGAGGGGGCTAGAGCGCCTTGAGGCCTCCCAGCGTGAGGGCGGCGACTTCGGCGCCATAGGTGCGGCGGCTGGCCTCATCGGCCCCTGCATTCCACATATAGTGCCAGTTCAGCATTCCGAAGAGCGACATGGTGATGCGGCGCAGTTTGGCGGGGTCTTGGGCGAGCGGGTCGGGTGCGTTTTCGGCGATTACACCGGAGAGTTGGCGCACCATATCGCGCTGGTAGCCGATAAGGGTATTGCGCTCGGCTTCGGGCAAATGATCCATCCCGGCGCTTTGCACGCGGTGGGCGTTGTCTGCGCCCTGATAGGCCAGCAGCAGCTCTGTGCAGAGTGTTTGCAGCTTGTGCGGTGGGGCGAGCCCTGTGAGGGGCACGGCGGCGAGCCTGTCGCGCAGCGCCTTCAGGTGGCTGTCCAGAAGATCAAACAGCAGCGCATCCTTGCTGTCGTAATAGTGGTAGATATTGGCCTTGGAGATACCGGCCTCTTGGGCCAGCGCCGCCATGCTGGCGCGGTCAAACCCCTCGCTGGCGAAGACGCGCGCAGCGGCCTCAAGGATCGCCTCGCGCTTTTCTCCGTGGTCTTTGGCTTGGGTGCGGGCCATGCGCTCAGCTTTCTGTGCTGCGGTTGTCGATGACGCGCACGGCCTTGCCCTGGGAGCGGGCGACGGAGCCGGGATCGCCGACGATGACTTCGGTGGAGACGCCGACCATGTCCTTGATATGCTTGGTCAACATCCGCTGGGCAGCGGCGCGCGAGAGGTTGTCGGCGGCGTTGGGGGCGGCCTCGACCAGCACGCGCATCGCATCCATGCGGCCGGATTTGTAAAGCTCGATCTGGAAGTAGGGGGCCAGCCCGCCTGTCGCCATCACCTGCTCCTCGATCTGGGTGGGGAAGACATTGACGCCGCGCAGGATGATCATATCATCCGAGCGTCCGGTGATTTTCTGCATCCGCCGCATGGCGCGCGCTGTGCCCGGCAGAAGGCGGGTGAGATCGCGCGTGCGATAGCGGATCATCGGCATCCCTGTCTTGGTGAGCGTGGTGAAGACCAGCTCGCCTTCGCTTCCGTCAGGCAGAACTTCGCCTGTCACAGGGTCTATGACCTCGGGGTAGAAGTGATCTTCCCAGATGTGCAAGCCGTCCTTGCTCTCGACACATTCATTGGCCACGCCGGGGCCGATGATTTCGGATAGCCCGTAGATATCAACAGCGTGCATATCAAAGGCCTCTTCCACTTCAAGGCGCATGGCGTTGGTCCATGGCTCGGCGCCAAAGACGCCCACATCAAGGCTTGTGCTGCGCGGGTCTATCCCTGCCTTGTGAAAGCCCTCCAGAATGTTGAGCATATAAGAGGGCGTCACCAGAATGCCCTGCGGTTCAAAATCTGTGATCAGGCCAACCTGTTTTTCGGTTTGCCCGCCGCCCATGGGCACCACGGTCGCGCCGAGCCGCTCGATGCCGTAATGCGCGCCAAGCCCGCCGGTGAAAAGGCCATAGCCGTAAGCGTTGTGCACCGTGTCGCCGCGCTTCAGCCCCGAGGCGCGCAGGGAGCGGGCGACCACTTCGGCCCAGACATCGATATCGTTCTGGGTGTAGACCACCACCGTGGGCTTGCCCGTCGTGCCGGAGGAGGCATGAATGCGCACCAGCTCCTCGCGTGGCACAGCCGAGAGGCCAAAGGGGTAGTTGGCGCGCAGATCGTCTTTATAGGTGAAGGGGAATTTCGCCAGATCACTCAGCGACGTAAGATCCTCCGGATGCACCCCCGCAGCCTCAAAGCGCGCCTTATACATCTCCACATTGTCATAGGCGTGCTTGAGCGTGGTCTTCATCCGCTCAAGCTGGAGCGCCATGATCTCGTCGCGCGAGGCAATCTCGATCGGGTCCAGATCGCTCGTCTTGGGTGTCAAATCTTTCATCTCTCAGGCCTCCCCGCCTTCGTCAAAATGTGTGCCCGCAATGGCGCGGGAAATGCCGCGAAACTCGGCCAATACCTTGCCCGTCTGATTGCTCACCACCACGTCATAAATCCCGCTGCGCCCCGTCAGGCTCACTTCGCGCGCCGTGGCGCGCAGCCGGTCGCCCTCAAAGCCGGGCGCAAGATAGCTCATGAAAGTGTGCTGCCCCACGGTGTTCTGGTTGCGCGCGTTGCAGGCAAAGGCAAAGGCGCTGTCCGCCAGCATGAAGCTCACACCGCCATGGCAGGTGCCGTGGCCGTTGGTGTGATGCGCCGCCACGCTCAGCTCGAGCACAGCATAGCCCTCATCCACCTCAATCAGCTCCATACCGATCCACTCCGAGGCGCGGTCTCCGGCCCACATGGCGGCGGCGCTGCGCTCGGCACGCTCCTTTGGTGTCATGCTCACTCTCCCTTAAACACCGGCGCGCGCTTGGTCAGAAAGGCGCTCACCCCTTCGGCATAGTCGGCACTCTCGCCGCAGGTCTTCATATAGTCGGCCTCAAGCGCGAGCTGCTCTTCCAGCGTGTTCACAGCCGAAGCCTGTATCGCCGCCTTGGTCAGGCCAAGGCCGAGCGTTGGCCCGCTTGCGAGCTTTTCGGTGAGCGCGCGCGCTTCAAACATAAGCTGCCCGTCCTCGACACAGCGCCAGATAAGGCCCCAGTCCTCGGCTTGCTGCGCAGCCATCGGCTCGGCGGTAAAGGCCAGCCCCTTGGCGCGTGCCTCCCCCAGCAAGCGGGGCAAGTGAAAGCTGCCGCCCGTATCAGGGATCAGCCCGACCTTGCTAAAGGATTGAATGAATTTCGCTTTATCAGAGGCCAATACCATATCACAGGCCAGCGCCAGATTGGCGCCAGCCCCCGCCGCCACGCCATTGACCGCGCAGACAACAGGGACGGGCAGCGCGCGAATAAGGGTCACCAGCGGCGCATAAAACCTGCGCACCGTCTCGCCAAGGTCGGGCGGGCCGTCCATTTTGGAAGGGTCACGGTCGCCCAGGTCCTGCCCCGCACAAAAGCCGCGGCCCGCCCCCGTGAGCAAAACGGCGCGCGCGCCACTGTCACGCGCCGCCTCAAGGGCTGCGCGCAGGGCAAGGTGCATCTCTTCGGTAAAGGCGTTTAGCCGGTCAGGACGGTTGAGCATAATCTCGTGCCATGTGGCATGGCGTGTCACCAAAATTGTCTCTGACATGGCTCTCTCCCTCAAGCTGGCCCTCTAGCTGGTCAGACAAGGCTTGCATAAACCGAACGGTTGGTCAATAAATTATCCAAAGCCAAAAGGAGAGCGCCATGAGAGAGATTGCAAGCTATGCCATGGGGCAGTGGGTCGCCCCTGATGCAGCCGCGCGCACGGTAGACTGCGCCATCACGGGCGAGGCTTTCGCGCGCATCGGCCATGGCGGCCTTGAGACACAGGCGATGCTGCGCCACGCCCGCGCGGTTGGCGGGCCTGCCTTGCGCGCGATGAATTTTCACGAGCGCGCCAAAATGGTCAAGGCGCTGGCCATGGCGCTCTCAGAGCACAAGCAGGCGCTCTATGATCTCTCCTTTCACACCGGCGGCACACAAAAAGACCACCTGATCGACATCGACGGTGGCATCGGCACGATGTTTGTCTTCGCCTCCAAGGGCCGGCGCGAGCTGCCCGAGGCCCATGTCTATGTCGATGGCGATGTGGAGCAGCTCAGCCGCAACGGCACATTCCTTGGCCAGCATATCTGCACCCCGCTCCACGGCGTTGGCGTGCATATCAACGCTTTCAACTTCCCCGTCTGGGGGATGCTCGAAAAGCTCGCGCCCACTCTGCTGGCAGGCGTCCCCGCGATTGTGAAGCCCGCCAGCTCGACAGCCTATGTTGCGGAACTGGCCGTCAAAATCATGCTTGAGAGCGGCCTTCTCCCCGAAGGCGCGCTTCAGCTCATCTCCGGCGGCGTGGGCGATCTCTTTGACGGCTTGGGGCCTCAGGATGTGGTCAGCTTCACAGGCTCCGCCGCCACCGCGCTCAAGCTGCGCAGCCATCCGAGCATTGCAAAGAACTCGACACGCTTCATTGCCGAGCAAGACAGCCTCAACGCCTCTGTGCTTGGCCCTGATGCTGTGGAGGGCACCGAGGAGTTTGATCTCTTCATCAAGGAAGCCTTTCGCGAGATGACTGCCAAAGCCGGCCAGAAATGCACCGCCATCCGCCGCATCATGGTCCCCGAGGCGCAGGTTGCGGCGGTGACAAAGGCGATCAGCGCCAAGCTTGCGCGCCTCACAATCGGCGATCCGCGCGATGAGGCCACCCGCATGGGCGCGCTGGTGAGCATGAGCCAGAAGCGCGATGTGCTGGCCATGGTCGACAAGCTCGCCAGCGAGAGCAAGATCATCTGGCGCGACGAGGCCCGCGTGCCTGCACAGGGCGCTTTTGTCTCGCCGGTGCTGCTGCATTGCGAAGCGCCTGACACCGCCGTTGAGACCCACGCCACCGAGGCCTTCGGCCCCGTCAGCACCGTGATGGGCTACCGCGATATGGCCCATGCCGCCGAGCTTGTGGCCAAAGGGCAGGGCAGCCTTGTGACCTCGCTGATCACGGCTGATCCGGCCATCGCTGCGGGCTTTGTTGCTGAGGCCGCGCCATGGAACGGGCGGATTTATATCAACAACTGCCACTCCAGGCCCGGGCCCCCAGGCACCGGCCCCCTCTGCCCGATATGGGTTAAGGGCCGGCCCCTTAAACAATCCGAACCCGCC
>JAHBAN010000191.1 GCA_018500075.1 Flavobacteriia bacterium | reverse complement strand
TGCCGACCTCAATGGCGTCAAACTGCGCGCCCCGACTCGGATCATCAACCAGATGGTCTCCGACCTCGGCGCAACCCCTGTCGGGATGCCGGTGCCTGCGGTGCCGGAAGCCCTCTCAAAAGGCGTGATCGACGCTGCCGTGATCCCATGGGAAGTGACCGCCGCGCTCAAAGTGCCCGAGCTGGTCGGCAACCACACCGAATTCGGCAATGAGTCGCTTTACACAACAGCCTTTGTCTTTGCGATGAACAAGCAAAAATATGAAGCGCTCTCGGATTCGCAAAAAGCCGCGCTCGACAGCCAGTCCGGCGCCGACTTCTCGGCTCTCGCAGGCAAGCTGATGCAAGGGGCCGACGCCGGCGCGCGGGAGGCCGCCGTCGCCAATGGCAACAACATCATCACCCTGACAGACGCGCAGGTCGCCGAGTGGAAAGCCGCCTCAAGCGGTGTCGAAGCCAAATGGGTCGCCGACATGGACAGCAAGGGCTTCGCAGGTCAGGCCCTGCTTGATCAGGCCAAAGCGCTGATCAAAGAAAACGGTATGTAAGCCAGACAGCTTTCAGACCCGGACCCGCGGCAGCCAAGCCTTGCCGCGGGTTTTTTTGTGCCCCTAAAGCGCGCGCATCCAGAACTGAAGCGGCTTCAGGCTCTCCCCCGTCGCGCCAATATCGCGCCAGCCAAACTGCGCAATCACCCCCTCCAGCGGCGCATAGCCACGCCCGCGCCAAAAGCCGTCCAGCGGGCGGTATCCCTCGGGCTTCAAAGGGTGCGGCCCGCGCTGCACAGCACAAAACGCCGCCGCAGCATAGCCAAGCCGCCGCGCATGGGCCTCACGCCGCTCGAAAAAGACATGGCCGACCCCGCGCCCGCGAAATTCCGGCAACAGCACAGACTCCGCACAGTAAAACACCTCGCCAAGGTCGATCCCGCTGCCCTCAAACGCCGCGGCAAAATCCTCCGAATGCGCCAATAGCGGCATCCCGGTCGCCGCGCCCACAAGCCGCGCGCCCTCAAACGCCCCGACAACAATCGCGCCCTCGCGGCCACGATACGGCTCCAGATAGCGCCGCTCATAGGCAAAATCACCGTCATACAAATAGGGATAATCGGCAAAAATCTTGATCCGCAGCCGCGCCAGATCATCGAGCACCGCGTCCAGCGCGCCCCCCGTCAGGGTGCGCACCTCCATCAGCGGCTCACTTGCGCCACCCAGTCGGCGAGGTTGTAATAGGTCACAACACGGCTGATCTTGCCGCCCTCATCAAGGCTGAAAAAAGACCCCGCCGGCAGGCAATAGCGCTGTCCGCGGGCCTCCGGCAGGCCACTGTCGGTCGCCAGATAGGTTCCGTTCACCGTATACTCCGCCGCCGCGCGGGCGCCGCCCTCGGCCTCAAAAACAACCAGATCGGTCAGCTCTTCTTTGTAACAGCGGCTCATATGGGCGCAAAACGCGGCAAAAGCGGCCTTGCCGCGCCGGATCTGGCCCTCGTTGACATGATGCGCCACATCCTCGGCCAGACAGGAGAGCATCCCCTCTGTGTCGCCCGCATTGAACGCCGCGAAATAGGTCTCGACAGTGGTCTGGCTCATAGCTCCTCCCCGGGCGCGCCCCAATGCGCGGTGATCTGCGCGATAATCTGGTCCCGCGCCGCGCGATACGCGTCAAGCTTGGCCTCGCGGCCCTCGCCCTTGGCCGTCGGGTCCATAATCGGCCAATACTCAAGATCGGTGTGAAACCCCTGCGTCTGGAGCGCGGCCATATCCCGGCTGCGCTCTGACAGCGCCACCACAACATCAAACGAGCTGAGCACCTCGCCGGTTTCTTCCATCTCCTCAAAGCTGCGTGAACGATGGCGCGCGATTTCCACACCCATCTCCTCACAGACCGCCACACAAAATCCGTCAATCTCCAGATCATTGCGCACACCGGCAGATTGCACATAGGTGCCCGCGCCGTAAAATTTCTTCATCAAGCCTTCCGCCATAGGCGAGCGCACGGCGTTGTGATCACAGCAGAACAAAACAGATTGAGGCAGCGGCTTCACCAAATCTCAGCCCCCGAAATGCAGCACGCAAACCAGCGTAAACAGACGCCGCGCCGTGTCATTGTCAACATCCGCCTTGCCCTCAAGCCGCTCGGCCAGAATCCGCGCCCCCTCGTTGTGAATGCCCCGCCGCGCCATATCAATCGTCTCGATCTGGCTCGGGGGCATGGTCTTGACCGCGTCAAAATAGCTCTCGCAAATCTGCCAATAATCCTTCACCACCTGGCGAAACGGCGAGAGCGAAAGATGGAACTCCGCCGCCTTGTCCTCCGTCTCGGTCAAGACATCAAACACAAGCCGCTTGTCCCGGATCGACAGCCCCACATGATACGGCCCCTCGGGCACAACCCGCTCGTCGCGTTTGGGCAGCGCAAAGACATTTTCCTCCAGCAAGTCATAGATCGCAACCTTGCGCTCCTGCTCGATCTCGGGCGTCGGCGGTGGCAGGTTGCTGTCATCCAGCTCTATATGAGAAATCCGCGACATCATCCTGCGCCTTCCACTTCACGTCTCATCCCGCGCAGAGTGCTGCACGTCGCCCCAAATCTAGCGCGCCCCCCACCGATTGCAACGCCAAGCGCGCCTCTCACAACCCAAAAAACGGCTGTCTGGCCTTTTTCTTTCTCAAAATATCCCGGGGAGAGCGCGAGAGGGGCTGGCCCCTCTCGCCCCGCCGCGATTTGGCGCAGCCAAAGCGCACCCCTCGCAGTCCGGCCCTCACAGCTCGTTCAGATGGTTGAGCCGCGCCCTCACGCTAAGCCCATGCGCCTCAAGACTTTCAGACACAGCCAGCGTTTCCGCCGCAGGGCCAATCGCGCGCAGCGCAGCCGGGGTCATTTTCGCCAGAGTCGTGCGCTTCACAAAATCCATCACAGACAGCCCGGAGGAGAATCGCGCCGAGCGCGCCGTCGGCAAAACATGGTTCGGCCCGCCGACATAATCGCCGATCGCCTCGGGCGTCCACGCCCCAAGAAAGATCGCCCCCGCATGGGTGATCTGCGCGCTCAGCCCGTCAGGGTCGGCCACACAAAGCTCCAGATGCTCGGGCGCAATCCGGTTGGACAGCGCCGCCGCCACCTCCAGATCTGGCACAAGGATAATCGCGCCAAAGTCGCGCCAGCTCTTGCCGGCAATCTCGCGCCGCTCCAGACTGTGCAAATGCCGCTCGATGGCCGCCTCGGCCGCCTTCGCCATGGCCCTGTCGGTGGTGATCAGGATCGACTGCGCGCTCTCGTCATGCTCGGCTTGGGAGAGCATATCCAGCGCGATCCAGTCCGGATCATTGTCCCCATCCGCAATCACCAAAATCTCGCTTGGCCCCGCAATCATATCAATCCCGACCTTGCCAAACACCCGCCGCTTGGCCGCCGCCACAAAGGCGTTGCCCGGTCCGGTGATCTTGTCGACAGGCGCAATCGTCTCGGTGCCATAAGCCAGCGCCGCCACCGCCTGCGCCCCGCCAATGCGGTAGATCTCATCCACCCCCGCAATCTGCGCCGCCAACAACACAAGCGGATTGGCCACACCATCCGGCGTTGGCACAGTGATCGCCAGCCGCTCCACCCCGGCGACCTTGGCAGGGATCGCATTCATCAAAACGGAAGAAGGATAGGACGCCAACCCGCCGGGCACATAAAGCCCCGCCGCACTCACAGGGCCCCAGCGCCAGCCCAGCGTTGCGCCGCTTGCGTCGGTCCAGCTCGCATCCTCAGGCATCTGGCGCGCGTGATAGGCGCGAATGCGCTCGGCGGCCAGCTCCAGAGCCTCGCGCTCGTGACGGGGCACCTCTGCCACCAGCGCCGCGATCTCCTCAGGCGAAAAACGCAGGTTCTCAGGCGTCAGCGTCAAACGGTCAAAGCGCTCGGTCAGCTCGATCACCGCCGCATCGCCGCGGGCGCGCACATCCGCAATGATCTCGGCCACAGCCGCATCCACATCGGGGCTGTCCTCGCGCTTGGCCCCCAACAGGGCGGCAAAAGCGGCTTCAAAGTCGGGCGTGGTCGCATCGAGAAACTGTGGCATGGTCATCCTTCCAGGGCTTGCGCCCGTCTTATCTGCGGCGGCCACGGCCCTCAAGCGCCAGATGTGTCGCAGCCCTCAGGCGTCGTGGCGCGGCCTTTGCCCGGACGGGGCCAGATAGGGCCGCGTCACATCCTTCAGCGTGACATCCAACGCCTCGCAGTCAAGGCGAATCGCCCCGCCGCCCGCAAGTGTCAGAACAAGCCTGCCGGCAGGCGGCTCACCGGCCTCCCACCCCATCGTGAGGAGCGACAGAACCCTGCCCTGCTCGTCCCGCTCAAGCCCCTGCGAGGCAACCCCGAGCACCGTGTCAAACGCCAGCAGCGCCTGAACCCGCTCCGGCGCATGGCGGCTTTGCGCATTGTCTTCCCAACGGAAGCGATTGATCAAAAGCACAAAGCGGCGCGCCTTGCGGTCATATGTCATTTCGGCGAGCGGAAAAACCGCATCCTGCACCAGCGCCGCAATCACCTTGAGATCGTCCTCATCCAGCGCCCCAAGGTTCAACGGGCGCTCCGCCCCCTCCTCAAAACTCGCATCGCGACTCATGGCGCCTTCACCCGCTCCACTTTTGCGCCAATGCCCGAAAGCTTGCGCACCACGTGCTCATACCCGCGGTCCAGATGGTAGACACGGTTCACAACCGTCTCTCCCTCAGCCGCCATCCCCGCCAGAATGAGCGAGACAGAGGCGCGCAGATCGGTCGCCATCACAGGCGCCCCCTTCAGGCGCCTAACGCCCGTCACCGTCGCGGTGCCGCCATGCACATCAATATCCGCGCCCATCCGCTCAAGCTCGGGCGCGTGCATAAAGCGGTTCTCAAAAATCTTTTCTTCCAGAACAGAGGTGCCCTCGGCGGTGCAGAGCAACGCCATCATCTGGGCCTGCAAATCGGTCGGAAAGCCGGGAAAAGGCTCGGTGGTCACATTCACCGCCTTGATCGGCCCGCTCTTGCGCGCCACTTTGAGGCCGGCAGGCGTCTCTTCCACATCTATTCCGGCTTCATTGAGCTTGGCCACAAAGCTCTCCACAAGGCTCAGCTTGCCGCCCAGACACTCGACTTCGCCGCCGCAGATCGCAGGCGCAAGCATATAGGTGCCAAGCTCGATCCGGTCGGTCACAACCTGATGGGTCGCCCCGCCGAGACGGTCCACCCCCTCAATGGTGATCGTGCTTGTGCCGTCGCCGTCAATCTGCGCTCCCATCTTGCGCAGACAGTCCGCCAGATCGACAATCTCCGGCTCTCTTGCTGCGTTGTTGATCACAGTTGTGCCCTTGGCCAGCGTCGCGGCCATCATGATATTCTCGGTCGCGCCCACAGAGGCAAACGGAAAGTCGATGACCGCGCCCTTCAAGCGCCCGCCGCCGGCCTTGGCGTGCAAATAACCCTCCTTAAGCTCGATCTCGGCGCCCATCTTTTCCAGACCGTCGGTGTGGATATCCATCGGGCGCGCCCCGATCGCACAACCACCGGGCAGCGAGACAACAGCATGGCCCTCACGCGCCAGAAGCGGCCCCAGCACCAGATTGGAGGCGCGCATCTTGCGCACAATATCATACTCGGCGCGGGTGTTGATCTGCCCATGGCAGGACATCGCAATCACCTGCCCCTCGGAAAGCGATGAAATCTCCGCCCCGAGGCTCTCCAGAAGCTGGGTCATGGTGCGAATATCGCTCAGGCGGGGCGCATTGGTCAGCGTCAAAGGCTCTTCGCTCAAGAGCGTGGCCGGCATCAGCGCAAGACAGGCGTTCTTTGCCCCCGCAATCGGGATCTGCCCACTCACTGGGCCGCCGCCCGTCACAATAATCTGATCCATCTGCTCTACCCTTTATCTTTACGCGCCGCCGCGTCACCACTTTGCGCCGCCATACGTGCCTTGGCCTGCGCCTTACGCCGCGCCATATTGGCCTTCAAAGCCGCTTTCAAACGGTCTTCACGGGCAGTTTCGCCCTTGGCTTTCGGCTTTGTCTTTTTTGGCTCCATACCAGCCTCTTATCGCGCTTGAGCAGAAGCGTCCAGATTGGCCTTGCGTGAAACCGAATTTGCGTCTAATCACCCGCCACATCGTTGCTGCAGTAGCTCAGTGGTAGAGC
>JAHBAN010000247.1 GCA_018500075.1 Flavobacteriia bacterium | reverse complement strand
GTTTCTAATATTGGGTTCGCTAAAGGCTTACGCCTCCAGAATCTCCCAACGTTTGGTTTTTGAACGGGGCGCACATTCGACGATCCGCACTTGGTCACCCACGTTGTAGGCGTTCTTCTCATCGTGAGCCCGGTATTTCTTGGACTTACGGATTGTCTTCTTCAGAACAGGGTGTGTGAAGCGACGCTCGACAGAAACCGTTACAGTCTGCTCGTTCTGGTTGCTTGTTACCACGCCTGTGAGGATACGCTTTGGCATAACTCAGGCTCCCTTATTCTGCAGCCGCAGCAGCGGCTTTTTCGTTGAGGATTGTCAGGACGCGGGCTGTTGTCCGCTTCACTTCACGCACGCGCGCTGTGTTTTCCATTTGGCCTGTGGCCGACTGGAAGCGCAGGTTGAAGCTTTCCTTCTTGAGGTTTGACAGCTCTTCTTTGAGCTGGTCAACCGACTTTTCACGCAGGTCTGATGCGTTCATGGTTATTTCCTTTTTCAACATCACTGGTAGGCCGCAAGCAAGCGTGACCCTGATTCCAGTGGAGGTCATGGGTAGAAGTGGGCCGTATAGGCCCCTTTTGCTGTGCTGGCAAGCCCTATCGGGAAAAGCTTTTGCGCCTGTCCCTCAGGAGTTCAGATAGCCGGCAAAAAGCGAGACAAACGCGCCGACATGAACAACCATGATCGCACGGTCTTTCCACATCACGCCCACGGCAAACCACAGGAAAATGCCGATAAAGAAGGCAAAGACATTCCACGGCACAATATTAAGCCCCGTCAGCCCGTAGCCCACAAGCTGGATCGCCGTGGCGACCCATTTCACAACATCTACCGTTTTCATAAAAGTCCTTTCGCGCAGGCCCCCGGGCCTTGGGACTCAGCTCCTAGCTATTTTGCGGTTTTCTCACAAGCGGTTTTAAACGGCGGCAGATGTAGCGCCGCGCGGTGCGATAATGGGTGGCGCCCGCCGCCTCGGCCCAGCGGCCTGTGCTCCAGCGGTTGCGCACGCCCTTCATCGGGCCGCCATAGAGTGCTGCCTCGTCCAGCCCGTCAACCAGCCCGACCAGCCGCTCATGCGCCGCGCCCAACAAACCCCGCGTTTCGAGCCAGCTTAAATCCTCCTGCCAGACCTTCAACGTGCTCGGATCAAACGCTAGCTCCCCCGCCCGATGGATCGGCGGCGGCCCGTCTCGCCCCGCCTGCCCATCGGCATACCAGCCAAGCACCAGCCCGATCGCCATTGCACCATGCGCCACCACATCCTTGATAGATCGGCCCTCGGCATCCACGCTCTCGGCCAGCCCGTCGCTCACGCGCTCAAGCTCGGCCAAAAGCTGGCTCCATTCGCTGTGCAACACTGTCAATAGATCAACTTTAGTCTGAGCAACGCGCATACCCTTACCCCCTAAACACGACTCACATTTCAATATGTGCAGGTGTTGTCAAAAACAGCAAATCAAACTGACGCGCACGCCAAACACCCGCCAAAATAGTTTGAACTGTGGCTCAAAATCATAGGGCCAAAACGCAGGCGCCATCCGCCCCTCCCGTGATGCTCCCGTGATGCTCCCCTGTAAAGCCCGCCGTGCAGAACGGCCTGCCGCGGCGCGGCCGTCTTTACAGCCTTCATGTCTCTGTGCTCGCCCAAGCTCAAAGGCTCTGGCCCTCGCCTCTCGCGCAGGCTATCAAATCCTCATGTCTGATATAGAATCCCTCTTCGTGACCCGCCTCTACCGTGCCGCCCTCTCCGAGCACGGCCCCGCCATTGATCCGGACGAGCTGGAAAGCGCCTGCTACGGCATTGCCGATGATGACGAGGCAGGCCAGCAATGGTGCGAAGACAATGGCTATCCGGGCTATACCTCCTATGCCTCCCTCACAGATCTTGGCTGGCGCTCGCCTGTGTTTGCCGATCTGATCCGCTCTCTTGATCTGCACGTTGCCGCATTTGCCAGGGCGCTGGAGCTGGATCTCGGCGAAGGCAAGCTCGAGCTGGAAGACCTCTGGATCAACATCCTCCCTGAAGGCGGGATGCACTCCTCTCATATTCACCCCCACTCGGCGATCAGCGGCACAACCTATGTCGCCATGCCCGACGGCGCGAGTGCGCTCAAGCTCGAAGATCCCCGCTCGGCCCGTATGATGGCCGCGCCGCCCCGCCTCAAAACAGCGGGCCGTGATGCCCAGACATTTGTCTATGCCGCGCCCAAAGTCGGCGATGTTCTGCTGTGGGAAAGCTGGCTGCGCCACGAAGTCCCGATGAATATGTCCGAGGACGACCGGATCAGCGTGTCTTTCAATTACAAATGGTCCTGACAGACGCCCGAGACCGCAGTCTGCCGGATTTCCAATAGCTTCAGCCCCGGATGGGGCCGGGCGGGCGCTTTACGGCGCGGCGATCACAAGAATTGTTTCCAAATTCCCCATTTTCGTCACATTTATAAGGGACTGTCTCTGAAACCCAGATCACAGAGGCCGTCACATCCCATGCTCACCCGTCCCCACATCGCGCTGTCCGCGCTCGCGCTTATGGCGCTGTCTGCCTGCGCCAGCATTCACGAAAGCCCGACCCGCAGCCCCGCAATGCCCCTCGGTGCGCTCCCCTCCGCGCAGTTTGCCGACCTTGCCACGCAAGCCGAAAGCCTCAATCGCATCGCCGACGAGCTGGTGCGCAAATCAACGGGCCGTGGCGCCTTTGTCGGTGCCTCTCTCGGCTGCGGGCTTGGGCTGATCTCCGCCAAAAGCGCGCAAAACTGCGTTGCCAGCGCGGTCGCAGGCGGCGTCACCGGAGCCGTGATCGGCCACCAGAGCGGCAAACGCAAAGTTGCCGCCCGTGTGGCCCAAATATCCAAGCAAGAGCTATCAAACACCCTGCTCGACGCCGGCAAACAGCTCGGCGAAATCGAACAGACACTTCCCGAGGTGCTTGCAGCGCAAGACGCCGAACTCGCGCGCCTCAAACGCCAAAGAGACGCCAAGGCCCTCTCCCGCGAAGACTATGACGCCCGCCTCGGCGCCATCCGTGACGCGCGCGCAGCCCTCGCCGATGCGCTGATGGACAGCGCCGAAAAGGCCCGCATATCGGCCGACACTCTCGGCACCGCCGCGTCCCAAGGCCAAACAGGTCTCATGTGGCACATCGGCCAAGCCAAGCAGCTTGAGGAAAAGTCGATCTCGACCCGATCGACCATTACCCTGCTCTGAGCCGTAGGGTGCGCATTCATTGCGCACCACCCAAACAGAAAAACCCCCGCCTGATCACTCAGACGGGGGTTTGTTTTTTCTTTGGTGCGGACCGGACGGTTTTTTGCGAAACCGTCTATACCGCACGGGCCTGAAAGCGCTTGCGCGCTTGCGACCTTACCAATCTTCGCGAACGACGACGCGTGATTTGATCGGCAATTTCATAGCCGCAAGGCGGAGCGCTTCGCGTGCCACGTCTTCGTCGACACCGTCGATCTCAAACATAACACGGCCAGGCTTAACCTTGGCTGTCCAACGGTCCACAGACCCCTTACCTTTACCCATACGAACTTCGATGGGCTTGGCTGTGACAGGCACATCCGGAAAGATACGGATCCAGACACGGCCCTGACGCTTCATGTGACGCGTCATGGCACGACGTGCTGCTTCGATCTGGCGGGCTGTTACGCGCTCAGGCTCAAGAGCCTTAAGACCGTATGTCCCGAAGTTCAGATCAGAGCCGCCCTTCGCAAGGCCTTTGATCCGGCCTTTGTGCTGTTTGCGGAATTTAGTGCGCTTTGGTTGAAGCATATCCCAGCCCCCCCTTAACGACGGCCGCCAGCACCACGAGGTGCAGGGCCATCTTGGAATTGTTGCGCGCGGCGGTCATGAGCCTGTGGATCGTGTTCCATGATCTCGCCTTTGAAGATCCAGACCTTGATGCCGATGATGCCATATGCGGTCATGCCTTCGGCGTGAGCATAGTCGATATCCGCACGCAATGTGTGAAGCGGAACGCGGCCCTCACGGTACCATTCGGTCCGCGCGATTTCCGCGCCGCCCAAACGGCCAGCCACGTTGATACGAATACCAAGCGCGCCCATACGCATTGCGTTCTGAACGCTGCGCTTCATGGCACGGCGGAAAGACACACGGCGCTCAAGCTGTTGGGCAATGCTCTCGGCAACGAGAGCAGCGTCCATCTCCGGCTTGCGCACTTCAACGATGTTGAGGTGAAGCTCGCTGTTTGTGAGCGTGGCAATCTTCTTGCGGAGCGTCTCGATGTCCGCGCCTTTCTTGCCAATGATCACACCGGGGCGTGCTGTGTGGATCGTCACGCGGCACTTTTTGTGCGGACG
>JAHBAN010000153.1 GCA_018500075.1 Flavobacteriia bacterium | reverse complement strand
AGATGTGTATAAGAGACAGAGCCAGAGTCGAGCATCCTGCCGCCCATAAGCGCGCAGCACAGGCTGCGCCAAGGCCTCATCTTACAGTTGGCGCGCCGCCGGTTTTCGAGTATTTCTAAAGGCCTGTCCGCTCTCACCACTGGGCGCATAACACACAGGGCCTACAACCCACAGGACGCATAAATGCGTCCTGCCCCACAAAGCAGGGCAGGGCCATCTCGGAAATAGGTTGACGGGTGACTGTCATTCGATAATTTACATGGGCTGTGATCACGAAATCCTGAGGTGTGGATTTGCAGCATGACAAAAGGAGCACCTTAGAGTGAGCGCAACGATGGAAGCCCCGACAAAAAAAAGCCGCGAGGCTCAAACGCCCAAGACAGATACCTCCGCGGTCTATGTCGAGGATTTGCACAAAAGCTATGGCGATCTTGAGGTCCTCAAAGGCGTGTCCCTAGACGCGCATGACGGCGATGTCATTTCAATCATCGGGGCGTCAGGGTCGGGCAAATCTACGTTTTTGCGCTGCATCAACCTGTTGGAGCTGCCCTCTTCCGGCTTGATTTCCATCGCCGGTGAGCAAGTCAAATTCGGCAAATTGCGCAACAACGAACTCCAGATCGCCGATCCCAGACAGATCGAGCGCCTGCGCACCAACCTCGGCATGGTGTTTCAGAATTTCGCGCTCTGGCGGCACATGACCGTGCTGCAAAATGTCATTGAAGCGCCGGTTCATGTCTTGGGCATGAGCAAGGCCGAAGCGATCGAAAAAGGCGAGGCAATGCTTCACCGCGTCGGGCTGTTTGACAAACGTGACCAGTTTCCAGCCTATCTTTCGGGCGGCCAGCAGCAGCGCGCCGCAATTGCCCGTGCGCTCGCCATCGAGCCGCAGGCCATGCTGTTTGACGAGCCAACCTCGGCCCTTGATCCGGAGCTGGTCTCAGAAGTATTGAAAGTCATTCATTCGATTGCAGAAGAAGGTCGCACAATGATCCTTGTAACGCATGAAATGGCTTTTGCGCGCGATGTCTCAAGCAAGGTCATGTTTCTACATCAAGGCGAAGTGGAAGAAGAAGGAACACCAGACAAGGTGTTCAACAACCCAACCAGCGAACGTTGCAAAGCGTTTGTAAAATCTGTTCACTAAAAAATATCAACGGGAGAAACCAAAATGAACATACTGAAATCACTACTGGCTTCGGCAGTTGTCGCCGCGGGCCTTGGCACAAGCGCCAGCGCAGAAATCAAACTGGGGCTGGATTCCGCCAATTACGAGCCGTTCTACTCGCGCGGCGCGGATGGCGAATGGACCGGCTGGGAAATCGAGATTGGCAATGCGCTCTGCGCCGCCATGGAAGAAGACTGCACCTGGGTTCCGATTGCTTGGGATGGCATCATCCCGGCCCTGACCGCCAAGAAAATCGACGCAATCGTCGGCTCGATGTCAATCACCGAAGAGCGCCAGAAAACAATCAGCTTCTCTGACAAATACTACAACACCCCCGCAGCTTTGATCGCAGCGAAAACGTCAGATATCACCTCTGTTGCAGATCTGGCCGGCAAGAACATCGGCGTTCAGGTGTCAACAACACATGAAAACTACGTCAACGCCAACTTCGCAGACGGCTCGAATGTCAAAATTTATCAGGACTTCAACGAGCACAACTTCGATCTGGTCGCAGGGCGCGTTGATGCCGTTGTGGCCGACAGCCTTGCCCTGTCACCGTTCTTGCAGTCTTCGGACGGCTCGGCCTTTGAAGTCAAAATGAACTTCAAAGACGATGCGATTTTCGGCATTGGCGTGGGCGCAGGCATTCGCAAGGAAGACACCGATCTTCTGGCGAAATTCAACGCAGCCATCGCAAAGATCCGCGCCGATGGCACCTACGACGCGATTTCCGCCAAATATTTCGACTTTGATATCTACGGCGGTTGATCCGAAACACTCCGAAAGCCCGGGCGAGCATTCGCTCGGGCCTTTTTTGTCCTGGCTAGGAAGAGCACGTGGATTTTATTTATAACACGATTCAACTGCTCTATGAGTGGGGTCCCAATTTCATGCGCGGCACGATCGCAACCTTGCAGATCGCGTTCGGCAGTTACCTCCTTGGCATCCTGATCGGCACGTTCGGCGCGATCGGCAAGCTCTACGGCGGCCGCGGCCTCCGGCTCTCGCTGAGCGTTTACACAACACTCATCCGCGCAGTGCCCGAGCTGATCCTCATTCTCCTGATCTATTACGCAGGCACGAGCCTGCTCAACACAACGCTCGAATCCCTCGGCTTCGGCACAGTCGACATCAGCGGCGTGGCCGCAGGCATCATCGTCATTGGCATCGTTCAGGGCGCCTATCAAACCGAAGTCATTCGCGGCGCGCTGATCTCTGTGCCCAAGCAGGAAACCGACGCCGGCATCGCCTTTGGAATGTCACGCACAAAAGTGTTCCGCCGGATCCTGATCCCCGCAATGATCCCCCTCGCGCTGCCCGGCATGGCAAATCTCTGGATGATCTGCACCAAAGAAACCGCGCTTCTGGCGGTGGTCGGCTTTGAGGAACTGGCCCTTGTGACCAAACAGGCCGCTGGCAAGACGCGCCTCTTCCTCGAGGCCTTTACCGTCGCGATGTTCCTTTATCTCTGCATCACTCTGGCCTCGAATGTGATCTTCAAAGCAATCGAAAAGCGCACAACGCGCGGCCACCCCAAACTCGACAAGCAATAGGAGAGCGACATGGTTTGGGATTGGTTACCGACATATGCCGCCAGATTCGTCGAAGGCTTCTGGATCACTGTCCAACTCTTCAGCCTGTCTTTGACTTTCGGCTTCCTGCTCGCCATTCCGATCGGCTTGGTGCAGGTGACCGGTCCCAAATGGCTCGGCCTGATCGCGCGAGGCTATTGCACGCTGTTTCGCGGCACACCGCTGCTGATCCAGCTCTGGCTGCTCTATTACGGCCTCGGGTCGATCTTCCCGCATTTCCCCGCCCTGCGCGAGTCGGTGATCTGGCCGATTCTGATTGCTGCCTTCCCCTATGCGGTGGTGGCCTTCTCGCTCTCTGTGGCCGCCTATGAGGGCCATGTCATGGCCGGCGCCTTCCGCTCTGTGCCCAAAAACGAGCTGGAAGCCGGCCGCGCCTTCGGAATGGGCCGATTCACCCTCTTGTGGCGGATCTGGCTGCCACGCGCCCTGCAAAATGTCCTGCCCACACTGGCCGGAGAAGCCGTGCTCACGCTCAAATCGGTGCCGCTCGCCTCGACAATCACAGTCTTTGGCGTCTATGGCGTCGGCTCGATTGTGCGCCAAGACACATATCTGATCTACGAACCCCTATTGTTCATTGCCTTCATCTACCTCTGCCTCACCGGCATCCTCGTCTCGCTCTTCGGCTGGCTCGAACGCCGCGTGCCCTCCGAGAGCATGAAATAAACCTCACCAAGCATACCCCGCGCCAGAGCACGTCACAGCGACGGCAGCCAAAGGGCGAGCTGAGGAAAGGCAATCAGCAGCACCACCAAGACCAGCGAACAAAATATATAGGGGAAAGCCGAGGTATAAATCTCGCGCATGGTCGTCCCCGGCGGAGATACCCCCTTCATAACAAACAAGAGCAATCCGAAGGGCGGGGTTGTAAAGCTGATCTCCAAAGACAGCAGCATGATCAGGGCAAACCAGATCGGATCAAATCCGAGTGTTTGGGCCAAAGGAAAAAAGATCGGAACCGTGAGCAACATGATCGAGATCTGCTCCATAAACATCCCGAGCAGCAAGAGCACCGCAAACATCACCAGCAACATCGCAAGCGGCGCCAGATCAAAACTGGTGGCCCAGCTGACCAGCCCGCGAGAGGCCCCCGAGAAGGCCAGCAGCTGGCTGAAAGTCGCCGAGCCGAAGACAATAAGATACGCCATCAGCGTCACCCTCAAGGCTCCGATGACAGATTTTTTCATCGCCTCCCAAGTGAGACACCGAAACAGCGCCGCAAGCACGAGCACGCCCAAAGCGCCAAAGGCAGCAGCCTCCGAAGGTGTTACAAATCCCTGGATCATAAGCACAATGATCACAATCATCACACTCACCATCGGGATCACTTCGCGCAGCAACAGGCTCACCTTTGTCACAAAGGAAAGCGCTTCGACCTCATAGGCCGGCGCGGCGGTCGGGTCGATCTTGGTCTGAATATAGATCGTCGCCATATAAAATCCGGCCAGCACAAGACCGGGAATCACCCCCGCCAGCAGAAGTGCTGCCACATCAATCTGTGCCAGCGTTGCCAAGAGCACCGCCAAGGCCGAGGGCGGAATGATAATCGCAAGCCCCCCCGTGCCAAGGATCGGGCCGATGCTCATATGGGATTTATACCCGCGACGGCTCATCTCAGGCACCATAAGAGAGCCAAGAAGCGCCGTGGAGCCCATGGACGAGCCGGACAATGTCGAAAAAGCCGTGCCCCCCAACACCGTGACATAGCTCAGACGGCCCGGAAGACGGCCCAGCAACTTGTCAATCGCAGTGAACATCCGCCCGCCCAGCCCTGTGTGGAAAAATATTTCGCCCATAAGCAAAAACAACGGGATCGGCATCAGCGCATATTTGGTCAGCGCGCCCAGACCGTTGTTCAAAAGCTGGGTGATGCCCCGTTCCCCGCCCATGAAAATCCAGGCCCCGATGATATTGGCTGCCAGAAAGGCCAGAGCAATCGGCATACCAACCGCCATCAGAAGCATGATTGTGCCCAGAAGGAGGGCGAGCGCCTCAAACCATTCCATTATTCGTGTATCCCTGCTTCACCGCTGTGCATCAGCTCGGAGCCAAAGACAAAGCGGGAAAATTCGACAGCCATCAGGCCAAATGAGAGCGGAAAGGCGATGGTCAGAAGCCAGCGCGGGAAATAATAGGCGCGGGTGTCAAAATCACCGCGCTCAAGATTGGTCAAAACCAGCTCCCCTCCCTTCCAGGCGAGGATGGCGCAGACCAGAACACAGGCCAGAGCCACCGCGCGGCTCAACATCTGGCGCGGCCCCTCGGACAGGGCAGATGTCAGCAGTTCGATATGAACGTGCCCCTTCTCTCGCACCAGCCAGGGCGCACCGAGCATCGTCATGTAAAGAAGGCCGTATTCCGCAGATGTAAAAAGCCATGCAAAAGGCTGAAGCCCAAAATTGCGCATGACAACCGAAGCGACGACCGAAACCATGATCCACACCAAGGTCAAACCCGAGATCATGGCCATGCCATAGAGCAGTGCTTTATATGTGGTGTTGATCATCTCTTGTCTTTCAAAATAACGCAGGCCCGCCAAAGGCGGCAGGCCCGCGAAATATTTTATTTTGCTGCGTCAAAATCGTAGAACAGCTCGATCAAGCGATCATAGTTGCCTGTGCCGCCCGGCTGTGCGGCCATAACCTCTTTCATACGCTCCCATGTTTTCTCACGGGCTGCGGCAAGGTAGTTGGCCTTGGCTTCGCCTTGCAGCGAGATCACTTTCATGCCCGCCGCATCAAGCGCGGCAAAGTCTTCATCCCGCTTGGCCGTCAACGCCTCAACACTGTCTTTCTCGTGCTGGATTGCGACATCCTGAAGGATTTTCTTTGCTGCGTCAGACAGCGAGTTCCACTTTTCGTTGTTCACAATCACGCCGAGATCTGTCGAGAAGAAGCAAGGCTCGATGCGGTAGTTCAAAAACTCGTTCCACTTCAGATCAATCAAACCAATCTGTGTCCACCCCGTCGCATCGACAACACCACGCTGGAGCGCCGAATACACCTCGCCGGTTGGCAAATCGATAACCTGCGCACCAAGATAATTGGTAAAGAAGGCGTTATACACATTGTTGCCGCGCAGCTTGAGGCCATCCACTTCAAGATTGCCCGCAGCGTCAAACTTGGGTTCGTCACGGGTCCAGAGGTTGTAGCACACGCCGCTGTCAAACCAGCCGAGATACTTCAGGCCCATTTTTTCCTGATGGATCTGGTCAATCAGGGCGATGCCACCGTTGGCGCGCGTTTCCACAGCCGTGAGGTTGGAGGCCACCATGGCGTCTTTCTCTGGCAGCGCACCGCCATAAAAAGACCCGGGCGTATACACCATATCAACAATCCCGTCGCGCACCGCATCCGGCTGTTGGAACATACCAATCGCCTCGGGTCCGCCGCGCACGTCAATCTGGATGACCCCGGCGCCGGCTTTGTTTACCTTGTCGACAAAGCCGAGAAAGCTTTTGGTGTAGATCAAAGTTTCAGGAAAAGCGTGCACCGCCGAGAGTGTCTCTTCGGCTTTGACTGTGCCCGCGATGAGCGTGGCCCCGGCAAGGAGGCTTCCCAGTAGTTTCATCTTCATCGTTTCGTTCTCCACTGTTTTGAGGCTTGCGCCCCTTTTTTCGGGCCGGGTTATGGCCCTCCTGTTCCGCCCGGATGGCGGTTTTTCAATCCGCTCCGTCGGGCCATGCCCAAGCTGCGGTTTGATGTCGATTGGTTTTATAAGCAGCAATCGCCGCGCCGTGATTGCGGGTGAGGTCAATATCGTCCCAACCGTTGATCAGTTTCAGCGCCCAGCTGTCATCAAGCGAGAAGCTGACAGAGACAGAACCGAGCTGAAGACTGCGCGCGTCAAGATCGATCCTGATGTCTTGCGGCCCGCCATCCAGCAACCGGGCCAGTGTCTCGTATGTCGCCCCCTCGATCGTTGCGGGCAATAGCCCGTTGTTCACGGCATTGGCTGCAAAAATATCCCCAAAGCTCGGCGCAACAACAGCGCAAAGCCCCGCATCCACAAGCGCATAGACAGCCGCCTCCCGCGAAGACCCGCTGCCAAAATTGCGGCCCGCGATCAATACGCTGGCGCCGTCATTGGCATTCAACGGGAAATCAGCGATCAGATCGCCCGCCGCATCGCGGCGCATATCATGCAACAGATAGCGGCCATATCCTTGCGCCCGCGGCACAGACATAAACCGCGCCGGGATCAATTGATCCGTATCGATATTGGCCTGCGGCAGGCTCACAGCCTGACCTTGATGCACGCTCCAGCCCGCCATCAGACCCGCCCCTCCAGAAGCTTACGCACATCCGTCAGCACTCCGGTTACCGCCGCCGCCGCCACCATCGCAGGGCTCATCAGATGCGTGCGCGCGCCACGACCCTGGCGCCCCTTGAAATTGCGGTTGGTTGACGAGGCACAGCGCTTGCCCTCCCCGACCAGATCACCATTCATCCCGACACACATCGAACAGCCCGATCCCACCCAATCAAGGCCCGCCTCGGTAAATATCCGGTCAAGCCCCTCGGCCTCGGCCTGCGCTTTAACCTGTGCCGAGCCGGGCGAGACAAGACCGGGTATTTTTGCTCTGCGGCCCTGCAACACCTGCGCAGCCGCGCGCAGATCCTCGATACGCCCGTTCGTGCAAGAGCCGATAAACACCTGATCCACAGTGGTGCCCTCGAGCGGCTGACCAGACTTCAGGCCCATATACTCGAGTGCCGCCCGCGCGGCTTCGCTCCGTGCGGGTGGCAGGGCAGAGGCCTCGGGCAGACGGCCTGTTATCGGCAACGCCTGCTCCGGGCTTGTGCCCCATGTGACAGTGGGCGCAATCTCGGACGCATCAAGAGCCACCTCACTGTCAAAACAGGCGCCCTCGTCGCTGCAAAGCCCGCGCCAATCCGCACAAGCGGCGGTCCATGCCGCGCCTTTGGGTGCAAAACGGCGCCCCTTGATATAGTCAAATGTTGTCTCATCCGGCGCAATCAAACCAAAACGCGCACCGCCC
>JAHBAN010000075.1 GCA_018500075.1 Flavobacteriia bacterium | reverse complement strand
GCGAAGCCACCGAAAAAGGGCAGCGCTTTTTTGAAGGCGAAAGGCTGGCGGCGCCTGTTGCTCAGGTGGGCGCGCATTTCCAGAGTTTTGCGGCGGATCTCGCGCTGGCGGCGCGTCTGGCAGGGGCTTTGGCGGCGGCTGGCCTCCTTGTGCCCGCCGCCTCGGGCGGGTTTGGCTATTATGAAGTGAATGAAGCCAAGCTCATGTCCTTGCCTGAGCCAACCATAATTGACCTTCATAAGACCGGGGCGCTTGGATTGGCCTATGCGCAGCTTTTTTCCTCGCACAGTCAGGCTCTGGCCCGTTCGCAGGAGGCGCAAGCGGCGCCGTCTGGGAGAGGGCTGCAGAGCGATGGTTTTCTGGACTCGATTGCGCGCGACCTTGAGACAGATATGCCCGCTTTGGACATCGGGTTTGAGGGTTAGGCCAGTATGAAACCTGCGACACTTATTTGCCTTCTGGCCTTGGCAGGCTGTGAGACGGCGCAGAAAGAGGGCGGCGCGCGCCCTGTGATGCACTCTGTGGCGCTGTCTTCTGCAAGCGATGGAACGGGGCAAAGCCGTCTGGTGGATGGGGCACGCACCGACCGCTCACTCGTGCAAACGCGCTTTGCCGCCTTGATCCAGCAGGGGGTTACAACGGGTCCGCTGTCACGGGCGGCCGGATCGGTGATTATGGATGCCAGTGCGCAAATCGGCATCGAGAAAAGCGCGTTGCGGCCACAGATCAATATCGAAGGGTCGGTGACCTCAGAGGGCAGCGCTGTGCCTGTTCTGGGCCTCAGCCAGATTATCTATGATGGCGGGCACCGCGCGGCGCGTGTGGCCCTGCGGCAAACCGAGGCGCGGCGGGTGTATCAGTCTGAAGTTGCGGGTTTGAGCGCGCGCACCTTCAAGGCGGTTGAAACGGTGATTGATTTTGAGCGGGACAAGGCTTTGCTTGTTCAGGCGCGGCAAAATGCGGCCCAGATCGAGGGGCTTGTCGGGCTGATTGAGGAGCGTTTTGACGCCGGGGCAGGCTCTCTCGCGGATCTGCTGTCGGCCAAGGGTCGTCTGTCAAATGCCGAGGCGGAAGTGGCGCAAGCGCGCACCGATCTGGCCTCCTCGCGAGCGGTTTGGGTCGAGATTTTTGGGTTAGCACCGGTGCAGAGCCTTGATGTTCCTGCTGCGCCAAAGCTGCGCCGGAGCGATGAGGCTTTTGCCCTTCAAAACAGTCCGAGGCTGCGCGAGCTTCGGCTTGTCCTTGAGACGCGGGAGCAAGAGCTGGCGCTGAGCGCGCGGACCCGTGTGCCGACGGTCTCCGCGATTTTGGAGACGGATTTCAATCAGGGGAGTTTCTCTGACGGGGTGCAGGCGCGGCTGGGCATTGACCTTCCGATCTATAGAGGCGGTCTGGAGCGCGCCTCAGTCGCCGGCGCGGCGGCGCGGCGGGATCAGGCTTTGGCGGAGCTTGACAGCTTGACGCGCGCATTGACCCGCAGCTTGAGCCAAGCCAAGGCAGAAACCGGCTCTATCCAGACCCGGCTCAGCGCCACCCAGCGGGCTGTTGCGCTCAACGAGGAGGCTCTTGTGACGTCAAAAGGCCAGTTCGAGCTGGGAAAGGGCAGTTTCACGCAGATTGTCGAGGCGGTGCGCGAGCTTGACCTCGCGCAAGAGCGCCTCATCCGTCAAAAGAGCGAGGCGCGCCGCGCCGAATATGCCATTCTGGCTGTCACGGGCGATATTCTGGATGCGCTCGGGATCATTGCACCGCTGAGGCCTGTCGGGCTTGACGATATTAAAGAAGAAGGGTGAGGCCGTCGGATGATGCAAAATACCCTCCAGAAAAGCCTTATCTTTTTGACAGAGCGGCTTGAGCACAAGTTGAGCCAAGCGGATTTGCTGCGCGTTTTTCAGGGCGAAACCGAAGCATATGGTGTGCGAGACGCCGTTCATGCGCTTGAGGCCGCGGGGTTTTGCGCCGAGTTTGGCGCGGGCAAGCCGACACAGCTTGATCCGATCCTGTTCCCGCTCATTTGTCTTGATGCCGAGGGGGAGCCGTTTGTTCTTCTGGCCAAGACCGATGCCGGCCAGTTTGTTGTGGTGGATTGTGCGCAGGGACCGCAAGAACAGCTTTGGAACAGCGGCGATGGCCGGCTTGCGGCGGCGGGCTATGTTTTGCGCGTGAGCCGCAACCGACAGTGGCAGGCGGGCAAACCGCCTGAAAGCGGGCATTGGTTTTGGGGCGCGTTTCGCGGGCTGCGCAGTGTTTACATCCAGATCCTTCTGGCGGCGGCTGTGGCCAATGTTCTGGGGCTGACATCTTCGTTGTTTACCATGGTGGTCTATGACCGCGTCTTGCCGAACGAGGCGATCGACAGCTTGCTTGCGCTGACGTTTGGTGTTGGATTTGCGCTGGCGTTTGACTTTTTGATCAAGTCGTTGCGGATCAGATTTATTGATGCGGCGGGCAAATATGCCGACGAAAAAATGGCCGAACGGCTGTTCAATCATCTTCTGGCGCTCAAAATGCGCGCCCGCACCGGCACAAACGGGCAGATGGCCTCGATCATGCGCGACTTTGAGGTTGTGCGCGAGTTTTTCACCTCGGCGTCGCTGACGGCTTTGGTTGATTTTCCGTTTCTGGCGCTGTTTGTCGCGGTGATTTATATGATCGGCGGGCCGCTTGCGGTTGTGCCTTTGGTGGCTGTGCCTGTTGTGCTGATCGCGGGGCTGGGGGTGCAGCCGTTTTTGCGCAGATATGCCGCCGAGACAAGCAGCGACGGGCAGACCAAACAGTCGATCTTGATGGAAACACTTTCGGGCATGGAGACGCTCAAGACGACGGGGGCCGAACCCGTTATGCGCGCGCGCTGGCGTGCGGCTGTGAAAAACCAGTCAGAGAGCGGCGGCAAGGGGCGGCTTCTGGCGCAGGGCACGGTGAATTTTACCCAGCTTGTGCAGCAGGTTGCCCAGATCGGGATTGTTTTTTATGGCGTTTTTCTGATCCGCGACGGGGTTGTCTCGATGGGGGCGCTGATTGCTTGTGTGATTTTGACGGGCAAAACACTCGCGCCATTGGGGCAGATTTCGCAGATATTGACGCGTCTCAACCAGTCGATCGTGGCCTATCGTCAGATTGATCACATGATGAAGGCCGAGGGCGAGCGCGAGGTTGGCCGGCGCTATTTGAGCCGTGAGCACATCGCGGGCCATATCACGTTTCAGAACGTGAGTTTTGCCTATGATCCTGAGCTTGGGTCTGTGCTCAAGGGGCTGAACCTTGAGATCAAACCGGGCGAGAAAGTCGCGATTATGGGGCCTGTCGGCTCGGGAAAAAGCACGGTGGCGCGGCTGATCCTCGGGCTGTTTGAGCCTGACGACGGCTCTGTCATGTTGGACGGGCTTGACGCTCGGGCGGTTGATCCTGCGGACCGCACCCGCAACATCGGGGCTGTTTTGCAAGATTGCTGGCTGTTTTCGGGCACATTGCGCGACAATATTGTCGCCGGGCGGTTTGGCGTCAGCGATGAGGAGGTGGCTGAAAAGGCCAAGCTCTCCTTGGCGGCAGCCTTGGCAGCGCGTCATCCCCACGGGTTTGACATGGCGGTGCGCGAGGGCGGTCAGGGGGTATCCGGCGGGCAGCGGCAAGCCATTGCCATTGCCCGCAGCCTGATTGGCGATCCGCCGACCCTGATTATGGATGAGCCGACATCAAGCATGGATGTGCAGACCGAGGCCAAAGTCATCGAGAACATAAAAAACTGGGCGACCGACCAACGCACATTGATTGTTGTGACCCATCGCACCAGCCTGTTGGCGCTGGTGGATCGGGTGATTGTATTGAACGAGGGCCGGATCAGCTTTGACGGTAGCAAAAGCGAAATGATGGCGCGTGCGCGCCGCCCCGAACCCAAAGAAGCGCTTGCCAATGCCTGATGCAGAGTTTGACAGAATTGCCAGAGACTTGCGGGGCCGTTCGGGGCGCTCGGGCAGCTACCTTTTGTTTGCGGTCGGCTTTGTTTTGCTGAGTGTTGGCCTTTGGGCGCATATGACAGAGATCGATGATGTGACCCGTGCCGACGCGCGGGTTGTGCCGAGCCAGTTGGTGCAGGTTGTGCAGGCGGCCGAAACCGGCACGATCACCGAGATTGGTGTCAAGGTGGGCGATATTGTTGCGCCAAATGATGTGATCCTGCGGCTTGATCCGACCCTGCTGCGCTCGGAGCTGAACACGGCACAGGCGGAGGCCGCCGCGCTGTTTATCCGTCGGGAGCGGTTGAAAGCACAGATTTCAGGCCATGATTTCAACATGACGGCCATGGCCGGGACGCAGGACAGTCTGGAGGCGGAGCGGCAGTTGTTTTTGTCTCTCAAAGAACAGCTCTCTGCGGACCTGCTGGTTTTGCAAGCGCGGCGCGACATCAAGATGGCTGAGATCGAGGGCGCCGAAGTGGGCCGCGATGTGGCGCGCCAGAACATTGCGCTGTTGCAAGAGGAAATCATGGTGGTGGAGCCGCTCGTTGAAAAGCGGATCGAAAGCCCGCTTGCTCTTATTTCGTTGCGCCGCCAATTTGCCGAGCTGAACGGGCGCCTCAGAGAGACCCAAACCCAGATTGTTATGGCGCAAACTGCTGTGATCGAGATTGAAAGCCAGATTGTGGCGCGCAAGCGAGAACAGCTCACCAAAGCCCATCAGGAATTGACCGAAGTTCATGCGCGTCTTGCTTCGCTGGAAACGCGCATTCCGGCTTTGCAGACCCGTCTGAAGCGCGCCGAGATCCGCAGCCCGACACGCGGGATCGTCAATCAGGTGCTCTTTGCCACGCTGGGCGGGGTCGCCCAGCAGGGGCAGACGGTTGCCGAGATCGTGCCGTTTGGCGAGGCGGTGACGGTTGAGGCCTTTGTGGACCCGGCCGACATTGCCTTTATCCGGCCCAATCAGGATGTGAAGGTGCGGATCACCGCTTATGATGCGTCACGCTATGGCGCTTTGGATGGGGTGGTCACACGGATCGGGGCGGATACGGTGACGGCGCCGGACGGTGAACGCAGTGTTTATGTGGTCGAAATCCGCTTGAAGGGCGTGCTGACGGATGCGCAGGGGGAGGCGCTTGAGATTATCCCCGGAATGATTGCTCAGGTGGATATGCTGTCGCAGAAGAAGACGGTTCTGGCCTATCTGACCCAGCCTGTGGTGCGGATCAAGGAGCGGGCCTTTCGCGACTAGGGCTGCCCCGTTTACGTTTTGCTCGGGATGGCCTAAACGGGCGCTTAAGCCGAGCCGTTTGGGGCGGACCGGCGCAGAGCCTTGGGTGCCTGATGATGCAAAAAGATAAAGATATCAAAGTCAAAGAGCCGGAATTGACCCGTGCGGCCCGGCTTTCTGTGGCTCCTATGATGGATTGGACCGACCGGCATTGCCGCTTTTTGCACCGGCTTTTGTCAAAGGAGACGCTGCTCTATACCGAGATGGTGACCTCTCCGGCGCTGGTGCGGGGGCGGGCGTTTCATTTGCTGGCGCATCGCGACGAGGAGCAGCCTGTCGCCTTGCAGCTTGGCGGCTCTGACCCTGTCGAGCTGGCAGAGGCGGCGCGGATCGGGGCCGAGGCGGGCTATGCCGAGATCAACCTCAATGTCGGTTGCCCGTCTGATCGGGTCCAGTCGGGCACCTTTGGGGCGGTGCTGATGCGCCAGCCCGAGCTTGTTGCGGCCTGTTGTGCGGCGATGCAGGCGGCGGTGACTGTGCCTGTCACGGTGAAGTGCCGCATTGGCGTGGATGATCAGGAGCCGCGAGAGGTCTTGCCGGCCTTTCTGGAGACCGTTTCAAGCGCTGGCGTGAGGCGCTTTAGCATTCATGCGCGCAAGGCGTGGCTGAAGGGGCTTTCGCCCAAGGAAAACCGCGATATTCCGCCGCTCGATTATTCGCTTGTCTATGATATGAAACAGACTTTTCCGCATTTGCACCTCTCTTTGAATGGCGGGGTGGGCACGCTGTCGCAGGCCCAGACCCATCTTGACATGGGGATGGACGGGGTGATGATCGGGCGGGCGGCCTATCATCAGCCTTGGGATATTCTGGGCGCGGCGGATGCGCTTGTTTTTGGCGGGCAGCCGCCGTTTGCCGACCCGATCGAGGCCGTGGAGGCCATGCTGCCCTATATCGAGGAGCACCTTGGCGCGGGTGGCAAACTCGGCCAGATCAGCAAGCATATGCTTGGGCTTTTTGCCGGCCAACCCGGAGCGCGGCTATGGCGGCGGGTGCTCTCGGAGGGGGCGCATCTGGAGGGCGCGGGGGGCGCTTTGATCAAAGAAGCACTGGACGTTGTGTGCGGCGCGCGCGAGGGTGCGTCTGAAGCGCAGAGATAAAGGACAGGATCATCATCATGCCGGAAACAGGTTTGCTCCTTCAGATGCTCGCAGTGCTGATGGCGATCGGGGCTGTTGCGGGGGTGCTCGCGGGGCTATTGGGCGTGGGCGGTGGCATCATCCTTGTGCCAGCTTTTTTCTATACCTTTCAGATGCTTGGATATGACGGGCCGCAGCTCATGCAGGTCTGTCTGGCGACCTCGCTGGCGACGATTGTGGTGACCTCTGTGCGCTCTGTTTTGAGCCACAACAAGAAGGGCGCTGTGGATTGGGAGATTTTGCGCGCTTGGGCGATCGGAATTGCGATCGGGGCGGCGCTTGGAATGCTGGTGGCCTCGTCGTTGCGCTCGGTGACGCTGCAAGCGATCTTTGGCTGTTTGGGGGTCGTGATCGGGCTGTATATGGGCTTTGGGCGCAGTGCGTGGCGGCTGGGCCAGCAGATGCCCAAGGGGGCGGGGCGGGTCGTGCTGTCGCCTGCGGTCGGGTTTCTGTCGG
>JAHBAN010000018.1 GCA_018500075.1 Flavobacteriia bacterium | reverse complement strand
CTTCAGCTATATCTCCACAGCGGGCGGGCTGTGTTCAACCGCCGAGGGCGGCGACGCCGGGGAGGGCTTTGCCTTCCATCCATTCCAGAAAGGCCCCGCCCGCTGTGGAGATATAGCTGAAGTCATCGGCCACGCCGGCGGCGTTGAGGGCGGCGACCGTATCGCCGCCGCCGGCGACGGTGACGAGGGCGCCGCTGCGGGTCAGGGCGGCGGCTTTTTGGGCGGCGGTTTGTGTGGCTCTGTCAAAGGGGGCGATTTCAAAGGCACCGAGCGGGCCGTTCCAGATCAGGGTGTTCAAACCCTCGAGCGCGGTGAGGATCGCTGCGGTTGACTCTGTGCCTGTGTCCAGCACCATCTGGTCGCTGTCAAGCGCGGTGTCGGGGCCGAGCGGCAGGGTCTCATAGGGCGCATGAGCCTCAAAGGCGCGCGCGACGGACCCGTCTTTGGGCAGCAGGATCTGGCAGCCTGTGGTTTTGGCTTTGGCCATGATCTCGCGGGCGGTGTCGAGCATATCGGCCTCCACCAGCGAGGCGCCGAGGCGCGCGCCTTCGGCCATGAGGAAGGTATTGGCCATGCCGCCGCCGATGATCAGCAGGTCGAGCTTTTCCACGAGGTTTGACAGCAGGTCGAGCTTGGTGCTGACTTTGGCGCCGCCGACGAGTGCGCCGACCGGGCGTTTCGGGGTGGCGAGGGCATTTTCGAGCGCGCTCAGTTCGGCCTGCATGAGGCGGCCGGCGCAGGAGGGCAGGTGATGGGCCACGCCTGTTGTGGAGGCATGGGCGCGGTGGGCGGCGGAGAAGGCATCGTTGCAATAGACATCGGCAAGGCCGGCGAGGCGGGCGGCAAACACCGGGTCATTGGCCTCTTCGCCGGCGTGGAAGCGGATGTTTTCAATCAGGATCACTTCGGCGGCGCGGGCCTCTTCGGGGAGGGTTTCGGCCGCGTCCAGCGTTTCGACAAAGGCGACCGTGTGGCCCAGCGCCTCTTCGAGCGCCGGCAGCACGATGCGCAGGCTGAGATCGAGCACGGATTTGCCTTTGGGGCGGCCGAAATGCGCCACCAGAAGCGGCGTGCCGCCTTTGGCGAGGATCGTTTTGACGGTGGGCACGATCCGCTCGATGCGGGTGATGTCTGTGACGCGGCCGTTCTGGACCGGGACGTTGATGTCCACCCGTGTGAGCACGCGTTTTCCGGCGAGGTCCAAATCGTCGAGTGTCATCCAGCCCATGGGGTGCTCCTTTGAGAGTGTCTGCGAAGTGTCTGTTGTGTGTTTGTCTGCGCTTTGTTTGGGAGGGGGTTTCGCGCGATTGGGCGCGATCGTCAAGCTTGGCCTCATCTTTGGCGGCGGGCGGGCTTGCCGAGCGGCGTTTTGGGGCTTAGGTATCTTTCCAATCAATTTGACCCGATCCAGTAAGGAGCGCCTGATGGCCGACTATAAAGACCCCGAGAACACTATCCTGATCGAACTCAAGGATGGCACTGTTGTTGTCGAGCTGATGCCCGATATCGCGCCGGCGCATTGCGCGCGGATGAAAGAGCTGGCGCGCGCCGGCCAATATGACAACGTGGCCTTTCACCGGGTGATTGACGGGTTTATGGCCCAGACCGGAGATGTGCAGCACGCCAATATGGAGGTGGATTACAACCCCGGCCGCGCCGGCACCGGCGGCTCCGATCTGCCGGACCTGCCGGCCGAATTCGGCCGCATCCCCCATGCGCGCGGCTCTATTGGCGCGGCGCGTTCGGCCAATCCGAACTCGGCCAACAGCCAGTTTTTCATCAACTTCAAAGACAATGATTTTCTCAACGGCCAATACACTGTTTATGGCCAGGTCACGAGCGGCATGGAGCACGTGGACAAGATCGCCCGTGGCGAGCCGCCGGTGAGCCCGGATCGTATGATCTCGGTGAAAGTGGCCGCCGATGCGTAAGTGTGGCTCTCTGGCGGCGGTGGCGGCGGCGCTTCTGGCTGCCGGCCCTGTCCTGGCCACCGGCCTCAAGATCGAGGTGGCGGGCGAGGCCAACGGGGTGATCCTTGTGGATCTGCTGGAAGATGTGGCCCCCAAACACGTGGCGCAGATCACCGCGCTGGCGGCCGAGGGCCAGTATGACGGGGTGGCCTTTCACCGCGTGATCGAGGGCTTCATGGCGCAGACGGGCGATGTTGCGATGGGCAAGATGGAGGGTGGCAATATGGCCATGGCGGGGACCGGCGGGTCGGACCGCGCCGATCTGCCTGCGGAATTCTCCGATATTGCCTATGAGCGCGGTGTTGTCGGTATGGCGCGCTCGGCTGATCCGAACTCGGCCAACAGCCAGTTTTTCATCATGTTTACCGAGTATCCTTCGCTCAACGGGCAATATACCGTTGTGGGCCGGGTGAGCGAGGGGCTGGATGTGCTCGACCAGATCAAGCGCGGGACAGGGCGCAATGGCGCTGTGCTGGGCGCGCCTGATTATATGAAGCGTGTGACTGTCACCGAGTGAGCGGCTGGGCCGGATGGTTTTGGCCTGAGGGGTTGGGCTGAGGGGCTGGCCTAAGGGGTTGGCCTGACAAACCGGGCTGGCGAACTGGGCTGATAAACTGGCGACAGGGACACCTGCAATACCAGCGGGGCGGCTTTTGGGAGCCGCCCTGTTTTTTTGGAAAGGGGCTTGGGCGCAGCGTAGCCCGAGCCTGCCCGGCGGAGGCGGGGACGGCTTTTGCCCGCGTCATGGACGGGGGCCATGGGCGCTGTGCCCGCACCACAGGGCTAGGCGGGGGACGCTGTCCCCCGCACCCCCTGGGATATTTCCAGCAAAGAAAAAGACCTAGAGTGTCAGGTGAATCGGGAAGCGGGCGCGGATCGCCGCGTCTGTGGCCGGATCAAAGGCGGCGGCGGCGCGGCGCGCGAGAATCTCGTTTTTGCGCGCGGTGGCTTTGGCCACGAGGTCGGGCTTGTCTTTTTCGACCCATTCTTTGGGCGAGGTTCTGTCGCCCAGAGCAGGGTAGACATGATCGGTTTGCATCCGGCTCAGGGTTGCGTCTGTGCCAAGGTAGTGGCCCGGCCCGCCGAGGCAGACCTCGCGCATCTGGTCGAGCGCGAGGGTTGTGTCATCGACCTCGATGCCGCGCACGCAGCGCTGGGCCTGACCGATGAGGTCATCGGCGAGGATCAGGCTTTCATGGCAAAAGCCGAGCAGGGAGGCGTGCATTCCGGCCGCCTCATAGACCATATTGCAGCCCGCCAGCCCCGTCATGACGTTGGAGCACATCTGCTCCCAGCCGGCTTGCATATCCGGCAGCTTGCTATCGCTTGCGCCGCCTGCCGCGCCGCCCGGCAGGCCGTAGAATTTGTGCATCTGGGCGCAGCCTGCGGAGAGCAGGGCCTGTTCGCCCGAGCCGACTGTCATAGCGCCGGTGCGCAGATCAAGGCCGAAGGGCCATGTGCCGAAGATGGCCGGGTGGCCCGGCGCCATGGCGTTGACATAGACGATGCCGGCGAGGCATTCGGCTGTGGCCTGGACAAGGGCGCCGGCGATGGTGCTGGGCGCGGTGGCGCCGGCCATGCCGGCGGAGAGCAAGAGCACGGGCATGCCGCCGCGGATGCAGGCTTCCATGACTTCGCAGGCCTCTGTGGCGAATTTCATCGGCGGGACGACAAAGCAGTTGGAATTGCTCACGAAGGGGCGGGCGCGCCAATTGCTTTCGCCGCCGGCGATGAGGTGCAGCAGCTCGAGGGCGTCGGGCACGAAGGCCGGCTCTGTGAAGGAGGTTCCGATGTGTTTGGTTGTGCCGGCGCAGCAGGCGTAGATTGTGTTGAGGTCCATCTCGCGGTTGTCGGAGATGTCGCGGCAGACCATGGGGCGTTGCACGAAGTGGACATTGTCCAGCTCATGGGCGATGCGGGCGGCGTCGTGCAGGTCTTGCACCGTGCTGTGGCGGTAGGTCTGGCCGTCGGGTTCGACCATATTGACCGCGGCGCCGGCTGTGCCGTAGTGGACCCGCGCGCCTTCGAGCTTGAGGTCATGGTCGGGGCTGCGGCCAAAGAGGGTGATCGAGGTGGCGGCTTTGGCGAGCATATCCTCGACAAGGGCACGCGGGAAGCGGATGCGCCCGTCAGCGCCAAGGATCGCGCCGGCGCCTGTGAGAATTTCGACACCGGAGGGCGGCGCATCGCACAGGCCGATGGTTTCGAGCGCTTCAAGAGCTGTCTCTTATACACATCT
>JAHBAN010000128.1 GCA_018500075.1 Flavobacteriia bacterium | reverse complement strand
AGATGTGTATAAGAGACGGCATTTTCGGCAGAGTTGTTGCCGCGGTTGACGCCAGACAGCACAAGGTCGGGCCGCTCGGGCAGGATGTCATGCAGCGCTGCGAGAACGCAATCGGCAGGAGAGCCTTCGGCAGCGTAGCGCTGCTTGCCCATCTTCTGCACCATCATCGGATGCGTATAACTGATGCAATGGCCAACGCCTGACTGCTCAAATGCAGGGGCGACAACCCAGACTTCGCCCTTCGCGCCAGCCAGATCCCACGCTATTTTTTCGAGCGATTTCAGGCCGGGGGCATTGATGCCGTCGTCATTGGTGAGAAGAATACGCATAGGGCCGCCTGACTGTTTTTTCTTTGAATAAAGGAGGGGCGCGTACAGAGCAAGGCGGCGTTGGCGCGGGGTTTGCAATAGAGTCGTTTATGCGACAGTTTTTAAAGCCTTCGAATTGCGCTGCGGGCAATCCGACTTGTTGAGGGGGATCAATCCCCCCGCAACTCCCCCAAGGATATTTCTAGAAAGAAAAAGTGTGGGGTTAGCCGCGCAATTCGGCAAGGAGGCGTGCGGCCTCAGTGGCAGGCGGCGCAAGGGGGGCGCGGTCTTCGCCCGGGAAAAAGCGCGCCCGGAGCGCTGTGGCCAGCGGTTTGGGGCTCAGGATATGGACCTTGGGGCCGGTCTTGACGGTTTCGGCCTGCCAGCTGCGGGCGAGGGCGATTTGGGCGGTTTTGGTTGTGCCATAGGCGCCAAAGAATTTCTCGCCGCCGTGGCCGTCTTCAAAGAAGAGGGCGGCGCTTTGGGGGGTGAGCAGGGGCGAGACATAGCCGATCAATAGCCCTGTGGCGGTGAGATTGATGGCGACCGATTTTTCCCAGCCTTTCATATCCATATGATCGGCGGGCGAGAGCGGGGCGGTGTGGATGGCGGTGTGCGCCCAGATGTCGACGCTGCCCCAGCGCTCATAGATCGAGCGGCAGAGCTGGCCCATGGCATCGGTGTTGGTGATGTCCATCGGGGCGAGGGTGGCGGCGCCGCCTTTGGCTTTGATGCGGTCGTCAAGCTCTTCGAGTGCGCCTGTGGTGCGCCCCACCGCGACGATGTGGTGGGTCTCGCAGAGCGCCTCGGCCAGAGCGGCGCCGAGGCCGCGGGACGCGCCTGTGATGAGAGCGATTTTGTCTGTCATATCCGTAGCTTTCGTGGCGTTCTTAAGGCTTTTGTTTACTCGGCGGCTTTCATCTCAAACCCTTTGGAGACCATATCGGCGGGCACGACGGGATATTCGCCCGAGAAGCAGGCATCGCAATATTGCGGGCAGGTTTTGCTGCGGCCTTCGGCCTCGCCGACCGCGCGATACAGCCCGTCCAGCGAGATAAATTTGAGGCTGTCCACTGCGAGGTGGTCGCGCATTTCCTCTTCGGACATGGTTGCGGCGAGGAGCTTTTCGCGCTGCGGGGTGTCCACCCCGTAAAAGCAGGGCCAGGCGGTGGGCGGGCTGGCGATCCGGAAATGGACTTCGGCGGCGCCGGCATCCAGAATCATTTCCTTGATCTTGCGGCTGGTTGTGCCGCGCACGACGCTGTCATCCACAAGGATCACCCGTTTGCCCGCGATGAGCGCGCGGTTGACGTTGAGCTTGAGGCGCACCCCCATGTTGCGGATGCTTTCGGTCGGCTCGATGAAGGTGCGGCCCATATATTGGTTGCGGATGATGCCCATGGCGTAGGGGATGCCGCTTTCCTGAGAAAAGCCGATGGCGGCGGGGGTGCCTGAGTCGGGCACGGGGCAGACAAGATCGGCCTCCACGGGCGCTTCGCGGGCCAGCTCAACGCCGATCTGGCGGCGGGTTTCATAGACCGAGCGGCCCCCGATGATGCTGTCGGGACGGGAGAAATACACGTGTTCGAAGATGCAGAAGCGCGATTTCTGGCGCCGGAAGGGGAAGCTGCTTTCGACTTTATCGCCGGTGATCACCACCATTTCGCCGGGTTCGATCTCGCGCACATAGGTTGCGCCGATGATGTCCAGCGCGCAGGTTTCCGAGCTGAGCACCCAGCCCTCGCCGATCTGGCCAAGGACAAGCGGGCGCACGCCGAGCGGGTCGCGCACGCCGATCAGCTTGGTGCGGGTCATGGCGACGATGGAAAACGCGCCTTCAACGCGGCGCAGCGCGTCTTCCATGCGTTCGGGGATGTTGCGCTGCAGGCTGCGGGCCATGAGATGAATGATACATTCGGAGTCCGAGCTGGACTGGAAGATGCTGCCGCGTTCGATCAGCTCGCGGCGCAGGGCCTCGGCGTTTGTAATATTGCCGTTGTGGGCAATCGCCGCGCCTCCCATGGAAAACTCGCCAAAGAAGGGCTGCACATCGCGGATCGCCGCGCCTTTGGAGCCGGCTGTGGAATAGCGCACATGGCCGATCGAAAGCGCGCCGGGCAGGGTTTCCATGAGCGATTGTTTGGTGAAATTGTCGCGCACATAGCCAAAACGGCGCACCGAGTTGAAGTCGTGATCCGGGTGATAGGAGACGATCCCGCCCGCTTCCTGACCGCGGTGCTGGAGCGCATGAAGGCCCAGAGCGACGAAATTGGCGGCATCTGTCACGCCTGTGACGCCAAAGACCCCGCATTCTTCTTTGAGTTTATCGTCATCAAAGGGATGGGCGAAGAACGGTTTTTCACAAGTCAGCGGCGAAGAAGGGTTGGGCACGGCGGGCAGCTCCGAATCCTGAGGACAGATTTGCCCCTTCATAAGCCGCGCGCGCGGCTATGTCACCCAAGGATACGACAGTTTGATGACTTGGCGCGTATTATTGGGCGCAGGTCGAGACCAGCTCTTCATATTGCAGGGTGATCCAGCCCAGCGCTTGCTCGGGGTCGCGCTCCTCGATTGCACCGGTCATTTTGCCAAAGACACGGGCCGAGCGGCTGTCATCAATTGCGGCGATGTCCTGGCTTGTGACGACCGTTTCATAGACAAAAAACGCAATCGCCACGAGCAGGATGCCGCGGGCGACGCCGAAGAGAAAGCCAAGCCCCTGGTCCAGCCCGCCGAGGGCCGAGCGCTGGATCACCGAGGAAAACAGCGGTGTGAACAGCGCCACGATCACCAGAACCACCGTGAAGATCGCGGCGGCCCCCGCGATCATGGACAGCTCGCAGCTGTCAGAGATCAGCTTGCCGATGACCGGCACCTCCTTGACCAGAGGTTGCACCTGTGGAGCAAAGAGAAAGGCCAGAAACGCCGAGAGCACCCAGCCCGCGATGGCCAGACCTTCGCGCACAAGGCCGCGCGAATAGGCCAGCAGGGCCGAGACAACGATGATCAGCGCGACAACGCCGTCGACGATTGTAAAACCTTCCATAGTCACTCTCTTCTTTCTGTCTTGCGCGGCGGTCTAGCCCGCGCCGAAAATATCGCCAACAAAGGCCGTCAGATCCTCATAGCGCTTGGCGGTGAGGCCAGAGGTTGCCGGGGCTTTATCCCCCTTTGGCATGATTGCGGTTGAAAATCCAAGTTTTTGCGCTTCTTTCAGCCGGTTTTCTGTCTGGGACACGGATCTGAGCGCGCCGGAGAGGCTGATTTCGCCAAACACCACGGTGTCTTTGGGCAGCGCCGCATCTTCGCGCGCCGAGAGGAGCGCGGCGGCAACGGCCAGATCGGCGGCCGGCTCTGTGACTTTGATGCCGCCGGCGACATTGAGGTAGACATCCAGCCCGGCAAAGGGAATGCCGACGCGGGCCTCGAGCACGGCGAGGATCATGGCGAGGCGGGAGCTGTCCCATCCGACCACGGTGCGGCGCGGCTGGCTGTGGGGGGAGGGCGCGACCAGCGCCTGAAACTCGACCAGCACAGGGCGGGTGCCCTCGATCCCGGAGAAGACAACCGAGCCGGGCGAGGGCGTGCCGCGCTCGGAGAGAAACAGCGCCGAGGGGTTCTTGACCTCTTGCAGCCCGGCCCCTGTCATCTCGAAGACGCCGATTTCGTCAGCCGGGCCAAAGCGGTTTTTGACAGCGCGCAGGATGCGGAACTGATGGCCGCGCTCGCCCTCAAAATAGAGCACCGTATCCACCATATGCTCAACCACGCGCGGACCGGCGATCTGGCCGTCTTTTGTGACATGGCCCACAAGGATCACGGAGACGCCCTTGCGCTTGGCAAAGCTCGTCAGCTCATGGGCGGCGGCGCGCACCTGTGAGACGGAGCCGGGGGCGCTGTCGACGGTATCGACCCACATGGTCTGGATTGAGTCGATGATGGCAAGCTGGGGCTTTTCGGCCTCCAGCGTGGTCAGGATATTGCGCAGGTTGGTTTCTGCGCCCAGTTGGACAGGCGCTTGATTGAGGCCGAGGCGCTGTGCGCGCATCCGCACCTGGGCGGAGGCTTCTTCGCCTGAAATATAGATTGTCTTGAGGCCGCGGGAGGCAAACTGGGCGGCGGCTTGCAAGAGCACGGTGGATTTGCCGATCCCCGGATCGCCGCCGACTAAGATGGCCGAGGCGGGGACGAGGCCGCCGCCGAGCACGCGATCCAGCTCGTCCATGCCGCTGATGGTGCGCGGCGGCGGGGCTTCATGGCTGGACAGATCACTCAGCGCGACCTGTCCGCCGCGTTTGGCGCCGATCGATTTGGAGCTTGAGCCTTCCGAGAGCGGGGTTTCCTCCACAATCGAGTTCCAAGCGCCACAGGCGTCACATTGGCCGGCCCATTTCGGGCTTGAGGCGGCGCAGGCCGTGCAGACGTATTGGAGTTTCTTTGCCATTTTTCGGGTATGTCCGAGCGCCGCGCTGCCGTCAACCATGACCGCATGACAGGCTTAAAGGAGGGTGGCGGCTGGGCTTTGGGTTGAGCGGCGGTTTCGCGGGTGTGTCGCAGGTGTCTCGTGGCGGTTTAGAGAGGGGTTAGAGGTGGGTTAGCGGTGGGTTGGAGGTGGGTTGGATCGCCTTTATTCGGCCGCGCGGGGCAGGCGGGTGACGGTGTCGCTCTCGGCTTCCAGCTCCACCATGGAGATTTTGCCAAGCTCGGGCAGCACCTCATGCAGCTCGTCGCGCAGGCGCTCAAGCTGGCTGGCGGCGACGCTTTCTTCCAGCTCGACCTCATGCAGCCAGTGTTTTAGCTCGGTGGCGACCTGTTTGGCGGCTGTGATGCGGCTGTTGAACGTCTCTATTTCGGTCTGGCGCTGGCGCAGGAAGTCGCGGGCGCGCGACAGGGCCGCATCGGAATAGACTTGGGCCAGCTCTTTGGAGATATGGCTCATTTGCGCGGCGGCTTCGAGCACCTCCGGCTCAAGCGCGCCAAGATCGGGGTGGTTGCGCAGATAGACGAGGCGCTCGCGCACCGAGTCAAACTCGGAGCTGAGCTGGAAGGCGTTGGCGCGGTCGGCGGCATGGGCGTGGTGATAGGCGCGGGCGACATCGTGCATTCCGAGCTGAAAGGAGCGGTGCGAGTTTTCCAAGGCGAGGATGCGCCTGTTGGAGGGCAGAAAGAACAGCAGCAGAACGGCCAGGCCCGTCAGGCTGGACTGAAACCATATGCCTGCATTTTCAAGAGGTTGCCCCGCGAGGCCGAGCGATATGTCAAGCCAGGGCGCAAAGCCCATGGCGCAGAGCGCTGTATAGATCAGAGCAAACCCACCGGCCAGCGCCACTGTGACAAAGGCCAGACGGTGCAGAAGAAAGGCACTGGCGCGCAGGCCCTGCAAAACGGTAACCATGAATCCCCCCCGGACCCCGAACACTCGTATGAGCAAAATACTGCCGACAGTTTTCCAAAAATTTGCGGGAAATAACAAGGTTTTTGGTGGGTTTGAGGCGAAATAGGTTGTTTGCGCGCTATTTATCAGGGTCTTTTGGGACAATCGCCGGGCTTTGGAGCGATTGTTTCGTGGCCAAGCCGATGATCAGCGAGGCGAAAATGCAGGCTGTGAAGAGATACAGCCCCCAAGCTGTCTCGATCCGCCCGAGGCCGATTCCTTTGGCGAGGGTGATGTAGAGCGCGATCAGGAAGACATCGGCCATAGCAAACCGGCCCAGAGCGCAGAGCAGGGGCAGCAGGGCAGGTTTGAGCAGGCCGAACTGCACAAGCGCGAGGCCGACTGTCTTGAGATAGGGCAGGCAGAGGGCAAAGAGCGTGACGACCAGAGCGAGAAGGATGTCTGTGCGCCAGAGCGCCTGAAGCCCGGAGATCACCGAGATTTCGCTCAGCGCAAAGAGCGGCAGAAGGCCCGCTTTCATCAAGGGCGCTGACCAGGCGAGCGGGAACAGCACGAGCAGCGAGAGATTGGCGAGGCGTAGCAGCATGGGCGGCTCCTTTGGGCTGTCTTTAGCAGGTGGGACGGCTTTGGGCAGCCCGCAACGGGGAGAACGGGCAGATTTTTCCCTCTCGGGTTTGCTCC
>JAHBAN010000196.1 GCA_018500075.1 Flavobacteriia bacterium | reverse complement strand
AGATGTGTATAAGAGACAGCGCCAGCGCCTGCCGCGCTATGCCATCCACGCCTTCGCCGGCGCGCCCGTGCCGTCCGCGCTTTACTGTCCCGCGCTTTGCCAACCGCGCCCATGCCATCCGCGCCAACGCCTGACGCGCATGACCTTCCGCGCTTCGCCGTCCCGCCTTTTTCTTTCCAGAAATATCCTGGGGGAGCGCGAGCGGGCAAAGCCCCCTCGCCCCGGTCGGATCAGCGCCCCGCGCTGATCCGATCCCAAAAAAAAGAGCGCGCCAGATGGCTCTGGCGCGCTCCAAATCTCACTTGGGTCTCAAGCCTAGCCGCGGGCGCGGCCGACAAGCTTCCAGGCCGCCGGCAGGATCATCGCCGCCAGAACCAGCTTCACAGCATCCCCGATCAGGAACGGCGTCAGCCCCCAGGCCAGCAGCGGCTTGTCAAAGCCGTAGAGCACGCCGAGCCAGAGCACACCGGGGATATAGATCAGCGCATTGCCGATCAGCATCGCACCGGCCATTTTGCCCGCCGAGCGGTCCCAGCCCATGCGCGCCAGCGTGCCCAGCGCGAGCACAGCCAGCACATAGCCCACCAGATAGCCACCCGTGCCACCCATCATATAGGCCAGACCATAGGCCTCGGCCGATGAGCCGGCAAACACATCAAAGCCCATCACACCAACAAGCATATAGGCCGCAATCGTCGCCAGCCCGAGCCGTGGCCCATAGGCCGCGCCGAGAGTCAGCACCGCAAAGGTCCCCATGGTGATCGGCACCGGCCACATCGGCACAGCAATCTTGGCCGAGATCGCCAGCGCCAGAACGCCCGCAACCACAAGCGCAACCCGCTTGGCCCAAAGCCCGGCACCCGATGTGGCCCCGAAGGTTTCGATCAATACTTTATTCGTTACGGCAGTGGTCATTCCACGTCCCTCCATTTTTTTCTCGCAATTTCTGCACCAGCAAAGCGTTTTTCGCAAGTCAGAACCGCTTATTCGCGAGAATAATGCGAAATCATTTCATAATTTTTGCGAGGCCCGCGCACCTGCCAGCGCACCTCAAAGCGCGGCCAGCCGGCAAAATCATAAACCACATCATATTGATCCGGCGCACACCAATGCCCCGTGGCCCCGCCCTGCGGCGGCACCTGATGAAAAAACCGCCCGTCCTCAAAAAAGACATTCAAATCGGCATCCCAGCGGTAGCGCCGCTCCGCCTGTAGAGGCGGCTGGCCCTGCACAGTCAAAAGGCCACGCTCCTCATAGGCCCCCTCGCAGGCCCAGAGCGCCACGCCCTCAAACCGCGCCGGTGCCCCCGCCGCCGGCACAATCCGCCGCGACAGCGTCCAACGCCCCGCAAAATCGCTCAAAACCAGCATATCAGCCGCATTTTCCGGGCAAATCCTGTTTGATGCCCCATCTCTCTTCTGTCTCGTTTCTGTCCTGACTTGAGCTTAAGCCCCCCCCAGTCTATGAGCAGCGCATCCCAACCCGCAACCCGCAACAGCGAAGGCATCCCAATGATCGAGCGTTACTCCCGCCCCGAAATGGTTTCTATCTGGTCCGCCGCGACCAAATTCAAAATCTGGTATGAAATCGAGGCCCACGCCTGTGACGCCATGGCCGATCTGGGCGTGATCCCGCGCGAAAATGCCGACGCCGTCTGGAAAGCCAAGGATGTCGAGTTCGATGTCGCCCGCATCGACGAAATCGAAGCCGTGACCAAACATGATGTGATTGCCTTCCTCACCCATCTCGCCGAGCACGTCGGCTCAGATGAGGCCCGCTTTGTCCATCAGGGCATGACAAGCTCCGATGTGCTCGACACCTGCCTCAACGTGCAGCTCGTGCGCGCCGCCGATATTCTCATTGCCGATATGGACAAGCTCCTCGCCGCACTCAAAACCCGCGCCATGGAGCATAAAATGACGGTCCGCGTGGGCCGCAGCCACGGGATTCACGCCGAACCCACCACAATGGGTCTCACTTTCGCGCGCTTTTATGCCGAAATGGACCGCAACCGGGCGCGCCTTTGCGCCGCCCGCGAAGAGATCGCCACAGGCGCCATTTCGGGCGCTGTCGGCACCTTCGCCAATATCGACCCCCGCGTCGAAGAGCACGTCTGCGCCAAGCTCGGCCTTAGCCCCGAGCCGATCAGCACCCAGGTGATCCCGCGCGACCGCCACGCCATGTTCTTTGCCGTGCTCGGCGTCATCGCCTCCAGCATCGAAAATGTCGCGATCGAAATCCGCCATATGCAGCGCACCGAGGTGCTCGAAGGGGCCGAATTTTTCTCCATGGGCCAAAAAGGCTCCTCCGCCATGCCGCATAAGAAAAACCCAGTGCTGACCGAAAACCTCACCGGCCTCGCCCGCCTTGTGCGCATGGCCGTGATCCCGGCCATGGAAAACGTCGCCCTCTGGCACGAGCGCGATATCTCGCATTCCTCGGTCGAGCGCGCCATCGGCCCCGATGCCACCATCACGCTTGATTTCGCCCTCGCCCGCCTCACCGGCGTGATCGAGAAAATGCTCATTTTCCCCGAGAATATGCTGGAAAACATGAACAAATTCCCCGGCCTCGTGATGTCCCAGCGCGTGCTGCTCGCCCTCACCCAAGCCGGTGTCTCCCGCGAAGATGCCTACTCCATGGTGCAGCGCAACGCGCTCAAGGTCTGGGAAGAGCGGCTTGATTTTCAGGAGCTGCTGCTGGCTGATGACGAGGTCGTCAAAGCGCTTGGCGAAGAGGGCATCCGCGCCAAATTCGACATGGGCTATCATACGAAACACGTCGACACGATCTTCGCGCGGGTGTTCAAAACCACGTGAGGCGCATCCCCACCTGAGTGGCGTCACATCCCCAAACGTGCTATCCTCGCCTCACCCATGAGAGAGGATAGCACATGACCAAACTCTTGCTCACAACAGCCTTCATCCTGTCTGCAAGCCTTGCAAGCGCCGAATGCACGCGTGGCCACGATCAGGCCATGAGCTGCGCGCAGGGCCAAAGCTATGACAGCGAAACAGGCATCTGCGTGCCGCTGGTCAACAGCTGATCATGGGCGAAGACCCGCTGTATCCGCGGCGGGAACGCCACTGTGCACAGACCACTGTGTCAAGCCCACAGTCGCGAAATGACTGCGACGAAATGACTGTGACGAAATCACAGTGACACAGCCCATGCGCCCGCTTTCATGCCCGTCCTTGCTACACTGGCTTGCTACACTGGCCTGACTACGCGGGCCTGACTACGCGGGCCTGGCTACACTGGCCTGACTAAGCGGCCCTTAATGCACCGAATTTTAGCCAAACTTGGCACAAAACCTTGACACAATAGCGCGCGCCGCCTGTCTCCCCCACAGGTGGCGAAAGGCTTTCTTAGGGGCTTCGCTCTAAGCTCTGCTGACATCAAACGAGACCTCCACAGGAAGCCCCATGTCCGCTTTGCAGCCCCTCGGCAGTGTTATGCCCTCGCGCCAGAACGCCGCGCTCACCCCCGCCCAGAAGGCCGCAATCATCGTGCGCTTTCTGCTCAAGGAAGGGGCCGATGTCCCGCTGGAGCGCCTCCCCGACACAAGCCAGCGCATCCTGACCGAAGCCATTGGCAAGATGGGCTTTATCAACCGCGAGACCCTGGCCGATGTCCTCGCCGAGTTCGCCCGCGAAATCGAGGCCATGGGCCTTGTCTTTCCCGCCGGCCTTGCCGAGGCGCTCCAGTCGCTTGAAGGCCGTATCTCGCCCCAGACCGCCGCGCGCCTGCGCAAAGAGGCGGGCGTGCGCCAGATCGGCGATCCATGGGAGCGGATCCGCGCGCTGGAGCCGGACAAGCTCCTCCCCCTCCTCCAACAAGAAAGCACAGAGGTCGCCGCCGTGCTCCTCTCCAAGCTCCCGGTGGCCAAAGCGGCCGAGCTTCTGGGCAAGCTCCCCGGCCCTGAGGCGCGCAAAATAAGCTATGCGGTCTCCCTCACAGGGCAGGTCACGCCCGATGCCGTCGACCGGATCGGCCTCTCTCTGGCCGCACAGTTCGAGCACGAGCCGCTGCGCGCCTTTGAGGACGACCCCGTCGAGCGCCTCGGCGCGATCCTCAACATTGCCAATTCCGAGATGCGCGACACCCTGCTCGCGGGCCTCGCCGAAGATGATGCCGCCTTCGGGCAACGCCTGCAAAAAGCGATCTTCACCTTCGTGCATATCCCCGCCCGTGTCGGGCCGGTCGATGTGCCCAAGCTCACACGCGACGTGGACGGCGACACCATGCTCACCGCCCTCGCCTATGCCACCAAAAGCGGCGATGAAGCCCTGCACAGCAGTGCCGAGTTCATCCTCACCAATATTTCAAAGCGCATGGCCGAGGGGCTGCGCGAGGAAATCGCCGAAAAACCCGCCATCAAGGTCAAAGACGGCGAGGCCGCGATGAACGCGGTGATCGCCGCCATCGGCAATCTACAGGCCACTGGCGAGCTACAGCTTGTGGTTGACGACGAGGAGGAGGACGAGGCCGAAAGCGGCTGAGCCTCAGCGCCGTGCCAAGCCGCCCAAAGCCGCCCAAAGCCACGCGGGATAAACGCTTTCCCTTGCATGACAAACTCGTTAACCTGCGAATGAATTTTCGGCAGGACAGCCCATGCCCCTCTCATCCACAACCAAAGCCATCCTGCTCATGCTGGCGGCTATCTTCTGCTTTTCCACCATGGACATGATGGCCAAGCTGCTGTCCCAACGGGTCGGCACCATGACAACCCTCTGGGTGCGCTACCTCGGCCAGACCGTCTTTGTCACAGCGCTGATTGCGCCAAAATTCTCGCAGATCATCCAGACCCGCTATCCCAAGCTACAGCTTGCGCGCTCGGTCTTTCTGCTCTGTGCCACAAGTTTCTTCTTCTTTGGCATCTCAAACATCGGGCTGGCCGAGGCCGCTTCGGTCATGTCCACCAATCCGATCTTCATCACGCTGGGCGCAGCCCTGTTTCTGGGCGAGCGCTTCGGCCTGCGCCGGGCTCTGGCGATTGCCGCCGCCCTGATCGGCGCGCTTCTGGTGATCCGCCCCGGCTCTGATGTCTTCTCGCCCTTTGCCTTGCTGCCGCTTGCGGCGGCGGTCTGCTATTCGGCCTATGCGCTCACAACCCGCTTTGTCGGGCGCGACGAAAACGCCTGGACCTCGCTGTTTTACACCGCTCTCTTCGGCGCGGCGGTGCTCACATTGGCCCTGCCACAGTTCTGGCAGCCCCTCGCCTGGGCCGATGCGCCGCTTGTTGTCGGGATCACGCTCTGCGCCACGCTGGGGCAGCTCGCCCTGATCCGCGCGCTCATGGAAGGCGAGGCCGCCATGCTGGCCCCCTTCTCCTATGCGGGGATCCTGTTTGCCATCGGCTATGGCTATTTTGTCTTCTCCGACAGCCCCGATGGCTTCACCGCTCTGGGCGCGCTTGTGATTGCCGCGGCGGGCATTTATGTCTGGCACCGCGAGACATTCGGAAAAACAAAAAGCTAAACGCCCATGCCTGCCGCCCCGCTCCCCCTGCGCAAACGCGCCGGCTACTTTGTCAGCAACCTGCTGTTTCGCGGGCTGATCGGCCTTGGCCTCCTCTTGCCCTATCGCTGGCGGGTGCCTTTGGTCGGCTGGATCGTCTCGCGCCTTCTGGCGCCCCTTGCCGGCTGGAGCGCCCGCGTGCGCGCCAATCTGGCCCATGTCATGCCCGATCTGCCCCAAGACGAAGTGCGCCGGATCTGTCGCGCGGTGCCCGACAATGCGGGCCGCACCCTGATCGAAATCTATTCCGGCGAGTCGTTCAAAGCCCGTGCCGCGCGCGCCCCCGTCACTGGTCCGGGCCTCGCCGCGCTGCAAGAGGCCCGCGCCACCGGCCGCCCGGTGATCCTCGTCACGGGGCACTTTGGCAATTATGACGCCGTGCGCGCCAGCCTGATTGCGCGCGGTCACAATATGGGCGCGCTCTACCGGGCGATGCGTAACCCCTATTTCAACGCCCATTACGTGCGCGCCATCTCGGCCATTGGCGAGCCGATGTTTTTGCAAGGCCCCTCGGGCATGAAGCAGCTTGTCAAGCATCTGCGCGCCGGCGGTGTGCTCGGTATTCTGACCGATCTCAACAGTTTCTCCGGAGAAGCGCTTGATTTCTTTGGCAAACCGGCGATGACCTCGATGATCACAGCCGAGCTTGCGCTCAAGTATAACGCCGCGCTGATCCCCGTCTATGCGGTGCGACAGGCCAATGGTCTGGACTTTGAAATCATCGCCCAGGCGCCGATTGTGCCGAGCGATCCCAAGACCATGACGCAAGATGTAAACCACCAGCTCGAAGAGCTTGTGCGCGACAATCTGGGCCAGTGGTTCTGGATTCACCGGCGCTGGAAAGCCTGACCGCGCCGCCCCTCCCACAGCTCCTTTCACAGCTCCCTCACAGCTCCCTCAAGACCCGTATCTGGCCCCGCCAAGGCCGCCTCCATTGCGCGCATCTGCCCCCCTGACAAGGGTGTTGCCAAAACGGCCCACTCGAAGCAGTTGATTTTCAAGGCCTTTCTGAGATATACACGGGTCGTTCCGAGTTAAGACAAATTGTCACTTTTTCGCCCCAATTCATCCTTAAGGAAGACAGGAAGAGCAGCGAAAAGTCTGCTCAACGACAAAATTTGAAGGCAGACGCTGAACATGGAAAAGACAGAGCTGGCTCCTGCCATGGGTGCGGTCGCGTTTTTCGCGGCCCGGCCCGCACGTCCCACCGCCTCCCGCCTCTCCTGCCCTCTGCCCCGGCGCGGGGAGACCGCATAATGCGCAAGCTCCTGCTGCCCCTCTGCCTCACCCTCGTGGGCTGTATGCCCGGCAATATGGCCGACACCCCCTCGCGCGACTTCGTGCAGGAGAGCGCCCTCGGCCTGCCGCCGCTCAAATCTTTCGCGACCTCCTCGGTCGAAGCCCCCTCGCGCTCCAATATCGACATCGCCCGCGACATCCTCGAGCTGAGCTTTCACCTGGAATCAGGCCGCGAGCTGCCCGTGCTCACCCGCTTTGAAGGCCCGATCCGCATCCGCGTCACCGGCGCGCCGCCCGCCACGCTGCTGCCCGATCTGACCCGCCTCGTCTACCGCTTCCAAAGCGAGGCCCGCCTCAATGTCAGCGTGACAACCGCCGCCGACGCCAATATCACCGTTCAGGCCGTCAGCCGCGCCGACATCCGCAAAAACCTGCCTCACGCGGCCTGTTTTGTGGTGCCCAATATCTCCGACATCTCCGAATACAAAGCCGCCCGCCGCAGCCCCAAGACCAACCTGTCTCTTATACACATCT
>JAHBAN010000092.1 GCA_018500075.1 Flavobacteriia bacterium | reverse complement strand
TGACGACAACTCAACGTAGTCCAAGTCAACACCCACAACAGCGTTAGCCCCGACCTCATATGCCTCTCGTTTTAGTTCGTAGAGGGCAGTCCTGCGGCTATCACGCATCGTCTTCTGAACAGCCTCAGAGCGCCCCCCGACAATATCTCTCACACCAGCAAACAGGTCTTTGAAGATATTCATGCCGAAAGCACACTCAGCGGTAACAATCTCAATGCGTCTGGTGATGTTCAGGTTGGGTGCTGTTTCTGTGGTCAGAAGGATTGCGTCGATACTAGCGTCTCGCTCTAGTCGGTCCTGTGCTCTTTGAGCACTTATACCTAATCTTTGATTGGTAAGATCAACCAAGGCATTGTAATCTAACTTATTGAAGCATGAACCGCATAGGTCGCCATCTGGCCCAAACCTCGCACCCAACAGTTTGAACTTCTCCCCGCAAGCGGTACAATCAGCCATTTAAGCCTCCAACAACATTCAACGTCAGCCTAACAGTCCACGACTTAATGCCAAGTTGAAACTAACCAACTACCCCGCCAACAACGGAAGCAATCCTCAGCACCCCTTGAGAGCCGCTGTATTGACCTGTGAGTAGGTGGGCCTGTTGTTGTATATTGGTTTGGATGGAGGAGCTTTGTTGCGCTTGTATGGGGCGCTGGGCAATTTATATTGGTACTAGATAGTTCACAAATGTGGTACTAAATCGTTGCCTCGGTTTTTTATAGTCGTATATAAAACAATGGCTTATAGGATGTTTGTCATATAGAGCGAGTCCGTGTGGGGGCACCACAACATCCTGATATGAAAAGCTGATTTTACTGCCTAATGTAACTTTAGGGAGTGTCTTCATGGGTTACATTCTGGATACATTACATTCACCGTCCTTTATGCCCCATGTGATCGTTCGGGGCTGGTTGTTTGGGGTGCGCAAGAGGCGGGGCATCTTGCAGATCACTTTTTGCAGTGCCCATACAAATATGGAAATCACACGCCAAGGTTGCGCTGTGGAGTGATCAAGCCTGACGTTCAGCCCATCTAGTCCAACATCAGTGCGGCGGGGCTTTGGGGGGCTGATCGTTGTTTGGAGCCGATGGGGGTGCCCTGTGAGGCATTTCCAAACGGGCCGGGGTTTAGGAAGGCGTGTGTCCTGACGAAAATTGATCGGTTGATCCGTCTGGCCATTCTCTATTCAATCAAAGAGGTCTAGGGCTGATTCCACTAGGCGTTGTTTTTTTGGTGAGTGGTTTGGGTAGTCAGGGTGTAGACGAGTTTATTGAGCGCTGGACAGCTTCTGGTGGCAACGAGATGGCCAATTTCCAGAGCTTTGCGGCAGAGCTTTTGCAGCTATTGGAGCTTGAGCCTGTCAAGGTTGCCGATGCTGAGGGGCAGAACAACGATTACCGCTTTGAAAGACCTGTCACCTTTACCCACACGGGCCGCGAGCGGCGCGGGCGGATCGACCTTTACCGCAAGGGCTGTTTTGTGTTGGAGGCCAAACAGGGCAGCCATAAGCCCGGCAGGGAGAGCAAAGACCAACTTTCTTTTCTGACCGAGGCGGACGCTACAGGCCAGAAAGGGCATGGCAAGCGGGGCACGGCGGGCTTTGATGACACGATGCTCAAGGCGCGCAACCAGGCGGATTCTTATGCGCGGGCAGTGTCAAAGGAAGACGGCTGGCCACCTTTCCTTTTGGTGATGGATGTGGGCCATGTGATCGAGGTCTATGCCGACTTCTCGCGCCAAGGGCAGGGCTATAACCAGTTTCCTGACGGGAACCGCTACCGTATCCCGATTGAAGACCTCAGACAGGAAGAGACGCGCGCGCTGTTGCGCACGATCTGGACAGACCCGCTCAGCCTTGACCCCTCGCTCAAATCGGCCGAGGTCACACGCGAGATTGCCGCGCATCTGGCGGAGCTGGGCAAAAGCTTTGAGGGGCAGGGCCATGACAGCGAGGTTGTGGCGCGCTTCTTGATGCGCTGCCTGTTTTCCATGTTTGCCGAAGATGTGGAGCTTATCCCGCGCGACAGCTTTACAGAGCTGCTCAAGCGGCTGAAGGGCCACCCTGAAGATGCCGAGCAAGCGCTCGCAGGGCTTTGGGAAGCGATGGACAAGGGCGAGTATGCCCATGCCTTCACGCAAAAGGTCAAAAAGTTCAACGGCGGGCTTTTTCATGATCCGTCCGCTTTGCCACTGAATCACCTTCAGCTTGGCCTGCTCATCGAGGCGGCGGAGGCGGACTGGAAACAGGTGGAGCCGGCTATTTTCGGCACGCTTCTGGAGCGGGCGCTGGACAAACGGCAACGCCACAAGCTGGGGGCGCATTATACGCCACGGGCCTATGTGGAGCGGCTGGTGACCCCGACCATCATGGAGCCGCTCAGGGAAGACTGGCGCGATGTTCAGGCGGGGGTGCAGCGGCTCACGCAGGATGGCAAGGCAGAGGAGGCGCGCGCGCTGGTGCGCGGCTTTCACCAGAAGCTCTGCGATATCAGGGTGCTGGACCCGGCCTGTGGCTCGGGGAACTTTCTCTATGTCGCGCTGGAAATGCTCAAGCGGCTGGAGGGCGAGGTGACGGCGCTTCTCGGCGAGCTGGGGGACACACGCCCGCTCATCACGGTTGACCCGCACCAGTTTCTGGGGCTGGAGCTAAACCCTTGGGCGGCGAATGTGGCCGAGCTGGTGCTGTGGATCGGCTATCTGCAATGGCATTTTCGCACCTATGGGCAGGCCGCGCCGAGCGAGCCTGTGCTCAGAGACTTCAAGAACATCCGCCAAGGCGACGCTGTGCTGGAATGGGAGGGGCGCACACCACGGCTGGACACCGAGGGCCAGCCTGTGACCCGCTGGGACGGGATCACCACCCTGCGCCACTCTGTGACGGGAGAAGAGGTGCCAGACCCTGCCGCGCGGGTGCAGGTCTATGACTATGCCAAGCCGCGGGCGACCAAATGGCCAGAGGCAGAGTTCATCGTGGGCAACCCGCCGTTTATTGGCGCAAGCCGGCTGCGCGACAGCTTGGGAGACGGCTATGTCGAGGCGCTGTGGAAGGCCTACCCGAAGATGCCGCAAAGCGCTGATCTGGTCATGTATTGGTGGGAGAAGGCGGCGCTGGCGGCGCGGGGCTACAACGCCAAGACAGGCAAAGGCACCCGCCGCTTCGGGCTGATCACCACCAACAGCTTGCGCCAGACGTTTAACCGCCGCGTGCTGGAGCCGCATCTGGCCGACCCGAAGAAGCCGCTATCGTTGTTGTTTGCAATACCCGATCACCCTTGGGTGGACGGTAGTGATGGTGCTGCTGTGAGAATAGCAATGACTGTTGCGTCGATTGGTCAAGCGAACGGAAGGCTTTTAAAGTTGAGCAAAGTCAGAAGTAATGCTTCGAAATCACTGAGCTTTCTGGTGGATTTCGAAGAAAAGAAGGGGAAGGTATTTGCGGATCTTACAATAGGACCAGATATCGTTGGGGTTCGGGATTTAGCGGCAAATGCGGGCTTGGCTCAAATGGGCGTTAAACTGCATGGGATGGGATTTTTAATATCCAGAGAAACTGCTACCGAATATGTCGCAGATGTTGATCAAGGGATGAAAAGTGTAATTAAGCCATTCTTTAATGGTCGAGACCTCGCTCAACACCCGAGAGGGATATACGTTATTGATTTTTTTGGGTTGTCTCTTAGGGAAGCCAAACAGTCAAACGCGAGAGCGCTTCAACATCTAATGGATCAAGTGAAGCCTGATCGGGATGCAAAATCCTCAAATTCAAAAGATGCAGAGCAATATGCAAAAGATTGGTGGCTGTTTGGAAAACCTCGTCCCGATTTGAGGAACGCTATTGATAAGTTGCCTGACATCATTGTGACGACTCGCACTGCTAAGCATAGAGTGTTCCAGAAAGCACCGAGCAATGTCCTTTTTGAAAGTGAAGTGGTCTGTATTGCGCTTCCAAGTGATTGGTATCTCGCCGTGTTGTCGAGTAAGATTCACGTCACTTGGGCGCTTGCAAAGGGAACAATATTAGGTCCAACGCCGCGATATAATTCTTCGCAGATTTTCGACCCATTCCCCTTCCCAGACCTCACCGACCCACAACGCGCCCAGTTGCGCGCATTGGGGGAGGAGCTGGATGCGCATCGCAAGCGGCAGCAGGCGGCGCATCCTAAGTTGACGCTGACACAGATGTATAACGTGCTCGAAAAGCTCAGGGCCGGCGCGGCCATTGAGGGCAAGGACCGCGAGATTTATGATCAGGGTTTGATCGGCATTCTGCGTGATCTGCATGACCAGATAGATGTGGCCGTGGCCGAGGCCTATGGCTGGCCAGCCGATCTATCTGAAGATGACATTCTCTTGCGCCTTGTTGCGCTCAACAAGGAACGCGCGGAGGAGGAGGCGCGGGGCCATATCCGCTGGTTGCGCCCCGATTATCAGAACCCCACGGGCCAACAGGCCGCCAAAGGCCAGACCGCCGATATGGACCTTGGTGTGGTTGCGAAACTGGACAAGGCCCCTTGGCCCAAGGCGCTGCCCGAGCAGATTGCGGCCGTGCGCGAGGCTTTGGCAGAGGTGGGCGAGGCCAGCCCCGAAGAGATTGCCCGCCGCTTTATGCGCGCCCGCTCCAGCACCGTTCAGCCGCTGCTTGAGAGCCTTGCAGCGCTTGGCCATGCCGAGCAGGTCTCGGGCGGGCGTTACGCCGCCTGACGCCGCACGCGCCTTGGCCGGGCGACAGCTGCGCACAAAGAAAAGAGCCTGACACTTGCGCGTCAGGCTCTCTCTATCTTGGCTCCGGCGGTAGGGATCGAACCTACGACCAATTGATTAACAGTCAACTGCTCTACCGCTGAGCTACGCCGGAATATTTGGGGGATATAACAACACCCTTGGGGGGCGTCCAGCGGATTTTGTTGCTTTTGGCGCAAAAAATCGCAGGGCCTCAGCACAGGGCAAATTCTGCTGTGGGGCAGAGCGTGGGCGCGGCTGTGATCTGTGATTTTTGCACTAAATCAACAAGATGCGCGAAGACGTTGCGTTCGGCGGCGGGCAGGAGCGCGGCCGGGGTGTCGCGATAGATTTCAGCTGTGAGGCTCTTGGCGCTGGCCGGGTGCCTTTTGAGGGCGGCGAGAATTTGTGCTTCGCGGCTCTGTCTGTGGGAGATGAGCCATGCGAGGCGTTCGGCCGGGTTTGTCACCGGGGCGCCGTGTCCGGCGTGAAACACCCGCCAGTTGCCCGCGGCGAGGCGGGTGCATGAGGCCATGAAATCGCTCAGATCGCCATCTGGGGGGCTGACGAGGGAGCTGGCCCAGCCCATGACCAGATCGCCGCTGAACAGCGCAGTGCCCCAGGCGAAGGCAAGGTGATTGCCAAAATGGCCGGGCGTGTGAAGGGCTGTGAGCGCCCAGCTTGCGCCTTCTACGGTTTCGCCGTCCTGCAGCAGGATG
>JAHBAN010000142.1 GCA_018500075.1 Flavobacteriia bacterium | reverse complement strand
TTGGGGGGCTGTGCGGATTTGCAAAAGGGGGCGGGGCGTTTTTTTGGGTTTTGGCCGATCTTGTTGGCCGGTCTTGGTGTTTGGTCTTTTGGTGTGGGCTTGGGCGCGGTTCGGGTTGACTTGGCTTCTGCAGTTCGCCAAGCCTCACGGCGACAGGATAGGCGCGACCGCATAGGCGCGACGGGATAGGGAGGCTGGACATGGCCGGGAAGACAGAACAAGCCAAAGAGAAGAAGGCCAAGAAGCCACAGCAGGTTTATACTTTGCTGGTCGAGATTGGCCGCAAGGAGGGCGACGGTCTGCCCAAGGGGGCGACGGGCGCGGCGCTTGTGATCTATGCCAGCGGTGTGGATGAGGAGGAGGCCGTGCGGGAGACTGTGGCGATCCTGAAGCAGGCCGACACCGCCCCTCTGGATGTGACGGGCTATGGCACGCTGGAAGAACGTCTTGAGCTGGGCCATGATATTGCCGAGGAAGAGCGGGCGCTGATGGCGCGGGCTTTGGCGGAGAACTCGGTGATTGTGGCGCAGATGGAGCCTTACTTTGAGGGGCAGGGCTATACGAGCGAGAGCGAACACTGAGATGAGCGAGCGTCCTGTCAGGATTGCGATCAACGGGTTCGGGCGGATTGGCCGCTCGATCTTGCGGATGTTGCATGGCGCGCGTGCGGGCGCGTTCGAGGTTGTGCTGATCAATGATATCGCGCCGCTGGAGAGCTGTGCCTATCTGTTTGCCTATGACAGTATTTTCGGGCCGTTCCCCGGCACGGTGGGTCATGCGCCCCGACGGCTTGATGTGGATGGTTTTAGGTATCCGTTTTATGCGGAGGCGGATATTCGTGCGCTGGATCTGCGCGGCGTCGATGTGTTGCTTGAGTGCACGGGCGCTGCGGGCAATCGCGCTGTGGCGGAGCGCGGGCTTGAGGCCGGTGCGACGGCTGTGCTGATTTCGGGGCCAAGCCGCGCGGCGGATAAGACAATCGTTCTGGGGGCGAATGAGGCCGAGATCGGGGCGCATAGGATTGTGTCAAACGCCAGCTGCACGACCAATGCGCTTGCGCCGTTGCTGAGCTTGCTGGATGAGCGTTGGGGCGTGGAGAGCGGGCATATGACCACTGTGCATTGTTATACCGGCTCGCAACCCACGATTGACACGCCGCGCGGCGACCTTGTGCGCAGTCGTGCTGCGGCTTTGTCTATGGTGCCCACAACGACCAGCGCGGCGCGGCTGATTGACGAGGTATTGCCCGATCTTGCAGGGCGGATCGAGGCGCGTGCGGTCCGGGTGCCGACGGCGAGTGTTTCTGCGATTGATCTGGCGGTGCAGGTTGCGCGGCCTGCGCGGGTGGCGGATGTCAATGCCGCTCTGGCCGAAGCGGCCGGCGCAAGCCCGTTGTTTGGCTATATTACCGAACCGCTTGTGTCGACCGACCTGCGGGGCAGGTCGGAGAGCATTATCATGTCGGGGCGTGAAACCAGCGTGTCTGTTGGCGGGTTGCTGCGGGTTTTTGGCTGGTATGACAATGAGTGGGGCTTTTCGGCGCGGATGCTGGATATGGCGGGTTTGATGGCGCGACGCTAGGCCCGCGCCTGTAGAGCGCCAGTGTGGCGCCGGTGTGTGGCGCCGGTGTGGCGCGGTTAGAAGATCGCGTTGGCGCGTTGCACTTCGCGGATGAAGGCGATGATGCTGGCAACCTCTGCGCGGGTGATGCCCGCGACGGGGGGCATATTTCCGAAGCGCCAGTGATGGGCCTGCACGCCGTCTGCGGCGGCGCGATGAAAGCTTTCGTCGCCGTGGTGGCCCGGCTCGTAGATCTTGTGGATCAGCGGCGGGGCGGCGTTGAGATTGCCTGCGCCGTTGGGGCCGTGACAGGCGGCACATTTGGCCTCATAGGCGGTTTGGCCGAGCCGCGCCTTGGCCGAGAGTGTCGCGGGGAGAATGACCTCGACCATTGTGTGAGGACCGGCGACCTCTGCGGGCGCGTCCGGCGTCGCGCGAAGTGCAGAATACCCCGTGAAACCGCCCAGAGCGGCGAGACCTATGGCAAGAAGCGGCGCGATGCGCATGGGGCTTTCCTTTGACAGCTGGTTTTTCCTTGTGTAGCCCTGTGTAATCCTTCCTGTAGCGGGAAGGTCAAGCGGGAGTTTCACTATGAATATTTCGGGCGCGGCAAAGGCTGCGGGGCTGCCTGTAAAGACGGTGCGGTATTATGCGGATATCGGGCTGGTGGAGCCTGCGGCGCGCACTGCGGCGGGCTATCGTGACTATGATGATGCGAGTTTGCGCAAGCTCTCCTTTGTCGGGCGGGCGCGGGGCTTTGGCTTTTCCATCGCCCAGTGCCGCGAGCTTTTGGGGCTGTATCAGGATGCAGACCGCAGCAGTGCCGAGGTCAAGGAGATTGCCAGTGCGCGGCTTGCGGAAATTCGCGCCAAACAGTGCGAGCTTCAGGTTTTGCACGATGAGCTGGCGCATCTGGTCGATGCCTGCTGTGGAGATGCGCGGCCCGACTGTCCGATCATTGACTATCTGAGTTAAGACAGTGCCCGCAGCCTCGGCTTGAGGGCATCGGCGACATAGTCGATGAAAAGCCGCACCTTGGGGTCTTGCAGCTTGCGGTGCGGGAAGAGGCAGAGGAAACTTGTCGGGACCGGCGGTGTCTCTGGCAGGACTTCGACGAGCGCGCCGCTCGCAAGATAGGGCGCGACTTCAAAGCGCGGTTTGTTGGCGATGCCCTGGCCTGCGAGCGCCCAATCGGTCAGGATATCTGAGCTGTCGGCATCAAAGCGGCCCAGCACGTTGAGCTTGAGCGGGCCGTCTTCTGTGCCCAAGGTCCAGAAGTATTCGGGCGAGCGCGGATAACGCAGCAGCAGGCAGTTGTGCGCCATGAGCGCCTGTGGGCTGTCGGGCGTGCCGTGCTGTGCGAGGTACTCCGGCGTGGCCACGAGGGCACGGGGCACATCTGCGAGCTTGCGTTGTTTGAACGTGCTGTCGGGCGGGTTTCCGAGCAGGAAGGCAATGTCGAGGCGGTCTTCCAGGAGGTCGACCTTGCGGTCTGACAGGCGCAACTGAACTTGCACATCAGGGTGGCTTTGGGCGAAGGCGGGCACGAGCGGGGCAATCAGGCGCTGGCCAAGGCCGAGCGGCGCAGACACACGCAAAGCGCCCCGCGGCTGGCCGGAAAAGCCGGCAACGGCGGCCTCGGCATCTTCCAGCGCGTCGATGACGCTTCGGGCGTGATCATAAAACAACTGGCCCGCCTCTGTTGTGCGCAGTTTGCGGGTTGTGCGGTCAAACAGGCGCACGCCGAGGCGCTTTTCCAGTTCTTTGATGCGATTGGAGGCGACGGCGGGCGTGAGGCGCAGATCGCGGCCTCCCGAGGTGATGGATCCAAGCTCGACCACACGGCAAAAAACCTTGATACTCTCGACATAGGGCATGGTGCACTCCATTTCTTCGGGGCAGTATGACCGAAGCTGCGGGATTATATTTTATAACTATTGTTGAAAGTGTCTAGCGCGAAGCGCTGCTTTTGTTGAAAGTCAAACGGGCGTAAGCTGTGCGTTTGAAGACTTAGGAAAGGTCATGCCATGCCGTCGCCGCGAAACGAGATCAGATTTTTGCTGAACGGTATGGACGTGCGCCTCGATACTGTGGGCGCGCAGGAGACCTTGCTTGATTTCCTGAGGATTTCCAAGCGTTTGACGGGGACAAAGGAAGGCTGTGCCGAGGGCGATTGTGGTGCGTGCACCGTGCTTGTCGGGCGGCTGAGCGAGCAGGGGTTGCGCTATGAGACGGTCAATGCCTGCATCCGCTTTCTGGCAAGTCTTGACGGCTGTCACGTGGTCACGATCGAGCATCTGCGCGGGGCGGATGGTGGCTTGCACCCTGTGCAACGGGCCATGGTTGAGGCGCATGGGAGCCAATGTGGCTTTTGCACGCCCGGGATTGTGATGTCGCTTTATGCGCTGTGGATGGAGACGGCTGAGCCGAGTGATGCGCAGATCGAGACCGCGCTTCAAGGCAATCTCTGCCGCTGCACCGGCTATGAGCCGATCTTCAAGGCGGCGCGGGCGGCTGCCGCTTTGGGCACGCCTGCGGCGGATCCGCTTGCGCTTGAGCGCGCCGATGTGGCGGCCTGGCTTGAGGCATTGAACGACGGGCGGCGGGTGGATCTGTGCCGCGGGGAGGACCGCGCGATTTTGCCGGCCAGCCTGACCGATTTGAGCGCGGTTCTGGCCGAGCACCCCGAGGCCACGATTGTGGCGGGGGCGACGGATGTCGGGCTGTGGGTGACCAAGCTGATGAAGCCTATCACGCCAGCGGTGTTTATCGGCCATTTGCCCGAGCTGCGCGAGATAAAGCGGACAGGCTCGGCTTTGAAGATTGGCGCTTGTGTGAGCTACAGCGAGGCTGCGCCGGCTTTGACGGCGGCCTTTCCGCATCTGGAGAGCTATTGGCGGCGGATCGCGGGCTGGCAAGTGCGCAACATGGGAACGATCGGGGGCAACATTGCCAACGGATCACCGATTGGAGATGTGCCGCCCGTTTTTATTGCGCTGGGGGCAAAGCTTCACCTGAGATCTGCCGAGGGCTGTAGGACGCTGGCGCTGGAAGATTATTTTATCGCTTATGGCCAACAGGACTTGAGAGCCGGCGAGTTTGTCGAGGCGGTTGAGCTGCCGCTTGTGCAGGCGGATATGCGCCATGCGGCTTACAAAGTGTCCAAGCGGCGCGATGAGGATATTACGGCTGTGGCTGTGGGGCTATCTGTCGGGGTGCGAGAGGGCAGGATCGTGCAGGCGCGGATTGCCTTTGGCGGGATGGCTGCCACACCGAAGCGGGCGCAGGCCGCCGAGGCGGCGCTTGTCGGGCAGGCTTTTGCAGCCGAGAGCTTTGAGGCGGCGGCGCGGGCTGTGGGAGAGGATTTTGCGCCTTTGAGCGACTGGCGCGCGAGCGCCGATTACCGGCGTCTTGTGGCGGCGAATCTTTTGCGCCGCTTCTGGGCCGAGCAGGGCGCGGGGCAGATGGCCAAGCTGGAGGGTGTGTAAGTGAGCGGGTTTGGACATACGGGCACAGAGGCCAAGCACGATTCAGCGATCAAGCAGGTGATGGGGCGGGCGGAGTATACCGACGATATCCCCGAGCCGGCTGGCACGCTGCACGCCTATCTTGGCTGCTCTAAAGTGGCGCATGGCACGATCAAATCGCTTGATCTGGGCGCTGTTTTGGCCTGCGCGGGTGTGATCGGCGTTCTGACGGCGAAAGATATCCCCGGTGTGAATGATGTTTCTGCGGTGCACGCGGGGGATGAGCCGGTTTTTCCTGAGACCACGGTCGAATTTTATGGCCAGCCCTTGTTTGCCGTGATTGCCGAGAGCCGCGATATTGCGCGCCGTGCGGCGGAGCTGGCGCAGGTCGAGATCGAGGCGCTGCCCCATGTGCTTGGCCCGATGGAGGCGATTGCCGCGGGTGGCGCACATATCACTGCGCCCTTGACGCTTGAGCGCGGTGATGTGGAGGCAGGCTTTGCCAAGGCGGCCCGGCGCATCACGGGGCAGATGGCGATTGGCGGGCAGGACCATATGTATCTTGAGGGGCATATCTCCTTTGCGCTGCCGGGCGAGGACGATGATGTGGTGATTTATGCCTCGACCCAGCACCCCACCGAGGCGCAAATGATTGTGGCGCAGGTGTTGGGCGTTTCGGCCCATTCTGTTGTGGTCAATGTGCGGCGGATGGGCGGCGGGTTTGGTGGCAAGGAGAGCCAGATGAATCTCTTTGCCGCTGTGGCGGCTCTGGCGGCAAAGACATGGAACCGCCCGGTGAAGATCCGCCCTGACCGCGATCAGGATATGAGCTCGACGGGCAAGCGGCATGATTTTGTGACCGATTACGCTGTGGGCTTTGACGAGACCGGGCGGATCGAGGCTGTGGAAGGCCAGTGGGCGGCGCGCTGCGGCTTTGCGGCGGACTTGTCGGGGCCAGTGACCGACCGTGCGCTCTTTCATGCGGACAACGCCTATTACTATCCGAATGTGCGGCTCAAGTCGCGGCCGATGAAGACCAATACCGTCTCCAACACCGCCTTCAGGGGCTTTGGCGGGCCTCAGGGGGTGATTGTGGCGGAGCGGATGATCGAGGAGATCGCCTATGCGCTCGGCAAGGACACGCTCGATATCCGCCGCGCAAATTTTTATGGCGTTGGCGAGCGCGATGTGACGCCCTATCACCAGACCGTCGAGGATAACATTCTGGAGCGGCTGATCGGCGAGCTGGAAGACAGTTCGGACTATCGCAAGCGGCGCGAAGAGATCATTGCCTATAACGCAAAGGGCGGGATTCTGCGGCGCGGAATTGCGCTGACGCCTGTTAAGTTCGGGATCAGCTTTACCGCGACATGGTATAATCAGGCGGGGGCATTGCTGCACGTTTACAAAGACGGCTCCCTTATGATCAACCACGGTGGCACCGAGATGGGTCAGGGGCTGAACACCAAGATTGCGCAGATCGTGGCGCAGGCTTTTGGTGTCTCGATTGACACTGTGAAAATCACCAAAACCACGACCGAGAAAGTGCCCAACACCAGCGCCACGGCGGCGTCTTCGGGCACGGACCTGAACGGGATGGCGGCGCTGGATGCCTGTGAGCAGATCAAGGCGCGGCTTGCAGGGTATGCCCGCGAGACATGGGGCGCGGGCGAGCTGCGTTTTGAGGGCGGTCAGGTTCACTTCGCGGATCGGGTGTTTGGCTTTGAGGAGTTTATCTCGGGGGCCTATATGGCGCGTGTGCAGCTCTCTGCTGCGGGGTTTTACAAGACACCCGAAATCCATTGGGACAGGGCCACAGGCAAGGGGCAGCCGTTTTACTATTATGCCTATGGCGCGTCATGTTCGGAGGTCGAGATCGACACTTTGACTGGCGAATACCGTGTCACGCGGGCCGATATCCTGCATGATGTGGGCCGCTCGCTCAACCCTGCGATTGACCGTGGACAGGTTGAGGGGGCGTTTATTCAGGGGATGGGATGGCTAACGACAGAGGAGCTTTGGTGGGACGATCACGGCCAGCTCAGAACCCATGCGCCGAGCACCTACAAGATCCCGCTGGCGAGCGACAAGCCACGGCATTTTGACGTGCGGCTGGCGGAGTGGAGTGAAAACCCCAAGCGCACGATCAAGCGCAGCAAAGCGGTGGGCGAGCCGCCGTTTATGCTGGGGATTTCGGTGTTTGAAGCGATTGGTCATGCGGTGGCCTCTGTGGCCGATTATACGCAATGCCCGAGGCTGGACGCGCCGGCCACGCCGGAGCGGGTCCTGATGGCTGTGGAGCGGCTCAAGCGATGAGCGGGCTGGCGGAGTTTCTGGCGCAAGACGGCCCGATTGTCGAGGTGCGGATTGCCGAGGTGCGCGGCTCCTCGCCGCGTGAGGCGGGGGCGTTTATGCTTGTGCGCGGCGCCCGCGTTTGGGGGACTGTGGGCGGCGGGCAGCTTGAATATATGGCTCTGGATGAGGCGCGCAAACTTGCCCGCTCGGGGGCGGGCGTCTGTGAGATGACTGTGCCCTTGGGGCCGGAGATTGGCCAGTGTTGTGGAGGGCGTGTGCGGCTTGGGCTGCGGGTTCTGGACGCTGCGGGCAAGGCGCGGCTGGCCGCCGAAGAGGCGGCGCGGGCGGCGTCTCTTCCCGATGTTCTGATTTTTGGTTCGGGTCACATTGGCCGCGCGCTGGCCTATGGGTTTGCGCCGCTGCCTGTGCGGGCGAAACTGATCGACAGCCGCGCCGAAGAACTGGCCCGCGCCCCTGAAGGCAGCGAGCATATCTGCACGCCGCTGCCCGAAGCCGAGCTGCGCAGGGCGGGCCGGGGCGCGGCCTATATTGTCGCCACGCATGAGCACAGCCTTGACTTTCTGCTGGCGCAAGAGGCGCTGTCGCGTGGCGATGCGGCTTATGTTGGCATGATCGGCTCAAAGACCAAGCGCGCGAAGTTTGACAGCTGGGCGGCGGGGCCGACCGGCGCTTTGGTCTGTCCGATGGCCTGTGCCTCCAAGGGCGACAGGCGGCCCGAAGTGATTGCGGCCTTTGTTGTGGCCGAGGTTATGACGGCTTTGTCAAAAGAACCGGCAAAGGAGATGGCCGATGGGTGAGACGCTCTTTCTTGGCCGCGTGCTGAGCTTTCAACGCCGCCCTGAAGGGGCCGCAGACGCGGCGGCGCTGACCTATCACGCGGCGGGAGCTGTGCACGTTAAAGACGGTCGTATTCTGGCCATGGGCTGTGCGGATGAGTTGCGCCGCGGCGCGCAAGGCGCTGATATTGTGGATCACCGTGAGCATCTTATCTTGCCCGGGTTTATCGACACACATCTGCATTTTCCGCAAGTTCAGGTTTTGGCGAGCTGGGGCAAAGACCTGCTGGATTGGCTCAATACATATACATTTGTGGAAGAACAGCGCTTTGCGGATATGGCGCATTGCGAGGCGATGGCGGTCGGGTTTTATGACGGGCTGTTGCGCAACGGGACGACAACCGGCGTGGCCTATGGCTCGGTTCATGCCACGAGCGCCGAGGCGATGTTTGCGCAAGCCGAGCAGCGCGGGATGCGGATGATTGGGGGCAAGGTGATGATGGATTGTCATGCGCCCGAGGCGCTGCTGGATACGGCGCAGAGCGGCTATGACGAGAGCCTTGCCTTGATCGAGCGCTGGCATGGCAGGGGGCGGCTCTCTTATGCGATCACACCGCGGTTTGCGTTGACCTCTACGCCGGCCCAGCTTGAGGCGGCGGGGGCTTTATGTGCCTTGCACCCTGACTGTTATATGCAGACCCATGTGAGCGAGAATGTGAACGAGATCGCACGCGCCAAAGAGCTATATCCGGATGCGCCCGATTATCTCGGGATTTATGAGCGCTACGGGCTGTTGAGCGAAAGGGCCTTGCTTGGCCATGCGATTCACCTTGAGCCGCGCGAGATCGAGGTCTTGGCCGGGACGGGGGCGAAGCCTGTGTTTTGCCCGACCTCCAATCTGTTTCTTGGCTCCGGTCTTTATGATGATGCGGGGCTGCGCGGGCGCGGCATTTGCGGCGGGATCGCCACCGACATCGGCGGGGGAACCTCTTACTCGATGCTCCAGACCCTCAATGAGGGGTATAAGGTTTTGCAGCTACGCGCACAACAAATGCACCCCTATCAGGCGTTTGACTGGATCACACGGGGCAATGCCGAGGCGCTTGGGCTGGTGCATGAGATCGGCACGCTTGAGGCGGGGAGTGTGGCGGATATGGTTGTGCTGGATTCCCGCGCCACGCCAGAGATGGCGTTGCGCGCGGACCGGATCGAGACCCTTGCGGAAGAGCTGTTCTTGTTGATGATCATGGGGGATGATCGCGCCGTTGCGCAGACCTATGTCGCCGGTGCCGCACAGAAGGACGTATGAGGGATGCCAAGATTTTCGGCCAATATTTCGATGATGTTCACCGAGCTGCCCTTTGAGGCGCGCTTCAGGGCGGCGCGAAAGGCCGGGTTTGGGGCTGTCGAGTTTCTGTTTCCTTACGGATATGTGGCCGAGGGGCTGACACAGGCGCTCAGGGACAATGCGCTGGGGCTGTCTGTCTTCAATCTTCCGCCCGGAGATTGGGGCGGATGCGACCGCGGTTTGGCGGCTGTGTGCGGGCGCGAAGCGGAGTTTGCCGAGGGTCTGGATCTGGCGGCGCGCTATGCCCGTAGTCTGGGCGCGGCACGGGTGCATTGTATGGCCGGGATCGCCGAGGGCCGCGCGGCGGAGGCGTGTTATATCGGCAATCTGCGCCGTGCGGCGGACAGGCTGGCACGGCAGGGATGCCGTGTGATGATAGAGCCGATCAATGCGGTGGATATGCCCGGATATTTTCTCAATCGCACAGATCAGGCGCTGGAGCTGTTGCAAAAGATCGACCATGAAAATGTCGCGCTTCAGTGGGATATTTACCACCACGAGCGCACCGAGGGCGACGCCTTGAGCGCGGTGGCGGATGTTATGCCTCATGTTGCGCATATCCAGATCGCGGGTGTGCCGGAGCGGCACGAGCCTGACGGCTTCGGAGCGGTGTTTGCAGCGCTGGATGCGGCGGGATATGCAGGCTGGGTCGGCTGTGAGTATCATCCGCGCGGCAAGACAGTGAAGGGCCTTGGCTGGCTCAGGGAGGCCCGAAATGCGGCAGGCACCAGCAGAGCTTGAACAGCGGATCGCTGTCGCGCGCGGGGAGACCCCTGCCGACATTGTGCTGCGGGGGGGCGAAGTTTTTGATGTGGTGACGGGCACGCGGATTGCCGGAGATGTGGCGATTGTTCAGGGTGTGATCGCGGGGATTGGCGGGGCTTATGAGGCGCGCGAGATCGTTGATGTGAGCGGGCTGACGCTTGTGCCGGGGTTTATCGACACGCATCTCCATGTGGAAAGCTCGCTAGTCACGCCGTTCGAGTTTGACCGCTGCGTTGGGCCACGAGGCGTGACCACGGCGATTTGTGATCCGCATGAGATTGCCAATGTGATCGGGGTGGAAGGGTTGCAGTATTTTCTGGAGGCCTCCGAGCGGGTTTTGATGGATTTGCGGGTGAATCTCAGCTCTTGTGTGCCCTCCACCGAGATGGAAACAGCCGGAGCGCGGATCGAGGCGCAAGACCTTGCGCCGCTGATGGCCCATCCGCAGGTGAGCGGGCTGGCCGAGGTGATGAACTATCCCGGCGTGATCCATCGGGACGCGGGCCTTATGGAAAAGCTCAGGCTTTTTGAGGGACGCCATATTGACGGGCACGCCCCCTTGCTGTCGGGGATGGACCTCAACGCCTATGTCAGTGCGGGAATCCGCACAGAGCATGAGGCGACGGGTGCCGCGGAGGCCCGCGAGAAGCTGCAAAAGGGGCTGCGGGTGCTCATTCGGGAAGGCTCTGTCAGCAAGGATCTGGACGCGCTGGCGGAGGTGCTGGACGATTTCACCTCGCCCTATCTGTGCCTGTGCACCGATGACCGGAACCCGCTTGATATCGCCGAGGAAGGGCATCTCGATTATATGATCCGGCGCCTGATTGCGCGGGGCTGTTCTGCGCGGGCGGTGTATCGCGCGGCGAGCCTGTCTGCGGCGGAGGCGTTCGGGCTGAAGGATCGCGGGCAGATCGCGCCCGGCAAGCGCGCGGATATTGTGGCGCTCAAGAGCCTTGAGGCCTGTGATGTGCAGGCGGTCTGGGCGCGCGGCGTGCGTATGAGCGAGGCGGAGTTTGCCGCGCGGGAGCTGATCGAGCCTGTCGGGCGCCGCTCGGTGAAGGCGCCGCCTGTGACGGCGCAGGCGTTTCGCACCCGAGGCAATCGCGAACGCACCGATGTGATCGGGATCATAGAAGGCAAGATTATCACCGAACATTTGCAGGAAGATATCCCGATTGCGGATGGCGACAAGCGACCTGATGTGGCGCGTGATCTGGTCAAGATCGCGGTGATCGAGCGGCATGGCAAGAACGGTAATATCGCCACGGGGTTTGTGCGCGGCTTCGGGCTGAAGCGCGGGGCGATTGCCTCGACGGTGTGTCATGACCATCACAATATTGCGGTTGTGGGCGCGGATTATGACGATATGGCGCGGGCGGCGAACCGTCTGGGCGAGATTGAGGGCGGATTTGTTGTTGTGGAGGGGGGCCATGTGCGCGCCGAACTTGCGCTGCCGCTGGCGGGGCTGATGAGCCTTGAGAGCTATGAGACGGTCCACGCAGAGCTGATCGAGCTGCGCCGCGCGGCGGCGCAACTCGGGGTGCGCCTGCACGAGCCGTTCTTGCAACTGGCCTTTCTGGCGCTGCCCGTGATTCCGGCGCTCAAGATCACCGATCGGGGGCTTGTGGATGTGACGGCTTTCGAGATCATCGGGTGATCTGAAGGCGCGGCTGCGCCGCACAGGATGTTTGAGAGGGGGGCCAGCCCCCCTCAGCCAAACCTGCGGTTCTGGCTGTCCCCCCGGGATATTTGGAGAAAGAAAAAGCCGAAGAGGCGGCCCCGGGCCTCTGGTTTGGGGAGAGTTTGCGTCAGGCTCTTTTCAGCAGCCCATGAGACGTTATATAGGACGGGGCGCGTGGACAGCAGAATGTCGGGACTGATGCAGGAATTTGCGATCATTTGGATGGGCGAGCAGGGGGATGACGGGGGCGATGCTTCTGTTTTGACCAAAGTGAAGCCCAAGACCAAGCGGCCACCTCTTTATAAGGTGATGCTGCTGAATGATGATTATACGCCGATGGAATTTGTTGTGCACGTTCTGGAGCGGTTTTTTGCTATGGATCATGCTCAGGCGTTCGAGATTATGCTGACGGTGCATAAGCGGGGGCTTGCTGTTGTCGGTGTTTTCTCGCATGAGATTGCGGAAACGAAGGTGACCCAGGTGATGGACCTTGCGCGCCAGCATCAGCACCCGCTGCAATGCACGATGGAAAAGGAGTGAGGCGCGGCCTCGCCTTGAAGGGATTATTCGGATGATGGATACACGTTTGTCGCTCGCGCTTGAGGCGGGGTATGTGAGCTTGCCTGCTGAGGGCGAGATTGTTGTTCTGGGCGCTGTGGGGCAAAGTCTTGCGGGCTTGCCGCGAGAGCGGCTTTTGCTGGTCTGTGATGATGTGGTGGCGGCCAATGCTTATGAGGCACAGGGCTATGCGCTGGCGACAGAGCTGCCCGAGGCGGCGGCGGGCGCGATTGTCTTTGTGCCGCGGGGGCGGCTTGAGGGACGGGTGCTGTTTGCGCGGGCGGCCCGGCTGACGGGCGGCGCGTTTATCGTTGATGGTGTGAAGACCGACGGGGTTGACAGCCACTTCAAAGAGCTGCGCAAGCGCGGCATCTGTGGTGCGGCCTACAGCAAGGCGCATGGTAAGATTTTTGGCTGTGAGCTTGCGCAGGATGGGGCGCAGGACTGGCTTGAGGCGGGCGCGGGCGGTGAGACTGCCGAGGGGTTTTTCTCGGTGCCCGGCGTCTTTTCGGCGGATAAGGTGGATGAGGGCTCGCGGCTTCTGGAGGCTGTTTTGCCCGAAAAGCTCGGCAAGGAGATTGCCGATCTGGGGGCGGGCTGGGGCTATCTTTCGCGCGCCATTCTGACGCGGCAGACTGTGGAGAGCTTGCATCTGGTTGAAGCCAGCCATGCGGCGCTGGGCTGTGCGAAGAAAAACATCCCGGATGCGCGCGCCCAGTTTCATTGGGCCGATGCGACCCGCTGGCAGCCGCGCGCCTCGCTTGACACTGTTGTCATGAACCCGCCGTTTCACACCGGGCGCAAGGGGGTGCCCGAGCTGGGGCAGGCGTTTATTGCCACGGCGGCCGCGGCGCTCAAGGGGGTCGGGCATCTCTATATGGTGGCCAACCGTCATCTGCCCTATGAAGAGAGCCTGCGTGCGCGCTTTGGCTTTGTTGAGGAGCTGGAGGGCGGAAACAGCCGCTTCAAGATCCTTCATGCGGCCAAGCCGTCTCGCAAGCGCTAGGTTTTTGCGCTAACACTGCCGCCAGATTTGGCAAAGATTCGAACGAAGGAGCGAGAGATGTCGCTTTCGATCAGTGGAAAAACGGCGATTGTCACGGGGGCCGCGAATGGCGTTGGCCTCGCGATTGCGCGGCATTTTGTCGACAAGGGCGCAAATGTGATGTTTGCCGATATGGACGACGAGGCGCTGACCAAGGAAGTCGGCGTGCAAGACGAGGGAAGCCAGATCCGAGCTTTTGCCGGGGATTTGCGCGAGAAGCTGACGCTGGCCAATCTTCTTTCGGCCACGATTGATGCGTTTGACCGGGTTGATATTCTGGTCAATGCCTCGCGGCAGGTTGTGACCTCGGATCCGCTCAATCCGGATGATGACGCGGTGCAAATGTCGCTGGAGCAAAATCTGATGGCGTCTTTGCGCCTCAGTCAGCTGATTGCCAAGCGGATGATCAAGCAGGCCCATGATGACGACAACGACAGGCCGGCGGGATCGATCATCAACCTGTCGTCTATTCTGGCGCGGCGGGCGCATCCCGAGCTGATGGCGCTGTCGATTTCCAATGCAGCTCTGGAGCAGATGACCCGCTCGCTTGCGGTTGCGCTGGCGCCCGAGCGGATCAGGGTTAATGCGGTGGCGATGGGCTCTGTTATGAGTGCGAGTTTGCAGGAGCATCTCAGGGACAACCCCGATTTTCGCACCGTGATTGAAAACGGCACGCCGATGCGACGAATCGCCAGCCCGACCGAACTTGCCGAAGTGACGCAGTTTCTGGCGTCGGACGGGGCCGGCTTTATGACAGGGCAGGTGCTCACGGTGGATGGCGGGCGCACGCTGCTTGACCCTGTGACCGCCCCTGCGCACTGAGGGGGAAGAGAATGAGCGATATGAGCAGCGAGAAAGCCGAGGCGAGCGCGTGGTTCCGCAGGCTTCGCGACGAGATCGTCGCCAGCTTTGAGGGCATCGAGGACGCCTTTGGCGGCCATGATCCTGCGGGGCGTTTTGAAGTGACGCAGACAACGCGCCAGTCAGACGACGGCTCTGATGCGGGCGGCGGCCTCATGAGTGTGATGCGCGGCGGGCGCGTGTTTGAGAAGGTCGGGGTGAATATCTCGACCGTTTTTGGCACGCTTGGCAGCCGGGCGCAGGCGGCTATGGCGGCGCGCAAGGGCCTTGACGGCATGGCAGAGGATCCGCGCTTCTGGGCGTCGGGGATCAGCCTTGTGGCCCATATGCAAAACCCGCACAGCCCTGCTGTTCATATGAACACCCGGATGTTCTGGACGCCGCATGGCTGGTGGTTTGGCGGCGGGTCCGATCTTAACCCCTGTATCGAATATGCCGAGGATACGGCGCATTTTCATGCTGTTCAGAAAGAGCATTGCGACAGGCATGGGGAGGAGCATTATCCGCGCCTCAAGGCATGGGCGGATGACTATTTTTATATTCCGCATCGCAAGCGGGCGCGGGGCGTGGGCGGTATTTTTCTGGATGATCACAACACCGGCGACTGGGCGGCCGACTTTGCCATGATTCAGGATATAGGGCGTGCTTTTTTGCCGGCGTTTGTGCCCTTGACCGAAAAACGGATGGCCCAGCCTTGGGGCGCGGCAGAGAAAGACCAGCAGCTCGTGCACCGCGGGCTTTATGCCGAGTATAACCTTGTATACGACCGTGGCACCAAGTTTGGCCTTGAGACGGGGCATGACGCCAATGCCGTCTTGATGAGCCTGCCGCCTTTGGCGAAGTGGGTCTGAGCGAGCTTGGTTTGAGGCGGATGGGCCGCTGATGCGGGGCCGGTCAGGCCCCGCGCACCGTATCAATCATCAGTTGCACATTCTCTGGGTCGGCGTCGGGGGTGATGCCGTGGCCGAGATTGAAAATATGCGGGCCGTTTTTCAGCGCCTCTACGATCTTGCGGGTTTCGCGCACGAGGTCTTCGCCGCCAGTGACCATATGGGATGATTTGAGATTGCCTTGAACGCAACCGCCGGTTTGCACATTGGCGGCGGCCCAGTCGGCTGTGACCCCGTCATCCAGTGCGATACAATCAGCGCCAATGGCCTCATGTAGGCCGACATAGCGCTCGCCCGCGCCACGCGGGAAGGCGATGACGGGGGTGTCCGGGTGCAGCTTTTTGAGCGCGGCTGTGATCTCGGCGGCGGGCTTGACAGCGTAGTTTGTAAAGTCCTCGCCCTTCAGCGAGCCGGCCCAGCTGTCAAAGATCTTCACAACCTCTGCACCGGCTTTGATCTGTTCGGAGAGATAGAGGATTGTGGCTTCGGTGATCCGCTTGAGCAGCGCTTCAAACACCGGGCGGTTGCCGTCTTTGAGGGCGTGTGCCGGGCCTTGGTCGGGCGTGCCGCGCCCTGCGATCATATAGGTTGCCACAGTCCAGGGCGCACCTGCAAAGCCGATCAGGGTTGTTTCTGAGGGCAGCTCGCGGCTGAGCAGACGCAGGGTTTGATAGATCGGGGCGAGATGTTCATGGATCGCGTCGGCGGGCTTGAGGGCGTCAAAGCCGGCTTGGTCGGTGAGTGTGGAGAGGCGCGGGCCTTCGCCTGTGACAAACCAGAGGTCGGCCCCCAGAGCCTGCGGGACAAGCAGGATATCGGCGAAGAGAATCGACGCATCAAAGCCATAGCGGCGGATCGGCTGGAGCGTGACTTCGCAGGCCAGCTCGGAATTGTAGCACAGCGAGAGAAAATCACCGGCCTCGGCGCGGGTGGCGCGATACTCGGGGAGATAGCGGCCCGCCTGACGCATCATCCAGATTGGCGGTGTTTCAAGCGTTTCGCCCGCCAATGCGCGCAGGATTTTCTTTTGCTGTGCCATGATACTCTCCTCTTGGGTCGCTCTCTCGTCCCTTGGCTGCGGCGCGATGTCAAGCAAGAGCCGCTTGAAAGGACAAAGCGCCGCGTCTAACAGGGGGTATGGTAAAACAACTTCCCACCCCCGCCGCACCCCTCAAGATCGGCACACGCGGCTCTCCGCTGGCCCTCGCGCAGGCCTATGAGACGCGCAAGCGCCTGTCTGAGGCCTTTGACTTGCCCTTTGAGGCCTTTGAGATTGTTGTGATCAAGACAACAGGCGACGATGCGGCGCTCATTGCCAAGGACAAGCCCCTGAAAGAGCTTGGCGGCAAGGGTCTGTTTACCAAAGAGATCGAAGAGCAGCTTCTGGATGGCCGGATTGATATTGCCGTGCATTCGATGAAGGATATGCCGACGCTTCAGCCCGAGGGGCTGTTGCTCGCGACCTATCTGCCGCGGGAAGACGTGCGCGATGCTTTTGTATGTCTCAAATACAAGACACTTGCCGACGTCCCTGCGGGGGCTGTTATGGGCAGCTCGTCGTTGCGGCGCCGAGCACAGCTCGCGGTGAAGCGGCCTGATCTGACCTTGGCCGAATTTCGCGGCAATGTGCAGACCCGCCTCAAGAAGCTGGAAGACGGGATTGCCGATGCGACATTCCTTGCGATGGCAGGGCTGACGCGGCTTGGCATGATCGGTCAGGTGCCTGCGACGCCTGTCGAGGTGACGGATATGCTTCCCGCTGTGGCGCAGGGTGCGATCGGGATCGAACAGCGCACAGAGGACAGCCGCGTGGCCGATATGCTGGCTGCCATTCACCATAAAGAGACAGGCCAGCGGCTTGTGGCGGAACGCGCCTTTCTGGCGGCTCTTGATGGCTCTTGCGAGACGCCTTTGGCGGGGCTGGCCGAGCTGGACGGCGGCACGCTGCGGTTGCGTGGCGAGGTGCTGCGTCCGGATGGCAGCGAGGCGATCAGCGACGACCAGAGCGCCCCTTTGGAAGACGGAGCGGAGCTTGGCCGCGCGATGGCGGCAAAGCTGCTTGCGCGGGCCGGTGAGGGCTTCTTTGACTGGCGGGCGTAGCGGGCGGCTATGATCACGCGGACCCATACCAAGGGCGACGCGCCCTCCACGGCTGTTTATTCGGACTGCGAAAACTATCGCTACCTGCTGACCCGGAATTGGGAGCCTGAGGGGCGCAAGGCGCTCTTTATTATGCTCAACCCGTCAACTGCGACCGAAGTGCAGAACGACCCCACAGTCGAGCGCTGTGAGCGGCGGGCGCGGGCGCTCGGGTTTGGCGGATTTCGGGTGACCAATATTTTTGCCTGGCGCGATACCGACCCAAAGGCCATGCGTGCTGCGGCGGAGCCGATTGGTACGGCCAATGATGCCACGATCGCGCAGAGCTGTGACTGGGCCGACCAGATCATTGCGGCATGGGGCGCGCATGGCGCGCACTTGCAGCGCGGAGCTGCTGTGGAGGCAGTGTTGCGCGCCACGGGGCGGCCTGTTTTTCATCTCGGGCTGACACAGGCTGGCCACCCCAAGCATCCGCTTTATATTGCCTATACACAGCGACCTGAACGCTGGTTTTGAGAGGTCCTATGACAGACCAGTCTGACGCCGAGATGAAACACGCGATGGAGCGCCTGACGCAGGAACTTGAGCGGCTGAACACCCACCGCTTTGTGCGCGTGCACAGCTCGACGTGGCGCTTGTTGTCGTTTCAGTTCATGCGCGGTTTGGCCTTTGGTCTTGGCTCTGTGATCGGGGCGACCCTTTTGGTGTCGACGCTCGTGTGGTGGGTTGCGCAGATCGAGTTTATTCCGGTGATCGGAGAGTGGGCCGCTCAACTTGTCGAGGAAATGCAAAGAACCCGTTAACCAGAAGGCATGAATCCCTTTGACCAAAGGCAAAAGCTCGGGCCTAATACGCGCGGTAAGCTGTGGAGTTTGGTTATGCTGTTTCTTGCTGGAGTGATGGGCATGGCGCTTGTTGGCGCAACCGTCTTTATCGGCTTTGATGCCGGTGAAGAGGGCGATGACCCGGCCTTGCCAGATATCGCACAGGACAGGTCTGTTGAGCACCTGATCACCTCGGGATCATCCGGGAATGAAGCGCTCTATGGGTCGGAGGGCGCCGACCAGATGAACGGCTATGGCGGCGAAGATACTCTTGATGGCGGCGCGGGCCGTGATGATCTGCACGGCTGGACCGGCGACGATATTTTGATGGGCGGCGCGGGGCAGGACACGCTTCATGGCGAGGATGGTCAGGACAGCCTTATGGGCGGTGACGACGCGGATGCGCTTTATGGGCACAATGGCGACGATGCGCTCTATGGCGGCGCTGGCGAGGATATGCTTCAGGGCAGCGCGGGCGAGGACGCTCTTTTTGGCGGCGATGGGGCCGATGGGCTTCATGGCGGCCTTGGCCAGGATACGCTGATTGGCGAGGCGGGGCAGGACACGCTTTTTGGCGGTTGGGGGGATGATGTTCTGGAGGGCCGGGAAGAGGGCCTCCCCGAGCAAGACTTTCTGAACGGCGGCGGCGGCGACGACCGGATTTTTGCCGGCGGCTTTGATATTGTCACATCCGGCTTGGGGCGTGATGATATTGTCATTGGCGACTGGATCGCGCCGGGCGAAGAGGCCCAAATCGAGGATTTTGACCCCTCGCAAGACCGGCTTATCATTGTGTTTGACAGCCAGACCACGGGTGAGGCCGAGCCTGATATCACCATCGCCCGTGACGGCTTTGACCCGGATATCAGCCATATCATGATGAATGGCGAGATGATTGCGGCGGTTCAATCTGATCTGGCGTTGAGCTTGAATGATGTTCTGATCATGGCCCAAAGCGATGCTGCGCTGTTTTTTGGGACGGGTGAGGCTTCTTCTGTGATCTGAAGGCCTTGGGCGCTGGCGGCGGGCCGCATGGCGCAACGTGCTGCGCTGGGCTGGGCTGGGCACAAAAAGCTTTTCAACGCCTCAAAATCTGCCTATACGGCGCTATTGCAGCGCTGTTTTGCGGCGCTGCGAATCCTATGGACCTTGCTGGACGACATCCCGGCTTGTGCCCGAACCCTTAACTCTAAAGGAGATCCTGATGTCGATTACTGTTGAAGAAAAAGCACGCGTCATGAAAGAGTTCGCCACCAAAGAAGGCGATACAGGCTCACCCGAAGTTCAGGTTGCTATCCTGACATCGCGCATCACGACGCTCACAGAGCATTTCAAAACCCACAAAAAAGACAACCACGGCCGCCGTGGTCTTCTTAAGATGGTTGCCCAGCGTCGTAAGCTGCTCGACTTTCTGCGTGGGAAAGAAGAGGCCCGCTATCAGGACCTTATCAAACGCCTTGGCATTCGTCGCTAAGACCGCAGCCAAGCTGAAGCTCTTAAACCGCGCTCCTTTTGGGGCGCGTTTTTTTATGCGCTTGGTGTCGGCCTTGCTCGCCCTGTGTGCGCCGAGGTGCAAAGGATTTATCGCGACGGGTCCGCGCTTCGGATCAGTTCGGCGAGCTGCTGGCCAATGATTTGGCTGGCTTTCTTGGACGGGTGGATCATGTCTATTCCGTGAAAACTTCGGTCACCAGCGGGCACAAGCTCTGCGATGGAGTGGAAAAAGACGCCGGTGTCCTGTGTGGCAAGAGTGGCGAGTCGGGCTTCAAAGGCGTCACCCTCGTCTTTGCAGTTTTCAATGGGCGACTCCATTTCGGGGCTGCGCAGATATCCAAGATAGATCACCCGCGCGCCTGTTTTGCGAATTTGCGTCACAAGGCTCACCACATCGCCTTTGTCGGCCTCGGCGGTGATCATCCTGTTCATGCGCCGCTCACAGCGCGCACAGCCACACCCGAGCAAGAAATCATTGCCCCCGCCGGTGATGATGACCCAGTCGTATGTCTCCTTGTCGCGAAACTGGCTTGAAATACGCAGGCCCAAGGCGCCCGTGAGCGGCAAGCCATGAATGATCCGCGCGCCTGATATCGCTCGGTTGAGCACCGGCTCTCCGAGAGAGGCGGCAAGCGAATCTGCAATCGAGGCGTCATCAATGCGATGCCACGCCATGAGGCTGTCCCCAATTGTGAGGATACTGGGTTTTTGCTCTGGGCCTGCGGCCCGCAGCGCGGTCACGCTCAAGGCAAAGACACAAAAAGTCACATATAGAAAACGGGCCATCATTCGCGTGCTCATACCAACCGAAGCCAATTCTCTTAAGTATTGCACAAAAAATCTACCTCTCGTTGCAAAACAATGTGTTGCCGCCCTTTTTATGGTGCTTGCTTGCGCGCGGTGGCTTTGTGATAAAGGGATGTCGAAAGACCCCACTTGCACCGGGGCACAGGGGCTGGAAAACTTGCAGAGAGGGACCAGCCCATGGCGCAAAAAGTTGTGCTCATCCATCATGGTGAAAGCCGTCACAAAGACCGCGCCGCCGATCAGCTTGAGCGGCTAGGGTATGATATTGTGAACCTGCATCTCTATGCCGGCGACAGGCTGCCGCGGCTCAGCGCCGATATTGCGGGCACCGTTGTTTATGGCGGTAAATATTGCATCACAGACATTGAGACGATGCCCTTTTTGCAAGAGGAAATGCGCTGGATTGAGGCTTGTATGACGGCCGGAGTGCCTGTGCTCGGGCTGTGTCAGGGGGCGCAAATGATTGCGCATAGCCTTGGCGCAGAGGTTGGCCCGCTTGAGGGCGACCCTTGCGAATTCGGGTATTACGGCCTTGAGACGCTGGACCCCGCGTTTATGCCTGTCGGGCTGCGCGTGCCACAGGCCCATTTTCACGCCTTCGGCCTGCCTGCGGGGGCCACGCTCTTGGCGCGCAGCGCCGGCTTTCCCCATCAGGCGTTTCGCTATGGTACAAAAACCTACGGTTTCCAGTTTCACCCGGAGGTGACGGAGCCGATGTTCAAAGAGTGGCAAGAGGCGCCCTGGGCGCGGGAGCATGAGGCGCGCGCCGGATGTCAGAGCCTTGCCGAGCAGCAAGCCCTGTCACAAGAGACGCATCGGGCGCTTGATCCGTGGTTTCGGGGGTTCCTCACCAAGCTGTTTGGCGCGCCAGCATGAGGCCGGCGGCAAAGGGCCTGCTGATCACCCTTGCGGGCGTCTTGGTGATCTCGCCTGATGTGCTTTTGGTGCGTTTGATCGAGGCGGATACGCTGACCAAGCTCTTTTGGCGCGGCCTGCTGAGCGGGGGTGTTATTTTGCTTGTTTGGGGGCTGCTTTTGTGGCGAAAGCCCCCGCACCACAAAGCGCCCAGGGCCGGGCGCAAACCGCTGCGCAGGGCGGTATCTCTCGGGCGGAGTGGCTGGGCTTTGGCTGTAATCTTCACCTGTGGCACCTTTTGCTTTCTTTACGCTGTGGAAAAGACGCAGGCCGCAAATGTCCTGCTGATTTCGGCGACATCGCCGGTGATCGCGGCGCTGATTTCTATTGTTGTGTTGAAGGAAAATGTGGACCGTTTGACCTGGGCCGGGATCGGCGGGGCGCTGCTGGGTGTCGCTGTGATTGCGGCAGGGAGCGCGCGCGGCGCAGGAAGCCTGCTCGGGGATCTGGCGGCTTTTGGCGGCGCAGTCTCGCTGGCGCTGACATTTTCGATTGCGCGCGCCCAAAAAGAGATCAGCATGGTGCCTGCGATGGGCCTGTCGGGCCTGCTGACGGCGCTGGCTGCCGCGCTGCTTGCGCCGAGCCTGACTGTGCCAGACCAAAGCTGGGGCTATATGGTTTTGCTGGGCGCTGTCGTTGTTCCTGTCTCTTATACACATCT